>NZ_MJGW01000002.1:0-34640 GCF_001865025.1 Plantibacter sp. MMLR14_011
CCCACCGACCGTGACCGGAACGGTCACCACCGGAGACACCTGGTTCCCACCGGCGACACTGTCGTCACCGGACGTGGTGGCCTCGTCGGTGACCGGCGAGGCGGACTCCCCCGCCGCCGGTCCGGACGTCGAACCCGACTGCTCGGCATCGCCGATGATCGAGATCGCGTTGTCCTCGACCGTCACCGGGATGGAGACGGGCAGCTGGACCTGGTTCCCGCCCGCGACACTGTCGTCACCACTGGTGGTGGCGGCCGGGGCCGGCTCCGGTGCGGGCTCCGGTGCTGGTGCGGGCTCCGGTGCTGGTGCGGGCTCCGGTGCGGGTGCCGGCTCAGGCGCGGGTGCCGCCTCCGGTGCGGACGTCGCCGACGAATCGCCGACGACGCTCACCGCGGTGTCGACGATCTCGACGGGGGCCTCGAGGACCACGTCGACGAGGGTTCCGCCGAGGATGCTGTCGTCCCCGGACGTGTCGGCGTTGGCCGCCGTAGCGCCGAGGAACGTGAGTCCCGCGACGAACAGGCCACAGTAGAGGCCTTTCTTGACATACGAATTCATGATTCCTGCTCCTTGCAGAGTGACTGATGTGCTCCCGTGGTCGGGAGGCTTCGGACCGTTGAACCGCCCAGTGGGCGGGCCTCCGCCGCGAACGGCAGAGTGATCCGGGGTCAGTCAGGAGAGGTATCGGAGGGGAACGTGGGTGAAGCCGGGAGGTCTTCGTCTCGCGCGGGTCCGCGACGGTCGTCGCCGGGCGCAGGGAGGATGACGGAGATCGACTGTTCGGCCGCTGCGGGACCGCCGACGGCACCACCGGAGCCGGAGGATCCGGAGCCACTCGGCGTGAAGGCCCAGCGGCCGTCGGCGTCCGGCAGCAGCGGAAGGTTCGCAGGAGTGGCGGGGAGACTGGACGATCCGACGGCGGCGGCGGGCACGGCCGTGGTGAACGACGTGTCTTCGTGATCCTGGCCGCCCGACACGAGCGTCGAGTCGCGCTCCTGGACGGACGGCGGTCCGAGGACCGTCGTCGGGAGGACCGCGCCGACGGCGGTCGAGTCCGTGGCCGACACGTCCTCTGCCGGGCCCTGCGGAAGCGCTGGGACGACCGGATCGACGATCGGCGTACTGGGGACCGGGACCGCGGCGACGACGTCGGCGACGCCGGTCAACGTCTGGTCGACTGTTTGCACGACCGGATCGACGATCGCGGCGACGGGTGCTGTGCCGACGGTCTCCTCGACGACGTCGTTCACGACCGGTACCGCTGCGACGGTCTCGTCGACGACGTCGACCACCGGTTCGAGCACGGTGGTGTCGACGACGTCGACGACCTCGACGACAGCACTGACGGGGTGTTCGAGCGAGCCGACGACCTCGGTCACCGCGCCCAAGAGCGACGGATCGGTGGCACCGTCGTCGGCATGCGCGGAGGACGGCGACCCGAAGAGGGCTATCGCCGTGAACGCCGCGGCGGCGAAGCCACCGAGCGCCAGGGCGCGCCACAGGGGGAAACGGGTGCCGTCGGTCGACTGCTCCATGCGTATCCCCCCAATCGGGTTACAGTGCAGTCACTGTACGCCCAACCCCGAGGCGGTTCAACCCCTTTTTTGCGACATGGAAAACCCCGGTCAGGAGGACGTTCGGCGACGATGTCGCCAAGCCGTGCTCCCGACCGGGGTGGTGGTTTGGTGGGGTTTCCGCTACTTCTTCCCCTGCGCCGCGACGGCGGCGGCGCCTGCTGCCGCGGCCTCGGGATCGAGGTAGCGAGCCGGGGCGACCGGACGGAAGTCCGCGTCGAGCTCGTAGACGAGCGGGATACCGGTGGGGATGTTCAGCTCGGCGATCTCGTCGTCCGAGATGTCGTCGAGGTGCTTCACGAGGGCGCGGAGCGAGTTGCCGTGCGCCGTCACGAGGACGGTCCTGCCGGCAGCCAGGTCGACCGTGATGTCGGACTCCCAGTAGGGCAGCATCCGGTCGATGACGTCCTTCAGGCACTCGGTGCGGGGCAGTTCGCCGTCGATCCCGACATACCGGGGGTCGTCGGCCTGCGACCACTCGTCGTCATCGGCGATCGGCGGCGGCGGCACGTCGAAGGAACGACGCCAGGTCTGGAACTGCTCCGGACCGTACTCGGCGAGCGTCTGCGCCTTGTCCTTGCCCTGCAGCGCTCCGTAGTGACGCTCGTTGAGGCGCCAGCTGCGCTTGACCGGGATCCACATGCGGTCGGCGGTCTCGAGGGCGAGGTTCGCCGTCTGGATCGCGCGGGAGAGGACCGAGGTGTACAGCACGTCCGGGGTGATGCCGGAGTCGGCGAGCAGCTCGCCCGCACGCTTGGCCTCGGTGACGCCGAGTTCGCTGAGTCGGACGTCGACCCAACCGGTGAACAGGTTCTTCTGATTCCAGTCGCTGTTGCCGTGGCGCAGCAGGACGAGGGTGTAAGTCTCAGGCATGCCCCCAGCATACCGACGGCGCATGACCGCGAGGTGGACGATGACCCCGCTCCGTGAGGGAGAATGGGTCCATGCCCGTCGGATCGATCACCCGCGGGACGACGGGTACGAACCGGCTCCGGCGGGTGGACCGCTGGATCGCGATCCACCCCTCGCTCAGACGGACGACGAACCCGCTGGTGGTGGACCTCGGCTACGGCGCGAGCGGCGTCACGGCGTTCGAACTGCACGACCGACTGCTCGCCGTACGACCCGACGTACGGGTCATCGGATTCGAGATCGAGCCGGGGCGCGTCCGCACCGCCGACGCGCAGCTGCGGCAGGTGCGAGCGGGCACGACCCGGTTCATGCCGACGGCTGCGGTCTCCTTCGCGCGCGGCGGGTTCGAGGTGCCGACCGGCGACGACCGCCCCACGGTGATCCGGGCGTTCAACGTGCTCCGGCAGTACGACGAAGTCGAGGTCGCGGGGGCCTGGCGCCTCATGGCGTCGCGGCTGCAGCCCGGCGGTGTGCTCGTCGAAGGGACGTGCGACGAGATCGGACGGGTGTCCAGCTGGATCGCGCTCGACGACCAGGGGCGTGCTGAGTCGTTCTCCATCAGTCTGCGACTCGCCGAGCTCGAGCTGCCGTCCATCGTGGCCGAACGACTGCCGAAGGCGCTGATCCACCACAACGTGCCGGGCGAACGGGTCCATGCGCTCATGACGGACCTCGACCGCGCCTGGCGGATGCACGCACCCCTGGCGGTCTACAGCCCGGTCCAGCGCTGGTTGGCGACCGTCGGGACGCTCCGGGACAGCGGGTGGCCGGTGCTGGCCGGCCGCAGCCGCTGGCGCCTCGGCGAGCTGACACTGCCGTGGTCGGCTGTCGCCTCGAATCCCTCCCCGACGGACTGAGTGTCGGGGAACGCAGCCGTCAGAGCGAGGGCAGCGCCGCCTGCGCCTCCGGCGTCGGCAGCCCCGTCGCCGTGAGCAGGTCGACGAGGTACGGCCGGAGCACGAGCACGAGCGCCTGCTCGGAGACCGAGGCGTCGGGGAGGACGGCGACCGGCTCGAGGTGCTTCGCGATCTCCAGCAGGGACTGCCTCGCGACCGGCTGCTGGGCGATGTCACCGATCGACTGCGACAGGATGCCGAGCGCGACGGAGGTGCGCGCGAGCAGGTCCGCGAGCTCGGGACGGCTCGTAGCGTCGCGCGACACGTAGTCGATGCGCCGGGCGATCACCCGGAGGTTGCGGGTCGCGAGGTCCATGCCGTCGAGCATGGTCCGCTGCCGTTCCAGGTCGAACACCGCCTTGCGGAGGAACGGCGAGATGCGCGCGATGGCGAGTCCTGAGTCGAGGGTTCCGCGCCACGCGTCCAGGGCCGGCTGGGTGGCCCTCGCCCGTGCGAGCGCGCGGTCCGCCTCCTCGAGGTCGCCGAGACGGAGGGCGGCGACGAGCGAGGCGAGGGTCCGGACGTGTTCGTCGATGAGCCGCTGGCCGTCACGGCGAGCACTCCGGCGCGGGTCGCGCGGGATGAGCGCGGTCGCGAGCAGGGCGAAGACCCCGCCGATCAGACCGTCGAGGGTGCGCACGAACGGGCCCCCGTCGGGCACGGGCAGGAGCATGACGAGGACGGACTGCACCGCCGCCGCGATCGCGAACGACGCCGCCGGCGACAGGAACCGGGCGACGAGCAGCGTGAGCACGAGCGCGACCGCGAGTTGCCACGTCCCCTGACCGAAGCCGAGGAGCAGGATCTCGGCAAGCGCGATCCCGACGCTCATCCCCACAGCCGTCTCGAGCACCCGGATCGGGCGGGCGTCGCGAACGAAGCCGAGACTCGAGATCGTCACGGTCAAGGCGAGGAGTGGCACGGCGTGCCCGAGTACGTAGTGGGAGAACGCGTACGCGCCGATCGCCGTGGCGCTGACCTGCAGCACGGCCGGCACGGATCCGACCAGACGATGCCAGGCGTCGCCGAGCGCGATGCGGCGACGAACCGCAGCGGTCCATCGGTCGACCCGTACGCCCGGGTCCGAGGCGCCGTCGCTCCCCACCGGGGTCAGCGCCGGACGGCGCCGAGTCGCGGCAGCCGCGGCACGTTCGCCGTGGCCCCGGCATCCGCCGGCACGACGATCTCCTGCGACGCCGCGACGTCGATGCCGTCGGCCTCCACCGTCAGCACGGCCGCCGGATCCGCGGAGCGCTTGACGATCGCCAACGCCACCGGGCCCAACTCGTGGTGGATCGCGCTCGAGGTGATGCGTCCGACGGGTTTCCGGATCGCGTCGTCGCCGTCGCCGACGAGCACCACGTTCGAACCGGCCGGCGGCAGGACCGCGTCGGAGCCGTCGAGGAGGAGCATGACGAGACGCCGCGGCGGATGCCCGAGGTTGTGCACCTTGGCGACCGTCTCCTGACCGCGATAGCAGCCCTTGTTCAAGTGGACGGCAGAGCGCAGCCAGTCGAGCTCGTGCGGGATGCTCCGTTCGTCGACCTCGGACTGCAACCGCGGGCGCCACGCGGCGATGCGCAGGGCTTCTGCGGCCAACGAACCCGCGGCGGAGAACGCCCCCACGCGGATCTGCTGCACGAGCGACTCGAGCTGCTCGCGCGCGACGATCGTCTCGGTCCACGTCCACGCTGCACCCGGGTGCTCACCCGTCGCGTACTGATGCCCGCCGACCGCGACCTCGGACCACGGATCGTGCCAGACGAGCGGCATGCCGTTCGGCTCCGCGGCCTCGACCGTGAGACCCGCCGCCGCACCGATCACGGCGTACCGCTCGGTCACGATGGCCACCTCGACGCGCAGCATGAACCGCATCCGATCGAGCCAGGCGTGGAGGGGCGCAGCATCGTCGGCCTCGGTGACGAGCCACGTGGTCGTCCCGTCGTCGAGCAGCTTGACCGCGTGCTCGATCCGGCCGCTCTGGTCGAGGAAGAGGGTCTCCGTGGAGATGCCGGCGGACAGCGACCGCAGCTCCTGGCTCGTGATGGAGTTGAGCCAGCTCAGCCGATCAGGGCCGGTGACCGTCACGATGCCACGGTTCGACAGGTCGACGATCGCCTTCCCGCTGGCGATGAGGCGCTGCTCGATGTTCGGGCTGCCGTAATGGGAGGGGACGCCGTGGTCGACGGCGTCCGCCTGTTCGACGGCACCCGGCAGCGTGAGGAAGGGCGAGCCCGGAATCGCTTCCGGCGTGACCGCTCCGGTGGGATCGGTCACGTCAGTCGGCTTTGGCCAGGCGCGCCGAGGCGTGCGTCCGGAGATCCTGCCCCAGGGCGGCGATGTCCCAGGCCCAGAGCAGGTGGTTCTCCACGAGGCCGTACAGGCGGGTCGCGGCGGCGTACTCCTTGGCTCCAGCGGTCCGGACGACGGCGTCGGTCGCGAGGTCGATCCGCGGGCCGTCGATCTGACCGAGGTAGAGCTCGCTCACACCGTTCGGGTGGACGATCGAGACCTGTAGGGGGAAGGCGCCGGTCGACGTACGCAGCGTCTCGACCGATTGCGCCGTGCCGAACGGGCGGGGGCCCTGCCCTGGGAGCATCCCCGGCCCGGGATCGCCTTCGATCAACGGGCGCTCGAGGCGCCAGTAACCCGTCTCGGTGACGAGCGGCTCGGGCACACCGGACTCGTCGACCGGGTGCGCCTCGGGCGCGACGTCCGCAGCGGTGTCGTCCGACAGGGCGTCCTCGTCCGTGGACGAGGCCCCCTCGGCGTCACGAGGGGGCTGCTCGGGCAGGAGCCAGGTGTAGGAGTTGTAGTTCAGGTACGGCAGGCCGTCGTGGCTGAAGCTCACGCGCTGACCGAACTCGCGGGTCACGGTCTCGTCGCCGACCCGGTAGTCGATGACGCCGGTGCCCTCCCAGACGCCGATGAGCCATGACAGCGGGACCAGTTCGCTCGGCAGGCCGCTCGGGATCTCGATCATCGAGGGACCCGGACTAGCGCTGACCGCGGTACAGGTTCTTCAGCACGACCACCGCGGTGAACGCGATGGCGAGACTGGCGAGGACGAGCAAGCCGATGAAGAAGATTTCGAGAGCGAGCAGCATGGGGAAAGTCTACCCCGAGGCCAGGGCGATGAGGCCATACACGGCACCGCCGATGGCGAGGATGAGGACGGCGCCGGTGACGCTCGTCGACATCCGATCGACGAATCCCACCTTCTGCCGCGTCAACAGCTGTGCCGAGAACGCGGCCAGCGTGCAGAGGCCGAGCGTGGCCGACAGCCCGAAGAAGGTCTCCCCCGGACTCCAGAGCAGGCCGGACACGACGACACCGACGAGCGCGAGCGCCCAGATGGAGACGACGCTGATCCAGCGCAGCCGGGGGGAGAGAGTGGTTTCGCTCACGGACCCATTGTCACAGAGCGGACGCCATCCGACCACCAGCGGGCGCCCGGTGCGACGTGGGGTGCGGTCGTTCGCCTAATATGGTTCCAAACTCAGTCGGGAGGATGCGCGTGGCGCAAATTTTGGTCTTGACCTCCATGGTCGGCACCGAGGTCCTCCCATCCCTCGGGCTCCTGAGCCACCGCACCCGGCAGATCCCCGCCGACCCCGCACAACTCGTGAACGCTCCGAGTTCGGATCTCGTCCTCGTCGACGCCCGCCAGGATCTCGCGAGTGCCAAGTCACTCTGCAAGATCCTCGGTGCGTCCGGGCTGTCGGTCCCACTCCTCCTCATCCTGACCGAGGGCGGCCTCACGGCCGTCAGCGCCGACTGGGGTGTGAACGACGTCATCCTCGACTCCGCCGGGCCGGCCGAGGTCGACGCGCGGATCCGGCTCGCGATCGGCCGCGCCTCGCAGGAGCACTCGGCGAGCAAGATCCAGGCGTCCGGCGTCGTCATCGACGAGGCCAGCTACTCCGCGAAGGTCCACGGCAAGCCGCTCGACCTCACCTTCAAGGAGTTCGAACTGCTCCGCTTCTTCGCGACCCACCCCTCCCGGGTGTTCACGCGCGAGCAGTTGCTGAGCGAGGTCTGGGGCTACGACTACTTCGGCGGTACGCGAACCGTCGACGTCCACGTCCGCCGGTTGCGCGCCAAGCTCGGCGACCTCGAGCAGCTCATCGGCACCGTGCGCAACGTCGGCTACCGCTTCAACGTCTATGAGGACGATCATGCCCCGGCTGACGCTGTCGGTTCGTAACGTCGACGACGCCCGCACCCGGGACGCGCTCGAGCGCGTCGTGCGCACGGCGTCGCTCGTCGACGGCCAGCCGCCGTTCAGCGATCAGTCGCTCATCGACGCCGCGTCCGGCGCCCGGACGCTGATCCTCGCCGTCGAACCACAGGACCCGCCGGTCGACCCCGACGACTTCGCCGTCGTGGGAGCGGCCATCCTCGGACATGGCGAGCTGGAGTTCGTCGTCGAGCCCGAGTGGCGGGGCCACGGCTACGGTCGCGCCGCACTGCGCGGCGTCCTCGCCAACTGTCCCCCGCAGGTGCGCATCTGGGCACATGGCGACCACCCCGCCTCCCGGGTGCTCGCGCAGGAGTTCGGCTTCTCGCCGATCAGGACGCTGCTGCAGCTCCGCCTGACCAAGACGCCCACGAGCCGCGCGCGACCGGCCACCGCCGGGCACGCTGATGTCACGGTCGGCACGTTCCGACCGGGAATCGACGAGGAGGAGTGGCTCGAAGTCAACGCGCTCGCCTTCGCCGACCACCCCGAGCAGGGACGCATGACCCTCGACGATCTCCGCGCCCGGGAGGCCGAGTCCTGGTTCGACGCCGACGACTTCCTGCTCGCACGAGGCTCCGACGGCGACCTCCTCGGGTTCATCTGGTTGAAGGTCGAGGACACGGTCGGCGAGGTCTACGCGGTCGGCGTGCACCCGGCGGCCAGTGGCCGAGGGCTCGGGCGGCTCCTGATGGAGGCCGGCCTGGCCCGCCTGCGGGATCGACGGGTGGAGGCGGTCACGCTCTACGTCGAAGCCGACAACCTCCCCGCGGTGTCGCTGTACCGATCGCTCGGATTCACCGACCACACCATCGACGTGCAGTACGCGAGAACCGACGCCTGATCCCCTCCACAGCGGTGTGGCACTGCGGCATTTACACAGTGTTCACCGCAGTCGTCGCGACCACCCCCGCCACGGTGTCATGATGAAGGCATGCCAGCAGACCCAACCGTGCTCGATGTCGGCCTCGATGGAGACGAAGAGGACTTCGACCCCGCCTTCGAGCGGAACGATCCCGCGCTGCCCGAACACCGCTACCTCGACCGCGAACTCAGCTGGCTCGCCTTCAACCAGCGTGTGCTCGAGCTCGCCGAAGACCCCGCGCTACCCGTCCTCGAACGCGCCAACTTCCTCGCGATCTTCGCCTCGAACCTCGACGAGTTCTTCATGGTGCGGGTCGCCGGCCTGAAGCGCCGCATCCTCACGGGCCTGGCGGTCCCGACCAACGTCGGCAACGCTCCGGCCGACGTCCTGTCCGAGATCTCGCAGCAGGCGCACGTCCTGCAGGAACGGCATGCCCGCGCCTGGCACGACCTCGTCCGCCCCGACCTCGCCGAACGCGGTGTCACGGTCGTCACCTGGGACTCACTCGACGCAGCCGACCGCGAGTACCTCAGCGAATACTTCAGCAACCAGGTCTTCCCGGTGCTCATGCCGCTCGCGGTGGACCCGGCCCACCCGTTCCCCTACATCTCCGGCCTCTCGTTGAACCTCGCGGTCCGAGTGCGGAACACCCGGACCGGGCGCGAGGAGTTCGCCCGGCTCAAGGTCCCGCAGATGATGCCGCGCTTCGTCCGCGTCGGTCCGGCGGAGCGCCGTTCCGCGTCTCTGGACACCGCCCCCAGCGTGCGCTACATCGCCCTCGAGGAGGTCATCGCCAACCACCTCGGCCACCTCTTCCCCGGCATGGAGATCGTCGACCACCACGTCTTCCGCGTCACACGCAACGAGGACATGGTGATCGAGGAGGACGAGACCGAGAACCTCATCCAGGCCCTCGAGAAGGAGCTGCTGCGCCGCCGGTTCGGGCCGCCCATCCGGCTCGAGATCACCGACGACATGGACGACGTCACCCTCGGACTCCTCGTCCGCGAACTCGACATCACCGAGCAGGAGGTCTACCGCCTGCCATCGCCGCTCGACCTCGGCGGCCTCTTCAGCCTCGCCGGCATCGACCGTCCGGACCTCCAGTACCCGAAGCGGGTACCGACCACGGCGCTGCAGTTCCAGCCCGACGAACCGAACGGCAAGCCCGACCTCTTCCGGTCGATCGCCCGTGAGGACGTCCTGGTCCACCACCCGTACGAGTCCTTCGCGACGAGCGTGCAGGCGTTCATCGAGCAGGCCGCCGCCGACCCGCACGTGCTCGCGATCAAGCAGACCCTGTACCGGACCTCGGGCGACAGCCCCATCGTCGAAGCACTCATCGACGCGGCGGAGGCCGGCAAGCAGGTCCTCGCGCTGGTCGAGATCAAGGCCCGGTTCGACGAGCAGAACAACATCTCCTGGGCCAGGAAGCTCGAGAAGGCCGGCGTCCACGTGGTCTACGGCCTCGTCGGGCTGAAGACGCACTGCAAGCTCGCGCTCGTCGTCCGACAGGAGCGCGGGGTCCTGCGCCACTACAGCCACATCGGCACGGGCAACTACAACCCGAAGACGAGCCGCATCTACGAGGACCTCGGTCTCTTCACGGCCGACGACCAGGTCGGTAAGGATCTCACCCGCCTCTTCAACGAGCTGTCCGGCTACGCGATCGAGAAGAAGTTCAAGCGCCTCCTGGTCGCGCCGCGCCACCTGCGCAAGGGCCTCCTCAAGCATATCGAGCAGGAGCGCACGAACGCCGAGGAGGGCAAGCCGTCCGGGATCCGCATCAAGGTCAACTCGATGGTGGACGAGGCGATCATCGACGCGCTCTACCGGGCCAGCCAGGCGGGGGTCCCGGTCGACCTGTGGGTCCGCGGGATCTGCGCGCTGAAGCCCGGCCAGCCGGGGATGAGCGAGACGATCCGCGTGCGCTCCATCCTCGGGCGCTACCTCGAACACTCTCGCATCTTCTCGTTCCACAACGACGGCGACCCGCACGTGTTCATCGGCAGTGCCGACATGATGCACCGCAACCTCGACCGCCGCGTCGAGGCGCTCGTCAGGCTCACCGACCCGAAGCACCTCGAGGCGACCGCCGCGATGTTCGAGCAGGCACTCGACGAGCAGACGTCGTCGTGGTGGCTCGACGCCGACGGCGTCTGGACGCGCCACGCGGTCGACGCTGACGGACGACCGCTCACGGATCTGCAAGACTCCCTCATGCTCGAGACCGCGGCCCGCCGCCGGCCGAGGAACCGTCGCTGACGACTTCGCACCGCGACCCACCCGAGCACCACGACACGACGAGGCAGTGACTATGACGACGACGGCAATCTACGCAGCCGGTGCCGTGTGCTGGCGCCTCATCGACGGCAAGGTCCACCTCCTCGTCATCCACCGGACGGTGTACGGCGACGTCACGATCCCCAAGGGCAAGGTCGATCCCGGGGAGACGCTCGCGCAGACGGCCGTGCGGGAGATCAAAGAGGAGACCGGCCTGAGCGTCCACCTCGGTGTGCCGCTCGGCGTCTCCACGTACCCCCTGTCGAGCGGTCGCGAGAAGATCGTCCACTACTGGTCCGCGGAGGTCACCGACCAGGCCGTCCGCGAGAGCACGTTCATCCCGAACGGCGAGGTCGCAGCTCTGGAGTGGGTCACCGTCAAACGGGCACGGAGCTACCTCAGCTACGAGCGCGACGTGGAGATCCTCGACGCCTTCGCCGCGCTGGTCGACGAAGGTGTCACGGCGACCTTCGCCCTCATCGCGATGCGCCACGGGAAGGCCACGTCGCCCTCCGAATGGTCCGGAGAGGACGCGACCAGGCCGCTGGCGCCGCGCGGGGTCAAGCAGGCCGCGGGGAACGTCCCGACCCTGCTGGCCTTCGGCCCCCGCAAGATCGTGACGAGCACGGCCGTGCGCTGCGTCAGCACCGTCAGCCCGATCGCCGCGGCCGCGGGTATCGAGCCCAAACGCTCCGACCTCATCAGCCAGGACGCCTACGAGCGGGGCGAATCCGACGTCCGCCGGGTCGTCGGTCGCCGTGTCCGGGCGCTCAAGACGGCGATCCTCTGCAGCCACGGGCCGGTCCTCCCCGAGATCCTGCACGAGATCGCGCTCGCCACCGGGTCCACCCGAGGCTCCTACCTCGGGAGCGCCGCCGCACTCGAGACCGGGGCGTTCTCCATCGTGCACCTCTCCCGGACGAATCCGAGCTCCGGCATCATCGCGATCGAGACGCACGAACCCCGCGTCTGACCCATCCGATCGCCCCCCTGAACAGGGGCCGTTCGTGGTGCGTTCGCGGCGTCGCCACGTCGGACGCCATGAACCCGTCGATATCCGTTCACCCGTTGTTTACCATCACGGGGGATGCTCGTCATGCCGCATGGTTAGCGTCACTGACGAGCCAGCACCGGCTCGCACCCACACCAATGAATGGACATCCCTGTGAAGTTCTCACGTTTCGGCCGCGTCGCGGTCGTAGCAGCAGTCGCAGCCGTCGCACTGACCTCCTGTGCGGCCAACGAAGGCGGCGCCACAGCCACGAGCGCAGCCGCCAGCGACCTCAAGGGCAGCCTGGCCGGTAGCGGCGCATCGTCGCAGGGCAGCGCCCAGGAAGCCTGGGTCGCCGCCTTCCAGACGGCCAACCCGGACGTCACCATTAACTACTCCCCCGACGGCTCCGGCGCCGGCCGCAAGGCGTTCATCGCCGGCGGCGTGCAGTTCGCCGGTTCCGACTCGGCGCTGTCCGACGAGGAGCTCACGAGCACCTTCGCCGCATGCGCCGCGGACACCAAGGCGATCGACCTCCCGGTCTACATCTCCCCGATCGCGGTCATCTTCAACATCGAGGGTGTCGACGAGCTCAACCTCGACGCCTCGACCATCGCGAAGATCTTCGCGGGTCAGATCACCAGCTGGGACGACCCGGCGATCGTCGCTCTGAACCCCGACGCGAAGCTCCCCTCCACGGCCATCACCGCCGTCCACCGTTCGGACGACTCGGGTACGACGAAGAACTTCGCCGACTACCTGGGCAAGAACGCGCCCGACGTCTGGACCGCTGAGCCGGCCGACACCTTCCCGTTCCAGTCGGGTGAGGGCGCCAAGGGCACCTCCGGTGTCGTCGACACCGTCAAGGGTGGCACCGGCACCATCGGCTACGCCGACGCGTCGAAGGCCGGCGACCTCGGTGTCGCGAAGATCAAGGTCGGCGACGAGTTCGTCGAGTACAGCGCCGAGGGTGCTGCCGCCGTCGTCGAGGGCTCGCCGCTCGTCGAAGGCCGCGAGGCGAACGACATCGCCATCAAGCTCGACCGCGAGACCACGGACGCGACCCACTACCCGATCGTGCTCGTGAGCTACCTCATCGCCTGCCAGGAGTACGCCGACCCGAAGGTCGCCGACCTCGTCAAGGCATACGCCGGCTACATCGCCAGCGACGCCGGCCAGGAAGAGGCTGCGAAGTCGGCCGGTGCTGCGCCGCTCTCCGCCGACCTCGCCAAGAAGGTCCAGGACGCGATCGCGACCATCAAGTAGTCCAACGGTCGAGCGTGCCGGGCCCTGCCCGGCACGCTCGACCTGCGTCACCAACACTCGCAACACCCGCAGTAGCCGCTCCCCGAGTCCGTCGAGGGGCACCACCATCGCATCGAGAGAACGGGAACCCATGGCTGTCGAGGCCCTAGCTGCGAGACCCAAAGCCAAGCAACGAGTCGGCGACCGCGTCTTCTCGACGCTCTCCCTCGTCTCCGGATCGCTCATCCTCGTCATCCTGGCGGCGGTCGCGATCTTCCTCATCGTCCAGGCGTTCCCGGCCCTCACGGCCGACTCCTCGTCGTTCACCGGTGCTCCGACGAGCTTCTGGGCCTACGTCGGCCCCTTCGTCTTCGGAACCATCTGGGCGGCCATCCTCGCCCTCGCGATCGCCGTGCCGCTCTCGCTCGGGATCGCGCTCTTCATCACCCACTACGCGCCGCGACGACTCGCGGTCGCCCTCGGCTACGTCATCGACCTCCTGGCCGCCGTGCCGTCGGTCGTCTACGGCCTCTGGGGCGCGCTCGTGCTCGCGCCGTTCGTCCAGCCCTTCTTCGCCTGGCTGTCCGAGAACCTCGGATGGATCCCGCTCTTCGGTGGCACGGTGTCCGGCACCGGTCGCACGATCCTCACCGTCGCCCTCGTGCTCGCGGTCATGATCATCCCGATCATCACGGCCATCTCCCGGGAGATCTTCCTCCAGACCCCGAAGCTCCACGAGGAGGCCGCACTCGCGCTCGGCGCGACGCGCTGGGAGATGATCCAGATGGCGGTCCTGCCGTTCGGCCGTCCCGGCATCGTGTCCGCCTCGATGCTGGGCCTCGGACGAGCGCTCGGCGAGACGATGGCTGTGGCCCTCGTGCTCTCCCCCGCCGCCGTCTACTCGTTCTTCCTGCTCACCTCGAGCAACCCGAACACCATCGCGGCGAACATCGCCCTGAACTTCCCCGAGTCCTTCGGCATCGACGTGAACAAGCTCATCGCCACCGGCCTGATCCTGTTCATCATCACCTTCGTGGTGAACTTCATCGCCAGACTCATCGTCAACCGTCGTAAAGAATTCTCGGGAGCGAACTGATGACCGCCACGACCGACCGCCGTCAGGCGTCCATCGCCACGCCGTTCTCCAACTCGCTCACCGCGGGCAAGCTGCCGAAGTTCGCTCCGCTCACCATCCTCGCGGGCAGCCTCATCGTCAGCGGAGTCATCTTCCTGCTGCTGCAGCAGTCGACCGCCGACAAGAGCTACAACGTCCCCGGGGCCGTCGTGCTCGGCGCGGCGCTCTACGCGGTCACCGTCTACGTCGCCTCACTCATGGTGGAAGGTCGCCGGAAGGCCAAGGACCGCCTGCTCACCACCCTGGTGACCGCGGCCTTCGTCGTCGCCCTCCTGCCGCTCGTCTCGGTCGCCATCACGGTGATCTCGGCCGGCGCCGCCCGGTTCGACCTCAACTACTTCTCGCTGTCGATGCGGAACGTCGTCGGTGAGGGCGGTGGCGCACTGCACGCCATCACCGGCACGCTGCTCATCACCCTGGCGACGTCGGTCATCTCCATCCCGATCGGCATCCTGACCGCCATCTACCTCGTCGAGTACGGCCGTGGACGGCTGGCACAGGGCATCACCTTCCTGGTCGACGTCATGACCGGCATCCCGTCGATCGTCGCCGGCCTGTTCGCGTTCGCCCTCCTCGCGATCTTCTTCGGCCCGGGCGTCCGGCTCGGCATCGGCGGCGCCATCGCGCTGTCGCTGCTCATGATCCCCGTCGTCGTGCGGTCGAGCGAGGAGATGCTCAAGCTCGTTCCGAACGAACTGCGCGAGGCCTCCTACGCGCTCGGTGTGCCGAAGTGGCTGACCATCCTCAAGATCGTCCTCCCGACCTCGATCGCCGGCATCATCACCGGCGTGACGCTCGCCGTCGCCCGCGTCATCGGTGAGACCGCGCCCCTCCTGATCATCGCCGGCTTCACCCAGAGCATGAACTACAACCTCTTCGACGGCCCGATGATGACCCTCCCGGTCTTCGTGTACACCCAGTACGCGAACCAGGGCACAGACGGGGCCTCCTACGTGGACCGCGCCTGGACCGGCGCGCTCGTCCTCATCCTCATCGTCATGGCGCTGAACCTCATCGCCCGACTCATCGCCAAGATCTTCGCCCCCAAGTTCGGCCGCTAGGCCGCGAGCAAAGGAACCCCGTGTCCAAGAGCATCGAAGTCAACGACCTCAACGTCTTCTACGGCAGCTTCATGGCCGTCGAGGGCGTCTCCCTCCAGATCCAGCCCCGCACGGTCACCGCGTTCATCGGCCCCTCCGGCTGTGGGAAGTCGACCTTCCTCCGCACCCTGAACCGCATGCACGAGGTGATCCCCGGCGCACGCGTCGAGGGTGAGGTCCTCATCGACGGCAACAACCTCTACGGCCCGGGCGTCGACCCGGTCCTCGTCCGTCGCCAGGTCGGCATGGTCTTCCAGCGCCCGAACCCGTTCCCGACGATGAGCATCAAGGAGAACGTGCTCGCGGGCGTCAAGCTCAACAACCGGAAGATGTCGAAGTCCGACCAGGACGCGCTCGTCGAGCGTTCGCTCCAGGGCGCCAACCTCTGGAACGAGGTGAAGGACCGCCTCGACAAGCCGGGCTCCGGCCTCTCCGGTGGTCAGCAGCAGCGTCTCTGCATCGCCCGCGCCATCGCCGTCTCCCCCGACGTCGTCCTGATGGACGAGCCCTGCTCGGCCCTCGACCCGATCTCCACGCTCGCCATCGAAGACCTCATCGAGGAGCTCAAGCAGGAGTACACGATCGTGATCGTGACGCACAACATGCAGCAGGCGAGCCGCGTCAGCGACAAGACCGCGTTCTTCAACATCGCGGGCACCGGCAAACCGGGCAAGCTCATCGAGTACGACGACACCACGACGATGTTCTCGAAGCCGTCCGTCCAGGCGACCGAGGACTACGTCTCGGGTCGCTTCGGTTGATCTGACGCCGGCATCACGACAGCCCCGCCCGGGATTCCCGGGCGGGGCTGTCGTCGTCTGCAGCACGTCCGCTAGTCTGTCGAGGTGAAGCCTGCCGACAGGCTCTCGCGGACCGGAGGGAACGGACTACGCCGTCTCGATGACCATGATCGGATCGGTGGTGGGCTGCTTGGAGCCACCCTGCGGCTCGACCGTCACGCCGACCTTGTCCCCCGCACTCATGGCGCCGTCGAGGACACGCCAGGTGGTGCCGTTCGCTGCCGAGAAGGTGCCGGCCGAGACCGGGCCTCCCTCGCCGATGTACCAGAGTTCGTAGACCTTGTCCGACGGCAGGGACCCGAGTCCGTCGACGAGCAGGGCGGACTTGCCGAGCTCACCCGACCAGACGAGGGTCGCCGTCGCATCGTCCATCGACACCTTCGCGCGCTGGACGTCGGACGCCGCGTTGATCTCCGCGAGCGCGACCGTCTGCGTGAGGGATCCACCACCGAAGGTGTTCGCGAGTCCGACACCGCCGAAGATGAGGCCGACCGCTGCTGCGGCGCCGACCACCATGCCGACGACGCTGCGACGCCACCGTGAGGCGGCCTTGCGTTCCGCCGCACCGACCACCGGGGTGGTCGCTGCTGCAGCGGGCGGCGTGGTCGTCGGTGTCGAGACCGGCGTCTCGTCGACCTCCGGGACCGCGGTCGGAAGCGCCTGCACCTCGGCGACAGGAGCATCGACGGGGGCCTCAGCGGGCAGCTGCGGCAGGTTCTGGATCGCGGCCATGAGCGAGTTCTTGAGCGCTGCCGACGGCTGCACGGGAGGTGCTGCGAGGTCGAGCATGGCGACGGTCTCCTCGAATTCCGCCGCTTCCTCGCGGACGGACTCGTGTTCGGCTCGCAGGCGGTCGAACCGCTCCTGCTCGCGCGGGGTCAGGGTGTGCAGCGCGTTTCCGGCTGCCAGGTCTGTTGCATCGTCTCGCTCGGTCATGTACGCACCCCCAACTCGTCTCGAAGTCTGATCATTCCGTCTCGCAACCTGGTCTTCACCGTGCCGATCGGCACGCCGAGCAGGTTCGAGATCTCGCTGTGACTGTAGCCGCCGTAGTAGGCGAGCGAAACAGCCTCGCGTTGCAGCTCGCTCAAGCGGACGAAGGCCCGCTTGACGCGCTCGTGCTCGATCCGGATCTCGACCGTCTCCTGCACGTTGTCGACACGCTCGTCGAAGTCGCGGATGCCGATCTTGAGATCGCGGTCGCGTCCGGCCTGTGAGGCGCGCACGCGGTCGATCGCACGACGGTGGGCCATGGTGAGCACCCAGGTCGTCGCCGTGCCCTTGCCCGCCTCGAACTTCTGGGCGTTCTGCCAGACCTCCAGGAACACTTCCTGGGTGACCTCTTCGGACTGCGCGTGGTCGACGAGCACCCGCTTGACGAGTCCGAGGACCCGCGGGGCGACGTGGTCGTACAGCTCGCTGAACGCGACCTGGTCGCCGCCGGCCACTCGGATGAGGAGCGCGTCGAGCACGTTCGCCAATGACACCTGCGGTGCAGCGTCGGCTTCCGGTCCCGTGGTCACAAGTCTTAGCTTCTCACGGACACCGGCAGTTTGCGCGACGCCCACCCGAGGTCGGTTCTGCGTGTACAGTGCGGCGGTCATACACGGAGTTCGGTGCCGACCCGGGATCCGATTGGAGGAATCGACGCGATTCGACACCCCAGTTCCGGTGTCATCACGGAATGGGCGGCAGGAGGGCGAAGACCTCCGGAGAAAGCAAGTGCCAGGCCGCAGAAACGCCTCTCGGCGCAAGGCCGCTCGAAGCGGCGATTTTTGGAGCCCGGGGTTACTGCGGCCCGGCTGAATCAGTGTAGCAAGTGATCGGCGATGGATATTCCCAGGTACCGGGCCTTGACCGGACGGGTCGCATCAGTCCAGGGAGTCGGTGCGCCACAGCCGCGCGCAGCCGGCGAGTTCCTCGGCGATGGTGCCGAACCGCGCGGCTTTCGTGGTGAGTCTCGCGGCGTCTGCGGGGTCGACGGCGTCCCGGTCGTCCGCGAGGGAGGTGCAGCCGACCGCGTTGATCCGACAGAAGGAGGCCGCCCGCTCGAGGGCGATCGCGAAGTCACCGGTGTACAGGCCACGGAGGATCTGGTCGGCGAGGACGATGATCTCCTCAGGCCCGGTCGGTTCGGCCGCGCCGGCGATCACGGGGTCGACGGTGGTGATGAGCTCGGTGCCGCGCTGGAAGCTGAAGCTCGTCCCCACCGGGTCCTGCCGGATGAGCAGGCGCAGCAGGTAGATCCGCCAGAGGGCTCCTGGGAGACTCCGCGGGCTGGCGTGCGACCAGAGCTCCGCGATGGCGTCGATCCCGTGCTCGTCCGTGTACGTCACGAGGCGATCGACCACGGCAGGGTCCGGGTCCGCCCGCACCCGGGTGAGGAGTGCGACGGCCGTCTCGTGCGTGATCCTCGACACGGCCTCCGGGTCGAGACCACCCTGGATCGCTTCGAGCATCGACGGCGGCAGCTTCGTCGGACGATGGAATCCCTCGGTCATGCCTGCTCCTCCCTGCGACGCGCTTCGCGCACCCGACAACGGTACTCGTCCCAGCGGGCGATCCTCCCCCGTCGCCCGGACCCGCGCGTCAACGGGTGCCGTCGAAATCTCGTAGAGTAGAGCGCGTATGGGCCTGTAGCTCAGTTGGCAGAGCATCGGACTTTTAATCCGCGGGTCGTGGGTTCGAGCCCCACCGGGCCCACCACGGACGCGGCACTCGTGCGCCTCACCTCGGGATGCACGGTCGTCGCACGCCCATCGCCAGGTGGATCGCTAGATCGACGCGGCTGGTGGCGCCGGGCGCACATCGCCCCCAGCGCCGAAGGCGTCCTCCCGGACCTGCGTCGCCGCTGCCCGCCTCGCCTGGGGGACGATGGCGTCGATCGCGAGCCGCCACATGCGGTCGACCGACGCTGCGATGTCCGAACGGCCGACCGTGACTTGGGCGGTGAGCTGGACACCGGTGAAGAATCCGATCAGCGTGCGGGCCAGGTCCGGTGCCGACATCGAACTCTCCAGGTCGCCGGCCTGCAGCGCCAGGTCGAGCTGAGCGGCCGTCCCCGAGATCCAGTCCTCGTAGAACGCGCCGGCCGGTTGGCTCAGCGAACCCTCATCGAGCGTGAGTCTGATCCCGGCGCGGACGACCGGGTCGTTCTCGAGTTGGTCGACCATGGCGCGAGAAATGCGGATGAGCCGCTCGAGGACTCCGTCGTACTGTTCCGACACCCGTGCCATGAGCGGCATCGACCGGTCGTGCTGCTCGTGGATGACCGCGAGGGCGATCTGCTCCTTCGACTTGAAGTGGAAGTACATGGACCCCTGCGAGATCCCGGACGCCTCCGCGATCATCGACAGACTCGCGTTCCCGTAACCGATGCGGTCGAAGACGGTCGCGGCACCCTCGACGATCGCGTCCTGCGTCACCTGCCCGCGCTCCTGCGTCGGCGTTCGTCGCGTCCTCGGCATCCTGACCTCCTCGGACAGCCTGTGTTCCGACTCCGATCCATCGGCGCCGTATCCGTCGACCGTGGCCGGTCGGGGCCTCAGCCTAGAGGCTCGGAGCTCACACAGCCGACGTCTTTCTCTAACTGGTACGAACGACTTATTCGTGTCACACTGATGGAGGTGATGCCGACGCAGTCCACGCGTCAGTGGGCTGTGTGCTCGCGACAGGGGTGCGCGACGCTCATCGCCTCGACCGGTGGGTCGCGCAGGGATCGGGGGATCCAGCGCTGCGTGATCCACCCGGTCTCACACTCGATGTGATCAGCGCGCGAGCAGCTCCGGGAGGCCGATCGCCGTCGCCTCGTCAGCGAGGCTCGCGTCGATCGACACGAACGACAAGACGGTGATCGCGACCCCGACACGTGCAGCTGCTTCCAACTTGTGGTGGCCGTCGAGGACGAAATGCACAAGACCGGTGTGGGCGTCGAAGCTGTCGAACGGCTGCGTCCGGTCCAGCACGGAGACCGCGAGCACGGTCGCCGCTCCCCCGGCTCGAAGCCGCTCCTCGTACGAGGCCACGCGCTCGCGGTCGTTCCGACCGGGCTGCACCATCGGCACCAGGAACTCGAAGAGGGTCTCGTGCTCGCCGGTCGTCCGGGTCGGGCCGCGGTAGTAGCCGGTCGCCGGGTCCTCCGGCGCACCGAGGGTGGGGTCGATGCCGCGATGCACGACCTGTTCCCGCGAGAAGTAGTCGTGGTCGTCACCCGGAGTGACCAGGACGGGCTCGATGGAGAGCAGGAGCGGCAGGTAGGTCGCCTCGGGCAGGATCATCGACACGAGGTCGCGCAACGAGGGATCGTCGATCGCCGGCACGCCCTCGTCCAGATGATCGTGCAGTGCGCCTTCGGCGAGCGCCCGGGCACCCTCGTCCAGACGACGGAACAGCAGCGCGCAGGTACCGCACGGGAAGCTCAACTCGAACGCCTCTTCGCCATCGACGATGAGGTGGCGTCCGCCGGGCTCGCGGAGACCCGTGAAGTGCAGTGGGGCGTCCGGTGTCCCGAGATGGACCGGCGCCGCGTGATCGAGCAGCCCGGTTCGAGATCGGGCGGGTCCGTCGGCCATCGGGCTACTTCCGGACGGCCGGGATGATGACGCCGTCGATCACCGACACGAGGAAGTCGCGCGTGACCGGCTCCCGCAGCATGAGCACGCGATAGCTCACCATCGCCTGGCTGATCAGCGCTAGGGTCTCCACATCGGTGTCCGCCCGGATCTCCCCGCGGTCGATCGCGCGCTGCAGGAGGAAGCGGTTGACCGCCATGCGCGGCTCCACGATCGCCGCATGGACGGACTCGGTGAGCTCGGGCGCATCCGAGATCATCGACATCACTCCGGCGAATACGCGCATCTTGCGCTCACCCTCGGCGATGGACGGCGCCTTGATCATCGCGACGAGGTCGCCGCGGAGTGAACCGGTGTCGGGCAGCTTCGAGAAGTCGGGATCGATCTGCTTCATGCAGGCGACCGCGTCGATCACAAGTTCGGACTTCGACGCCCATCGGCGGTAGAGCGTCGCCTTGCCGGCCTTTGCACGTGCTGCCACCATGTCGACCGTCATCCCGGCGTAGCCCGTGTCGGCGAGGACGTCGAGCGCGGCGTCGAGGATCTCGGCGTCCCGCGTGTGATCGCGCTTCCGGCCGAGCTTCGGCGCTGCGGGTGGGGTCTCGAGCTGCGTCATCGCGGCTCACCTCCCTTTCGTCTCCGAGAACAGCATAGTTCAGGAACTCGAACGTTCAGGAACTATTCGGTTCCGAAACTGTCCAGTTCCGTATAGAGTCCTCAGCATGACTTCGAACCTCGCCGCCGGAACCCCGGCAGTCTCCTCACGCCGCTGGTGGACGCTCGTCACCGTCGGCCTCGCCCAGCTCATGGTCGTGCTCGACGCCACCGTGGTGAACATCGCGATGCCCGCCGCCCAGGCCGACCTCGGATTCTCCGACGGCGACCGCCAGTGGATCGTCACCGCCTACTCCCTCGCCTTCGGCAGCCTGCTGCTGCTCGGCGGACGCCTGTCCGACCTCATGGGTCGCAAGCGGGCGTTCATCATCGGGCTGGTCGGGTTCGCGATCGCCTCGGCCCTCGGAGGCGCCGCGGACTCGTTCGGCACCCTCGTCGCCGCGCGGGCACTCCAGGGCGTCTTCGCAGCCCTCCTCGCGCCGACCGCGCTCGCGATGCTCACGACCACCTTCACGATCCCGAAGGAGCGCGCCCGCGCGTTCGGCGTCTTCGGGGCGATCGCCGGCGCAGGTGGCGCGGTCGGTCTCCTCCTCGGCGGATTCCTCACCGAGCAGTTCGACTGGCGCTGGAACCTGTACATCAACGTCGTGATCGCCGTGGTCGCCATCGTCGGGGCGGTCCTCTTCATCACCACACCGAAGACGACCGGCCCCCGCCCCAGGCTCGACGTTCCGGGCACCGTCCTCGTCTCGGGTGCGTTGTTCAGCCTCGTCTACGGATTCGCCAACGCCGAGACCGACGGCTGGGACTCACCGCTCAGTTGGGCCTTCCTGGCCGCCGCAGCCGTGCTCCTCGTCGTGTTCGTCCTCTGGCAGCGCCGGGCCGCGCACCCGCTCCTCCCGTTGTCGATCATCCTCGACCGCAACCGCGGCGCCGCGTTCATCTCGGTCATGATCGCCGGGGCCGGGATGTTCGGCATCTTCCTCTTCGTCACCTACTACCTACAGGCCTCGCTCGGGTACTCACCGCAGCAGACGGGCTTCGCCTTCCTCCCGATGATCGCGATGCTCGTGCTCGCCGCACAGCTGGGGACCAACCTCCTCGTCCCGCGGTTCGGGCCGAAGGTCATGGTGCCGTTCGGCATGACGCTCGGGGCGATCGGCATGCTCCTCCTCACCCGACTCGACCTCGACAGCTCCTATGTCGGCAACGTCATGCCCGCGCTCATGGTGCTCGGCTTCGCGATGGGATCGATCATGCCCGCCTCGATGCAGACCGCGACGCTCGGTGTCGACCGGGCGTTCTCCGGGGTCGCCTCGGCGACGGTCAACACGAGCCAGCAGGTCGGAGGGTCGATCGGTGTGGCGCTGCTCAACACCCTCGCGGCGAGCGCCGCCACGGCGTACGTGACCGACAACGCGCCGCCCACCCCCGAGGTGCTGGCGCAGGCCGCGATCCAGAGCTACCAGACCGCGTACTTCTGGGGTGCCGGGTTCTTCGCGGTCGGTGCGGTGACGGCGGCGCTGCTGTTCCGCCGACGCAACCAGGGACTCGCCCTGCACCACGCCCCGGAGGCGTCCGCGGAGCCGGTGCTCGCGCACTGATCCGACCGGGTTCCGAGCACAGTGCCGTCGCGCACTCGCCCGGCGGCCCGGTGCGTCATCGGAGGGTCTCGCGTTCGGCCGTCAGGCGGAGGTGCGGAGGATCGAGGTCATCTTCTTCCCCTTCGCGACCTCGTCCACGAGCTTGTCCAGCTGACGGACGCGCTGCATGAGGGGGTCCTCGATCTCCTCGACGCGGATGCCGCAGATGAGGCCCGTGATGAGCGACGCATCGGGGTGCATCGCCGGCGCGTCGGCGAAGAAGGTCTCGAAGTCCGTACCGTCGGCGACCACCCGTTCGATCGCGGCGTCGTCATAGCCGGTGAGCCAGGTGATGACCTGATCCACCTCGGCCTTCGTACGGCCCTTCCGCTCCACCTTCGCGACGTAGAGCGGGTACACGCTGGCGAAGCTCGTCGTGAAGATGCGATGTCCGGCCATACCGGTCAGTCTCCCACCGTCGCGCGTTCGGGACCAGGTCGATCACTGGGTATCCGTCGCTCGTCGTCCATCGCTCGGGGGACGCGTGCTGCCGCGACGGCTGCCTACCCTGGCAGCATGACGAACCCTGGACAGGACCCGCAGACGCCTTCGCCATCACCCTCGACGACACCGGCCTCGACGCCGGCCTCGACGCCCGTCGATCCAGCAGTGCCTCAGCGGCAGCTCGCGACGTACGACCACGCCCTCCGCGCCGCACCAGCCTGGTGGCGTGGCGCACTCGCGCTCCTCCTGCTCGTCGTCGGGTTCCTGATCCTCTCGATCGCGCTCGGCGGCATCTCGCTCATCGTGGACGTGGCCACCGGGGCGTACACGCTCGACGACGTCGCGAATGGCCTCATGACGCTGACGCCGGTGACGATGCTCGCGAACAACCTGTCGCTCGCCGCGCTCATCCCGGTGTCGATGCTCATCCAGTGGGCGATCTTCGGTGTCCGTCCACGGTGGCTCTCCTCGGTGGAGGGGCGCTTCCGCTGGCACTGGCTCGGGCGTCTGGCGCTCATCATCGTCCCGGTGTGGATCGTGTACGTCGGCGCGTCCGTCCTGCTCTCCCCGCTCGAGCCCATCGTGGTCGACGGCACCATGATCGCGATGCTCGCCGTCGTGATCCTCACGACGCCGCTGCAGTCTGCCGGCGAGGAGTATGGGGCCCGCGGCCTCATCCAGCGCTCCGTCGGATCCTGGTTCAGTCGACCGATCACCGCGTTCCTCGTCGGCACCGTCGTCTCCGGCGCGGTCTTCGCCTCGGTGCACTTCGCGGGCGACCCCTGGCTCATCGCCTACTACTTCGTGTTCGGCGCCTCGATGTCCTTCGCCGCCCGCGGGACCGGCGGCCTCGAGGCTCCGGTGCTCATCCACGCGACGAACAACGTCCTCCTCCTCGTCCCCACAGCCCTCATGTCGCAGACCGACCAGGTCTTCGAACGGGGCGAGGGCGCCGGCGGACCGTTCATGCTCATCCCGATGGCGCTCTGTGTCGCGGCAGCCGTCGTAAGCACCTGGTGGGGGCGCAGGAACGGCGTGACCGCGACGGCTCCGCTGCCGCCGAGCCGGGTGACGAAGCAGCACGGGACACCGCCGGACGCCCTGGCCGCTCCAGTGGCTACGCCGACGCAGCTGCCGACGACCCCGCAGGATCCGTCGGCGGCTCCACCGCGATGACCTGCCCACCGGTCACCCGCACGAGCTCCTCGAAGGTCGTCGGGAACACCGTGTGCGCATGGCCGGCTGCGGCCCAGACCTCCGGGTAGGCGGCGAGCGCCTCGTCCACGTAGGTGCGGATCGGTTCCGGGTGACCGACGGGCGCGACACCGCCGATGACCTGTCCCGTCGCCGCCTTGACGACCTCGGCGTCAGCGCGCTTCAGCCGTCCACCGAGCCGCTCGCCCACCCAGGCGGTGTCGACACGATGGGCACCGCTCGTGAGGATCAGGGTCGGCTCGCCGTCGAGCGTGAACACGAGGGAGTTCGCGATCGCCCCGACCTCGATCCCCAGGGCCTCCGCTGCGAGCGCCGCGGTTCGAGCAGCATCGTCGAGCCAGGTGATCTCGCCCTGGGCCCCGCGATCACGCAGCGTCTGCTCGACGATGGACACGGCCGGATGCGCTCGATCACTCATGCGACCATGCTGCCGCACCGGGCCGTCGGCGCGCGAGTGCCGGGGCGCGACGCGATACGGACTGCTGGACGCGAGGTCAGTCGCCGAGCGGGACGAGCGTCACCGCGAGGCCCGCTTCCCGGAGGAGTGCGATGGTCTCGGGCGCGGCCCCGTCGTCGGTCAGGAGGGCGTCGAAAGCCTCGAGCCCGGCGATCCGGCCGAGCTGCCGCACACCGAGCTTCGAGGCGTCGGCGACCACGACCACCCGCTCGGCGGCGCGAACCATCCTGGCCTTCACCTCGGCCTCGGGCAGGTTGACGTTGGTCACGCCATGGCCTGCGTCGACACCGTTGCACCCGATGAAGGCGAGATCGGCGTGGACCTGGCCGAGCAGCGAACCGGCGAGCGGATCGACGAGCGAATGCTGGAGCGGCCGAAGCGATCCACCTGTGACGATCACCGAGAACCTCGGGATCTCCGACTCGAGTTCGAGCGCGATGGTCAGGCCGTTCGTGATGACCACGACGTCGGCGAGGTCGCGGCGAGCCTTGAGCGCGCGGGCGAGGGCGAGGCCGGTGCTGCCGACGTCGACGATCACGCTCTGACCGGAGCGCACCATCGCGGCCGCCGCCTCACCGATCCGCTGCTTCGCGTGGGCCGAGGTCGCGGTCGCGAGTTCGATCGGCGACTCGACGGCGCCGCGTCCCTGCACGGGCATCGCACCTCCGTGCACGCGGACGGCCTCGCCCTGGTCGACGAGGGTGTCGAGGTCCGTCCGGGCGGTCACCCGGGAGACGCCGAAGTCGTCGGAGATGTCGGCGACGCGCACGAAACCGCGCTCATCGAGGAGCTCGCGGATGCGGTCGCGTCGCAGTGGGGCGGGCAACTGCGTCGGCTCGTCGTCGGACATGCTTGAATCTTCGCTGACTTGCCTATACTTTTCAAGGCGAAACGTTGTACGTTTCCTTTCGACAACCCGTTCTGAGGATCCCCATGCCCCCACTCGACGACACCTTCGTCATCGACCCGGCGATCGCGAGCTCGACCCAGCGCCTCGCCGACGGTCGCGAGCTCATCTACTTCGACGACGTCGACACGACGCTGCCCGCGGAGCGCCTGCCCGACGCTCGCGAACTCGCCCCACGTCCGCCGACCGCGTCCATGCGCCAGGACCCGCTGACGGGTGAGTGGATCTCGATCGCCGCCGCCCGCCAGAACCGGGTGATGCTGCCACCCGCGAACCTCGACCCGCTCGCGCCCGCGAGCCCCTCGAACCCCTCCGAGATCCCAGACCAGTACGACGTCGCGGTCTTCGAGAACAAGTCGCCGTCCTTCGGACCGCTGCTCGAAGACGAGAACGCACCGGTCGACCTCGCCGACCTCGAGACGATCGGGATCGGCCGGACCCGCACCTCGGTCGGGCGATGCGAGGTCGTGAGCTTCAGCCCGTCCAGCACCGGTTCCTTCGGCTCGCTGTCCCGCACCCGGGCGCGCACGGTGATCGAAGCGTGGGCCCGCCGGACGCACGCGCTGTCGCAGATCGACTCGATCCAGCAGGTGTTCCCCTTCGAGAACCGTGGCGAGCAGATCGGTGTCACCCTCCACCACCCGCACGGGCAGATCTACTCCTACCCCTACGTGACCCCGCGCACGCAGCGACTCATCGCCGCGAGCGAGGCCTACGGTCCCGGACTCTTCGCCGACGTCCTCGCCGCGGAGCAGGCCGACGAGCGCGTCGTCCTCGCCGGCGAGCACTGGACGGCGTTCGTCCCGTTCGCTGCGCGCTGGCCCATCGAGGTGCACCTGCTGCCTCACCGGCACGTGCCCGACTTCGCCGCGACCTCGCTCGAAGAACGGGACGAGCTCGCCGGTCTCTACCTGCGGCTGCTGCGGGGAGTCGACGCCCTGTACGACACCCCGACCCCGTACATCGCCGCCTGGCACCAGGCCCCGACCCGTGTCCACCGCGACGAGCTCCGACTCCACCTGCAGCTCACCTCCCCACGTCGTGGAGCCGACCGCCTGAAGTACCTGGCCGGCTCCGAGGCCGCCATGGGCGCCTGGATCGGCGACGTCCCGCCCGAGACCACCGCCACCGCCCTGCGCGCCGCGATCGCCGCAGCCGATGAGGAGAACCCCGTATGACCGACCTGCAGCGCACCGCCACGAGCGGATTCGAGAACGCCTTCGGCAGCGAGCCGCATGGCCTCTGGACCGCGCCCGGCCGCGTGAACATCATCGGCGAGCACACCGACTACAACGACGGCTTCGTGTTCCCGATGGCGATCGACCGCCGCACCGTCGCAGCCGTCCGGCGTCGCGACGACGACCGCATCCGGGTCTCGAGCAGCTTCTCACCCGAGATCGTCGAGGTCTCGGTGCGGGCGCTCGATCCCGACGCACTGCACGGCTGGTCCGCCTACCCGCTCGGCGTCGCGTGGGCGCTCGGCCAGTTCGGGGCACCCTTGCAGGAGGTGCCCGGGGTCGACGTCTACATCGACTCCGACGTCCCGGTCGGGGCCGGCCTCTCCTCCTCCGCGGCCATCGAGGCCTCGGTCGCCGTCGCACTGAACGAGATCTGGCACCTCGACCACGACCGCCGGACGCTCGCGAAGATCTGCCAGCTCGCCGAGAACCGAGCGGTCGGCGCACCGACCGGCATCATGGACCAGTCGGCGTCGCTCCTCGGCCGGCGTGACTGCGGCGTCTTCCTCGACTGCCGTTCGCTCGAGACCGACGTCATCCCCCTCGGCTTCGAGGAGCATGACCTCGAGCTGCTCGTCATCGACACGCGCGTCGAGCACGCCCATGTGTCGGGCGGGTACGCCGCACGACGGGCGTCCTGCGAGGCGGGGGCCGCAGCGCTCGGCGCCGACTCGCTCCGCGACGTCACGGTCGGCGACCTCGAGCGCGCTCGTGAGCTGCTCGACGACGAGACCTTCCGCCGCGTCCGTCACGTCGTGACGGAGAACCAGCGTGTCCTCGACACCGTCAGGACCCTGCGCGAGCACGGGCCGACGTCGATCGGCGAGCTGCTCGTGGCCTCTCACGCGTCGATGCGCGACGATTTCGAGATCTCGGTTCCGGAACTCGACCTGGCCGTCGAGACGTCGATGGCGGCGGGTGCGATCGGGTCGCGCATGACCGGCGGTGGCTTCGGGGGTGCGGCGATCGCCCTGGTCCCCGTCGCCCTGGCGTCGGCCGTGGCCGAGGCGGTCACGGCGGCGTTCGCCGAGGCGTCCTTCACCGCCCCGACCATCTTCCCCGTCCGCCCCGCCGCCGGAGCCACCCGAGAGTCCTGACCTTCCCCACCCCTGCCCGCGAACTGTCAATTCCGGCTAGTCCCGGCCGCTCGTACTAGCGTCGAGTGACAGTTCGCGGGCTGGGTGTGGAGAACTTCCGACGCTGAGACGCCGCAGTCGGCACCGTGGTGGGATGGTCCGCCGACGTCTCCTCCCCCTCGAACTCAGCAAGCAGCCGTTCTCCATGGCCGAAGCCGACGAACTCGGCGTGCCTCGATCGCGGCTACGAGCGCGCGACCTCGCCACGCCGCACCGAGGCGTCCGGGCACCGCTCGACCAGCCCACGGACATCCCCGGACGCTGTCACGCCTATGCCCCACTCCTCCACGATGGGCAGTTCTTCAGCCACGTGAGCGCGGCGGCCTTGCACGGCCTCCCCGTGCCCACCTGGGAACACGAGGCACCACTCGACGTCGCGTCCATCGCGCCGGCACGCGCGCCTCGAGGATCGGGCGTGCGTGGGCATCAACTCGACGGGGACCACTGGGAGGTCGTCGCCGTCGAAGGGCTACCGGTACTGACCGCCGTCGACGCCTGGTGTCAGCTCGGAACCCGACTCCCCTTGGACGACCTGGTGATCGCCGGCGACGTGTTGCTCCGCCGCAAGCGACCACTGGCATCGGAGCAGCAGATCGTCCGCGGGCTGGCACGGATGAACGGCCGTCGCGGCGCGAAGCGGCTGCGGCTCGCGTTCTCGATGATGCGGCCTCGGACGGATTCGCCGATGGAGACCGCATTGCGCCTGCTGATCGTCCGCGCGGGCCTTCCGGAACCACTCGTCAACGAGGTCATCTCAGACGCCCCCGGACGGTTTCTGGCCTTGGGCGACCTGGTGTATCCCGAACAGCGGGTCCTCGTCGAATACGACGGCGGCACCCACTTCTCGGATGAACGGCAGATCTTCCACGACATCGATCGCCTCGACCGAGTCATGGCAGCGGGCTGGCGGGTCATCCGGGTGAATCGCTCGCACCTGACGGACCCGTCGCCCATCCTCACCGCCCTGGCTCGCGAACTGTCACTTCCGGCTAATCGCGGGGCGCCGGACTAGCGTCGAGTGACAGTTCGCGGGCTGGGTTAGGGGGTGGCCATGCGGACGACGTTGGCGAGGAGTCCGACTCTCGTCATGGGACCGACACCACCGGGGTTCGGGCTGATCCACGAGGCGACCTCGGCCACGTCAGGGGCGACGTCGCCGACGACCCGGGACTTGCCGGTCTCGGGGTCGGTCTCGCGGCTCACACCGACGTCGAGGACGATGACGCCGGGCTTCACGGCATCGCGCGTGACGATCCCGGGGACGCCCGCCGCGGCGACGATCACGTCGGCGGTGCGGAGGATGTCGTCGAGTCCGACCGTTCCGGTGTGCGTCAGCGTGACCGTCGCGTTGTATTCGCGACGGGTGAGCAGCGGGCCGATCGCGCGACCGACGGTGACCCCGCGGCCCACGACGACGACGTGCTTGCCCGCCCAGCTGATCCCGTGACGTTCCACCAGCTCGATGACGCCCTTCGGCGTGCACGGCAACGGCGTGTGGATCGGGCGGTTCACGTTGAGCACGAGACGACCGAGGTTGGTCGGGTGGAGCCCATCGGCGTCCTTCTCGGGATCGATGCGCTCGAGGATCGCGTCGGTGTCGATGTGCTTCGGCAACGGCAGCTGCACGATGTAGCCGGTGCAGCTCTCGTCGGCGTTGAGCTCGTCGAGGACGGC
This sequence comes from Plantibacter sp. MMLR14_011, assembly GCF_001865025.1. Lineage (NCBI taxonomy): Bacteria > Bacillati > Actinomycetota > Actinomycetes > Micrococcales > Microbacteriaceae > Plantibacter > Plantibacter sp. MMLR14_011. The sequence goes on from NZ_MJGW01000002.1 coordinate 29,942, forward strand.
CTCGAGCTCCTCCTGCGAGACCGTCTCGGGCAGGTCGCGTCGGATCGACTCCATGCCGACCTCGGCACAGTCGCGGTGCTTGCCGGCGACGTACCACTGCGAACCGGGGTCGGAACCGACGAGGACGGTGCCCAGCCCGACCGAGATGCCGCGCTCCTTGAGCGCGGCCACCTCGATCGCGAGTTCGGACTTGATGGCGGCGGCAGTGGCCTTACCGTCGAGGATCTGTGCGGTCATGTGCCCGCCCCTACTGCTGGAGGCCGGGGTAGAGCGGGAAGCGCTCGGCGAGCGCCGTGACGCGCTCCCGGAGGGCTCCGGCCTCGGCACCGTTGCGCAGCGCGAGAGCGATGATGTCGGCGACCTCGGCGAACTCGGTGTCGCCGAAGCCACGCGTCGCGAGTGCCGGGGTACCGATCCGCAGGCCGGAGGTGACCATCGGCGGGCGCGGGTCGAACGGCACCGAGTTGCGGTTGACCGTGATGCCGACCTCGTGGAGGAGGTCTTCGGCCTGCTGGCCGTCGAGCTCGGAGGTGCGGAGGTCGGCGAGCACGAGGTGCACGTCGGTGCCGCCGGTGAGGACGTCGATGCCGGCGGCCTTCGACGCCTCGGAGGTGAGCGCCTCGGCGAGGAGCTTGGCACCGCGGAGCGTCCGCTCCTGGCGGTCCTTGAACTCCGCCGTGGCGGCCAGCTTGAACGCGGTCGCCTTGGCGGCGATGACGTGCATGAGCGGCCCACCCTGCTGGCCGGGGAACACGTTCGAGTTGAGCTTCTTGGCGAGCTCCATGTCGCGGCTCACGATGAAGCCGGAGCGCGGGCCGCCGATGGTCTTGTGCACGGTTGAGGAGACGACGTCGGCGAACGGCACGGGCGACGGGTGGACGCCTGCGGCGACGAGGCCGGCGAAGTGCGCCATGTCGACCCAGAGCTTCGCGCCGACCTCGTCGGCGATCGCGCGGAACGCGGCGAAGTCGAGCTGACGCGGGTAGGCGGACCAGCCGGCGATGATGACCTGCGGCTTGTGCTCGAGTGCCTTGTCGCGGACGACGTCCATGTCGACGAGGAAGGTCTCGGGGTCGACGCCGTAGGAGACGGCGTTGTAGAGCTTGCCGGAGAAGTTGAGCTTCATGCCGTGGGTGAGGTGACCACCGTGGGCGAGCTCGAGACCGAGGATGGTGTCGCCGGGGGTGGCGATCGCCGAGAGGACCGCGGCGTTGGCCGTGGCGCCCGAGTGCGGCTGGACGTTCGCGTACGCGGCTCCGAAGAGGCTCTTCGCCCGCTCGATCGCGAGGGACTCGGCGATGTCGACGAACTCGCAGCCGCCGTAGTAGCGGCGACCCGGGTAGCCCTCGGCGTACTTGTTGGTGAGGACGCTGCCCTGCGACTGCAGGACGGAGACGGGCACGAAGTTCTCACTCGCGATCATCTCGAGGGTGTTGCGCTGGCGACCGAGCTCCTGCTCGAGGACCGCAGCGATCTCGGGATCGACCTCGGAGAGTGGCGCGTTGAAGGTGTCGGACAAGACTGGCTCCCTTTTGTGACAGAACGGATGTCGGTGATGTGCCGTTTCGGCCCAGGCGTGCGGCCGAATCCGCCCTTGTCTTCAAGGTGCAGGGTCGCTCCCCGATGGTGAACCATCTGAGGCGGAGCGGAACTCCGTCTATACGCCAGTTGCGACTGCTAGCAGCATAGCAACGGGACGCCCGACGCGCACCGTCCTGTGGAGGGGGCGGGCAGCGGTGGGGGCCGGTGTGTCAAGATGGCCCGACGCTTGTTCACCCTCCGAACAAACCCCGTTCCGGCCCCACGATCCCGCGTCGCCGACGCTGAAGGAACCACGCATGAGCCTGCTGCCCCGACCCATGTCGCAGACCACGGACGCCTCCGCTCCCCCGTTCCGGTTGTCGGCGGATTCGGTGATCCGTACCGACCCGTCGGCGGCGACCACGGCTCGGATCCTCGCCGAGGCCCTGCGCGCCTCGACGGGCTTCGACCTCCCGGTCGAGACCACCGGCACGGAGGAGGTGGCGGATTCGGCGGGTGCGGACATCGCATTCTCGGTCGACCCCCGCCTGTCGACGACGAGCGGGGCCTACCGATTGACCGCCGCGGCCTCCGGTGTCGAGATCGTCGGCGCGGACGCCGACGGGGTCCACCATGGCACGCAGACACTCAGGCAGCTCCTCCCGCCGAGCAACTGGGCGTCGACGGCCGACGCACAGGACTGGATCATCGCTGCGACCGTCATCGACGACGCGCCGCGCTTCGCATACCGCGGCGCGATGCTCGACGTCGCGAGGCACTTCTTCACGGTCGCGCAGGTGCAGCGGTTCATCGACCAGATCGCCGCACTCAAGCTCAACCATCTGCACCTGCACCTCACCGACGACCAGGGGTGGCGCCTCGAGATCGCCGGGTGGCCGGAGCTCACCGGGATCGGTGCGGCGACCGCGGTCGGTGGTGGTGCGGGCGGCTCGTACAGTGCCGACGACTACCGGGCGATCATCGAGTACGCCGCCGACCGCCGCGTCACGATCGTCCCCGAGATCGACGTCCCCGGACACACGAACGCGGTCCTCGCGGCGTATCCCGAACTCAACCCGGACGGCGTCGCCCGCGAGCCCTACACCGGCACGGAGGTCGGCTTCTCGAGCCTCGACATCCATGCCGAGTCCACCTACATGTTCCTCGACGACGTCTTCACCCAGCTCGCCGCGATGACTCCGGGTCCGTACCTCCACCTGGGTGGCGATGAAGCGCTCGCCACCACTGACGCGGACTTCCTCCACTTCGCCCGTCGGGTGTCCGAAGTGGTCGCCACGACCGGGAAGACCGCGATCGCCTGGCACGAGTTCGGCGCGTCTCGGGACCTCGCCCCCGGCACCATCGGCCAGTACTGGAACTACGTCTCCCCCGAGGACGGCCACGCCGACAAGCTGCGCTCGTTCGTGGATCAGGGCGGGCAGGTCATCATGTCTCCGGCCGACGCCGCCTACCTCGACATGCAGTATCCCGGCGTCGCGACGGCCGGCCTCACCTGGGCGGACGGCCCCACGAGTGTCGAACGCTCCGCCGTCTGGGAGCCGACCGAGATCGTCGAAGGTGTCGGAGAGCAGGACATCCTCGGCGTCGAGGCCCCGCTCTGGACGGAGACCGTGGCCGACGTGCAGACGCTCGAGTTCCTCGTCTTCCCTCGGATCGCGTCCATCGCGGAGATCGGCTGGTCGGAGCGACGCACGCCGGACTGGAGCGACTTCCGAGACCGGCTGGCCGACCTCGCTCAGGGCTGGTCGGCCGCGGGCATCGCCTTCCACCGCTCCCCCGAGGTCGGCTGGCTCGACTGATCCGGGCGACGGACGGGAAGGCGGCCGGGAGTGGCGCTCGCCCCCGAGCACCACTCCCGGCCTGTCGACGGGTACGCACGAAGGCGCCCCCTCCCGTCGAGATCTGCAACGTTTCGGGTCCGTTGCCCGATGCACGCCGGCCGTGGCGCGCATCGTGGCCGTCCGAGGACGACCCAGCCGGGTCCCCGTCGCCGGGAATCCTGCTGTTCATCCTGAGAGAGTGCATCCCGAACAGGTCATGACGCGGTTTCCCAGAACAATCGGAACGGATCTTCCTCGGCGCCAGCGGCTGTCCGCGAGACACCTCGTGCCAAGATGAGGGATCGGCGTCATGATCCCGCTCCACCCGACTCTCTTGGGCGGGCACGGTGCCCGGTAGTGCGCAGCTCGCAGACGGAGGCATCATGAGCCTGGACACATCCCCGGCTTCATCGCTCACCGAGCGATCGGATGCCGAGCTCATCGAGCACACCCGCACGGGCTCGCAGGACGCCTACGCGGAGCTGTGGCGACGACACTCGAACGCCGGACGGACCGTCGCCCGGTCCGTCACCTCGAGCCTCGATCCCGACGACCTCGTCTCGGAGTCCTTCGCGCGCATCTATCAGGCGGTCCGTCGCGGGAAGGGACCCACCGGCGCCTTCCGCCCCTACCTGTTCACCACCATCCGGAACACGGCGGCCGCGTGGGGCCGATCGCGTCGGGAGACCTCGCTCGACACCCTGGACTCCTTCGAGGACCCGGACACGAACGAGGCCTCCTCGATCGAGGCCCTCGATCGCAGCCTGAGTGCCCGAGCGTTCCGGAGCCTGCCGACCCGATGGCAGGAGGTGCTGTGGTACACGGAGATCGAGGCGATGACGCCTGCGGAGGTCGCGCCGCTCCTCGGGATGAAGGCCAACTCGGTGTCCGCGCTCGCCTACCGAGCACGCGAGGGGCTGCGCGAAGCGTGGATCCAGGCGCACCTGCAGGCCGTCGACGACGACTCGGAGCACGCCTTCACGATCAGCAGGCTCGGATCGTACGCGCGCGGGAACCTCTCCGCCCGGGACACGGCCAAGGTCGAGTCGCACCTGGACGCCTGCCAGCGGTGCACCATCGTGGCCGCTGAGGCGAAGGAGGTCGGCTCGCGCATGGCGCTCGTCCTCCTCCCCCTCGTCGCAGGCGCCGCCGGTGCGGCCGGCTATACCGCGTGGTTGCAGGCGAACGGCCCGTCGGCGACCGCGGTCGCCGCGATGCCTGCCGGTGTCACCGGTGGGGTCGCAGTGACGGCGCATCTGGGCACCTCGGTGGCGGCCTCCGGTGGGGTGGTGGCCTCCGGTGCAGCCGGTTCCGGTGGCGCCGCGTCGGGTGCCGGC
>NZ_MJGW01000002.1:35329-353205 GCF_001865025.1 Plantibacter sp. MMLR14_011
GCGTCGGGTGCCGGCGCCGCGGGTGCTGCGGCGGCGGGGCTCTCCGGCGGGATCATCGCCGCGATCGGTGTCGGCGTCGTCGCAGCGGTGACCGCCGCCGCGCTCGTCCTGGGTCCGGTGGTGTTCCCGCCGACCGCCGACACGCCGACCTCCGGCACGGCTGCTGGGCCCACCGATGCGCCCGCCGCCCCGTCCCCGGATGCGGCCCCGATCGCCGGCCCGACGCCGACACCCTCCTCCCCGGCGCCGGCACCGAGTCCGAGTCCGGCGCCGGCACCGAGTCCGAGTCCGACTCCGAGTCCGAGTCCGAACGAGGACGGGACGCCGGATCCCGTCGTGGTCTCCCCGCAAATTCCGACGCCCGCTGCCCCACCGGTCGCTCCGCCCGTCACCCCGGTCGATCCCGTCGACCCGACCGAACCCACGGCGCTCCCGGTGCCGACCATGGTCGCCGACTCCGGCGGTGGCTACCTGTGGCCGACGTTCAGCGGCACGGGAGCGGCCGGAGCCACCATCGACGTCCTCGACGGCGACCTCGTCGTGGCTTCGACGGTCGTGCCGGGGTCCGCGCAGCGGTCATCGGTCGCAGCCGCCCCGGTGACCGGGACCTGGTCGACAGGACCGGTCGTCCTCGACCGGTCTGGGACGTTCACCCTCACGGTGCGCCAGACCCTCGGTGACCAGGTCACCGAGTCCGCGGAACCTGCCGGCATGACGATCTCCGGGCCCTCGATCTCCGGATTCGAGACGATCCTGTCGTTCCGGATCCTCGAGCCGGACGCACCGATCGTCATCAGCGGCGCTCCGAACGGCGCGATCGGGTACACCCTCGACGGTGGTGACGAGCAGCGCGTCGCGCTCGATGCCGACGGTCGGGCGACGCTCACCGGCGCCGCCGTGGCCGGCGGGTTCCACGAGCTCAGCGTCTGGAGCGTCGACCCCGCGGACCCATCGCGCGTGGGACCTGCGACCTCCGTCGAGTACCTCTCGCTGACCGGACTCCTGAGTACCGAGTCCGCCATCGATCCGGCGACGGCCCCGCTCCCGGAAGCGGTTCTGGACACCGCACCGGAGGCGGTTCCCGCTCCGCTCCCTGTTCAGGCCGTCGTCGAACCGATCGCGGACCAGATCCCGGTGGAACCGGCTCCCGCGACGGAGCCGGACATGCCGAGTACGACCGAGCCTGATCCGGCGACGGAGACGGAGACGCCGGTGGAGACCGCGCCCGACGTCACCGCGCCGCCCGATGGCGCAGACGCCTCACCGGCGCCGACGACGGACGAACCGGCGGTACCGTAAACGGTCACGCTGAGCGCGTCCGCAACGGCTCGTGCTCGATCAGACGGATTCGCGCCTGCGGGTGCGCAGCACGTCCGCGGCGAGGAGCGAGGTCGCGACCACGGCCAGGCACACGTACACCCACGGCAGCACGCCGAGACCGATCTCGGCGAGGAGCAACGCGCCGAGCGCCGAACCGCCACCGATACCCGTGTTGAACGCGGTCGTGTAGAACGCGTTCGCGGTGTCGCGGATGCGCGGGCTCGCCGCGTGCAGGAGGCGCGTCTGCATGAGCGGCGGCAGCATGCCGAAGGCCGTCCCCCAGAGGAAGAACGCGACGAGTGCGCCCGGAAGCCACCCTGCTGAGAGGGCGAGGACGCTCACCATGGCGGCAGACACGGTCAGGGCGACGAACAGGCCGGTGGTCGCACGCCTCGCGAAGACGCTGCCGGTGAGGATGAGGCCGATCGCGCCCGCGACGCCGTAGACGAGGAGGAGGATGCTGAGCTGGCCGGCCGGGACACCGACCTCGCCGATGAGGAACGGTGCGATGTAGGTGTAGAACGCGTAATGACCCGCCATGATGACGCCGACCGCGATGCAGACGATCGCGACCGGGATGACGCTCGGATCACGGCCCGTCGCACCCGAGGCTGCCGCGTGCGACTCCTCCCGACCGACGGGCGGCAGCTTCCACCACACGACGACGGCGCCGAGGAGCATGGCTGCGGCGAGCACGCCGAACGCGAGGCGCCAGCCGAGCGCGTGCCCGAGCGCGGTGCTGAGCGGGACGCCGAGGACGAAGGCGAGCGTGCCTCCGGCGATCGTCACGGACACGGCACGGGCGAGCTGTTCCTTCGGGACCAGGTGACCGGCGTACGCGCCGACGACCGCCCAGAAGACACCATGGGCGAGCCCGCCGAGCACCCGGGTGGCGACGAGGAGTTCGTAGTTCGGGGCGAGCGCGCCGAGACCGGTGCTCACGCCGAGGACGACGATGACGGCCACGAGCAACGCGTGTCGCGGCACACGCCTGGTGAGGTGGATGAGCGCGGTGCTGGACAGCACCACCGTGAACGCGAACACGCTGACGAGGAGCCCGATCTGCGACTCGGTGACGCCGAGCGAGGCGCTCATCTCCGGGAGGAGGCCGGTCGGGATCATCTCGCCGGTGACGGAGAGGAAGGTGCCCGCCGCGAGCGCGATCAGGCCGACCCAGGGGAACGGCGGTGACGACGGCTTGGTGGGCTCGGCGGCGCGCGCCGAGGAGGGCGAAGAGGAGGTCATCGGATTGCTCCAACGATGGCGTTCACTCGTCGGCGGACGTGGCGGACGAGTTCGTCTACGCGCTGATGTGCGCGCCCAGGGTCAACCGACATCCGGCGACCGCGGACGAGTCTACCCGAGGCCGGGAATGCGGAGGGCTCGATCCGACGTTGCAGCTGACGTGAAGGTGACAGAGAGGCCGCTCATGCGCATTGCAGAACTCGCTGAACGAACGGGTGTCCCGGCCACCCGGCTCCGCTCCTACGAGGAGGAGGGACTCCTGGCGCCCGTGCGCGCGTCGCACGCGCCCGACGAGTACGAACCGTCCGCGATCGACCACGTCGTCACGGTCGACAACCTGTTCGACGCGGGGCTCACGACCCGTCTCGTGCGCGTGGTCCTCGATCTCGACGACGCGCGCACCTCGCGTGCCGTGCCCGACTGCTCCCGCGCGACGGCCGAGTCGCTCCATGCGCAGATCGCCTCGATCGACGCCCGCATCGACTGCCTGCGGCAGAGCCGTGAGACGGTTCGGTCGTACCTGCGGCAGTCCTCCCACGCCGACCTCGTCGACGAGCGGTCCGTCCCTGCGGCGTGAGCGGTCGGGTCCCGGTAACCTGAGTCGGTGACGAACTCGACCGATCCCTCCGCTGTGCCATCGACCACGCACGAGCGCTCCGTCCACTGGGTGCTCTCGATCATCTGCGAGGACCGGCCCGGTATCGTGCATGCGATCAGCGGTGCGATCGTCGAGGCCGACGGCAACATCACCGAGAGCCAGCAGTTCTCGAGCGATGACACCGGGCGGTTCTTCATGCGGCTCCAGGTCGAGGCTGCGGTCTCGCGCGAGCGCTTCGAGGCGGCCATCGCACCGGTCGTCGAGCGGTACGGCCTCCAGTGGCGGCTCGACGTCGTCGGTCGCCCGCTCCGGACGCTCGTCCTGGCCTCGACGGCGGCACACTGCGCCAACGACCTGCTCTTCCGCCAGCGGGCCGGCCAGCTCCCGGTCGAGATCCCCCTCGTGCTCAGCAACCACGGTTCGCTCCGCGATCTCGCCTCCTTCTACGGCGTGCCCTTCGAGGCGCTGCCCGTGACGGACGCAGCCTCGAAGGCGGCGTTCGAGGCCAGGGTCGTCGAGGCCGTCGAGGAGCACGACATCGAGCTCGTCGTCCTCGCGAGGTACATGCAGATCCTGTCCCCCGAGCTCTGCGAGCGCCTCGCCGGTCGCGCCATCAACATCCACCACTCCTTCCTGCCCGGTTTCAAGGGCGCGAACCCGTACAAGCAGGCGCACGCGCGCGGCGTCAAGCTCATCGGTGCGACCGCGCACTTCGTGACGAGCGACCTCGACGAGGGACCGATCATCGAGCAGAACGTCGTCCGCGTGGACCACTCCCGCTCCCCCGCGGAGCTCGTCGCCATCGGTCAGGACGAGGAGAGCCGCACCCTCACCCAGGCGGTGAAGTGGTTCGCCGAGGACCGCGTCCTCCTCGACGGGGCGCGCACGATCATCTTCCGCTGACCCGGAGCGGGCTCTCGGCCACGCGCCGTAGAATCGTGTGGTGTCTGAACGAACTCCCGCCGACGTGAAGATCGGCCCCAACGAGATCCTGCGGTTCTTCCTCGAACTCTTCGCCTTCTTCTCGCTCGGCTTCTGGGGCGTCGCGGTGTGGCCGTTCCCCCTGAACGTGGTCGTCGGGATCGCCGCGCCGGTCGTGGCGATCATCCTTTGGGCGCTGTTCCTCTCGCCGCGCGCCGTGATCCGCATCGACCTCTACGGCCAGGCGGTCGTCGAGCTCCTCATCTTCGCGGCGGCGGCGCTCGCCTGGTTGCACCTCGGGCAGCCGATCATCGCGACCGTCTTCGCCGTGGTCGCCGTCGCCAGTGGTGTCATCCGCGGCCGGAAGCAGCTCGCATGACCGAGCTCCTGATCCACTCCGCCACCAAGGTCGACGTCGACGGCCACCAGGACGCCTTCTGGCTGCACGCGGTCGACGGTGTCATCCGCTCCACCGGTACCGGCGACGACTGGCGGTCCCTCACCGTCGGCGACGACGCATCCGTCCTCGACGCACACGGCGGCCACCTCACGCCGGGGTTCATCGACCTCCACGTCCACGGCGGCGGCGGTTCGTCCTTCGACGACGGACGCGACGCCATCGGACGCGCGCTCGCGGTGCACCGGGCGCACGGGACCACGAGGACGCTCATCAGTCTCGTCTCGAACCCGGTCGACGCCCTCGTCGCGAGTCTCGAGGGGATCGCCGACCTCGTCGCCGAAGATCCGCTGGTCCTCGGAGCCCACCTCGAAGGTCCGTTCCTCTCACCGGCCAAGAAGGGCGCACACGACCCCGGGGCGCTCATCGACCCGAGCCCGGCCGTCGTCGAACGCCTCATCGACGCGAGCCGAGGCACGCTCCGGCAGATCACGATCGCCCCTGAGCTGCCGAACGCCCTCGAGGCGATCCAGGTCCTCGTCGAGGCCGGCGTCATCGTCGCCGTGGGTCACACCGACGCCGACGAGGCACTGACGAAGACGGCGTTCGATCTCGGTGCCCGACTCGTCACCCACGTGTTCAACGCGATGAACGGGATCCACCACCGTGCGCCCGGACCGATCATCGCCTCCTTCGCCGACGAGCGGGTCACGGTCGAGCTCATCCTCGACGGCGAACACGTGCACCCCGACGTCGCGAAGCTCGCCTTCGAGCAGGCCCCGGGCCGCGTCGCACTCATCACCGACGCGATGGCCGCAGCCGGTTCCTCCGACGGCCGTTACCTGCTGGGAGCGCTCGAGGTCCAGGTGACCGACGGTCTGGCGCGGCTCGTGGAAGGCGACTCGATCGCCGGCTCGACGCTGACGCTCGACCGGGCGCTCCGACTCGCCATCACCAGCGGTGTCGCGGCGGACGCGGCGGTCGGTGCGCTCACGAGCACCCCGGCCCGTGTCCTCGGCCTCGCCGACCGCTTCGGACGACTGGCCCCGGGATACGCCGCGGACGCCGTCCTCCTCGACCACCAGTGGAACGTCCAGGCGGTCTGGGCCGACGGATCAGCCCTGCCGCGATGACGACGCCGACCGTCCTCGACGCGCTCCGTGACGCCCTCGGCGACGCGGTCTCGACGACGGACGCCGTCCTCGCGGACGCACGGTCCGACAAGTCGGGTCACGTGTCCGACGCCCCACCCATCGCCGTGGTCTCCGCACGCTCCATCGAGGACGTCCAGACGGTCATGCGGATCGCCACCGCGACGGGGACGCCGGTCGTGACGCGCGGCGCCGGTACCGGACTGGCCGGCGGCGCACTCGGCGGCGCGGGCGAGATCGTCCTGTCGACGCTCGAGATGCAGCGCGTCCTGGAGATCAACGAACCCGACCTCCTCGCGGTGGTCGAACCGGGCATCATCAACGGCGCCTTCAACGACCTCCTGCTCGCCAGGGGGCTCTGGTTCGCGCCCGACCCGGCGAGCCGCGCGATCTCGACCGTCGGTGGGAACATCGCGACCGGTGCCGGTGGCCTGCTCTGTGCCAAGTACGGCGTGACGCGCGACGCTGTGCTCGCCCTCAAGGTCGTCCTGGCCGACGGACGGCTCATCAGCGTCGGGCACCGGAGCGTGAAGGGGGTCACCGGCCTCGACCTCACGAGTCTCATGGTCGGATCCGAGGGCGTCCTCGGCGTCATCGTCGAGGCGACCGTCCGCATCCGTCGCGTGACGCCGGGCACCGTCGCGACCATCGCCGGGTACTTCCCCAGTGTCGTCTCGGCCGCGGAGGCCACCGCCGCCGTCACCGCGTCCGGTATCCAACCGTCGATCATGGAACTCCTCGACCCCGTCGCGCTCGTCGCCGTGCACCGCTACCTGCAGTTGCCGATCCCGAACAGCGGAGAGGCGCACGTCGTGATCCAGACCGACGGCCCGAACGCCGAGGCGGAGGCCGCCGCGATCCTCGAGGTGCTCCACGCCGGCGGCGGGCGTGCTGAGATGTCCACCGACCACGCGACGGGTGAGCACCTGTTGGCCGTCCGCCGTGCCCTGCACCCCTCGCTCGAGCAGTTCGGCACCCCGCTCATCGAGGACGTGTCGGTCCCCCGCAGCCAGTTGGCGGCGATGTTCACGGCGATCGGCGAGATCGAGCGCCGCTACGGCATCTCCATCCCGACGGTCGCGCACGCGGGCGACGGCAACCTCCACCCGAACTTCGTCTTCGAGGGTGTCGAGGTACCCGACCTCATCTGGCAGGCCGCCGACGACCTCTTCACCACGGCGCTGCGGCTCGGCGGCACCCTCACCGGCGAGCACGGCATCGGCCTGCTCAAGAAGCGCTGGCTCGGCGACGAGCTCGGCGAGGATCAGCTCGCGCTCCAGCACGGGATCAAGCGGCTTTTCGACCCCGAGAACCTCCTCAACCCGGGCAAGATGTTCTGAGGCCCTTCGACAGGCTCAGGGACCGGAGGAGGTCGCGCTCAGGGACCAGGGCGAGGCGTGCTCAGGGGCAGGGAGACGGCGACAGGCCCAGGGCCCGGACGGATCCGGCCCCTGAGCCTGTCGAAGGGCACTACGCGAGCGAGGCCTGTCGGGCGACGACCTGCGCGAGCACCGCGGGAGCCAGCGGGTGCTCGGGAGCGAGGCCGGTGACCTCCTCGACGAAGGTGCCCGGCGCGAGCTCGTGGAGCTTCGCCTGCAGGTGGACACTCTGCTCGTCGTCGGCGACGTCGAACTCGAGCGCGGCACCGATGGCCGAGACGAGTGCGTCGTGGGCCATGCCGCGCTCCGCCAGTTCTGCGGCGGGCCCGATGAACCGCTCGGTCCGGCTCAGCTTGCGCAACGGCTGCCGACCGACGCGCTCCACGGTGTCGGGCAGGTGCACGTTCGCGAAGCGACGGAGGATCGTCTCGCGGTACTCGCGTTGCGCGTCGACGTCGAGCCCGTGCTTGGCGACGAGCAGCGCGGAGGTCTCCTCCAGCACCGCGCCGACGGCCGCGGCGATCGACGGCTCGGCGAGCGCTTCGGCGATGGTCCCGATACCGGCGCGCGCACCGAAGTAGGCGACGGAGGCGTGGCCGGTGTTCACGGTGAAGAGCTTCCGCTCGATGTACGGCGCGAGCTCCTCGACGAAGTGGGCACCGGGGATCGACGGCAGGGAGCCGTTGAACGCCGGGGTCTCGATGGCCCACTCGTAGAAGGTCTCGACGGTCACGTCGATGCCCTGCCCGGCGGGCTGGCCCGGGACGATGCGGTCCACGGCCGTGTTCGCGAACACGGCTCGGGCCGACAGCGACGCCCAGGCCTCGTCGCCGACCGCCTGGCGCACCTCGGTGGCGAGGAGGTCGGTGGCGTTGATCGCGTTCTCGCAGGCCATGACGGCGAGCGGAGCGGCGTCGGCCGGACGCGCGGCGATCCCACGCGCGATGACCGGAGCGACGAAGCGCAGGATGGTCGGCCCGACGGCGGTGGTCACCACCTCGGCGGCGGCGATCTCCTGGACGAGGGCCTCCTCGTCGGTGGCGCTGTTGATCGCGCGGAACCCGGTGACGACCGTGTCCTTCGCGCCGTCGCCCACCTCGTGCACCGTGTAGCTGTCGGCCGCGGCGATCGCATCGATGAGCTCGGCGTTGACGTCCGCGAAGACGACCTCGTAGCCGCCCTCGTGGAGGAGCAGACCGACGAAGCCGCGCCCGATGTTGCCGGCGCCGAAGTGGACGGCTCGCATCACTCGTTGACCTCGCTCAGGAGCGCGTAGAGCTCCTCGGGCGTCTCGGCTGCGAGCAGCTTGGCGACCTCGTCGTCCTCGGAGAAGATGATGGCGATCTTGGAGAGGATCTCCATGTGCCCGCCGTCCTTGCCGGCGATGCCCACGACGAAGCGGACCTCGTCGCCGTCCCAGTCGATGGGCGTCTCGTAGCGGGTGAACGACAGGGCGGAATCACGGACCGCCTCCTTCGCGTCGTTCGTCCCGTGCGGGATCGCGAGGAGGTTGCCCATGTAGGTCGACACGGACTGCTCGCGGGCGAGCATGGCCTCGAAGTACTCGTCGGTCACGGCTCCGGCCGCTTCGAGGGCGTCGGCAGCGCGGCGGATGGCCTCCTCCTGCGTCACCGTCCCGGTGACGATGGTGATCCGGTCCTGGGTCAGTACCTGCGACATGTCTTCCTCTGCATTCGTCGTGCGGGGCTCCGCCGGTGCGGTCCGGAGCCGGGTGAAGGGCGGTGGATGGAGCCCCGGGGCGCACGCCCTTCGCGTGCGCCCCGGGATCGTTCCGTTGCTAGTGTGCTCCCTCTCCGCGGAGCAACTCCACCACCTCGTCGTACTTCGGAGAGTTCATGAAGTTGTCGACCGACATGTGCACGGCACTCGGGGTCTTCTCCTTCGCGCGCTCCGTCAGCTCGCGCTGGGTGATGACGAGGTCGACGTCGTCGGCGAGGTTCGCGATCGCCTTGTTGGTGACGGTGATCTCGTCGATGCCGGCCTTCTTGATCTTGTTGCGGAGCACCGAGGCACCCATCGCACTCGAACCCATACCGGCGTCGCAGGCGAAGACGATGTTGCGGATCGGGCCGCGCTCGAGCGTCGTGACGACGCCCTCGTCGACGACGTCCGCACCGGCTGCGGCGCTTCCGGCGGAGAGGTTGCCGAGCACGCTCGACTTCTTGCCCTTGGCGGCTTCGGTCGCGGCGACGGCGGCCGAGAGGTCGCCGGCGTTCTCGTTCTCGAGGTCGCGCTTCCGGCTGGCCCGCAGGATGATCGCGGAGATCGCGAACGAGACGGCGGCTGCGACGATGACCGACAGGATCACGCCGACGTAGCTGTCGGGAGCCGTCTGGATGAGCACGGCGATGATGCTGCCGGGCGAGGCCGGGGCGCGGAGACCCGTATTGAACGCGACGTTCGTCGCCACACCGGCCATACCGCCACCGATCGCGGCCAGGACCAGCATCGGCTTCATGAGCACGTACGGGAAGTAGATCTCGTGGATGCCACCGAAGAACTGGATGATGACCGCGCCGGGGGCCGACGCCTTCGCGAGACCGATGCCGAAGAAGCAGAACGCGAGCAGGATGCCGAGGCCCGGGCCGGGGTTCGCCTCGAGGAGGAACAGGATCGACTTGCCGGTCTCCTCGGACTGCTGGACACCGAGCGGGGTCAGCACACCGTGGTTGATGGCGTTGTTGAGGAAGAGGATCTTGCCGGGCTCGATGAAGATGCTCGCGATCGGCAGGAGCGAGTTGGCGACGAGCCAGTCGACGATGCCCTCGAGGAAGCTGCTGAGCGCGGTGACGATCGGTGCGATACCGAAGAAGCCGCCGATGGCAAGGAGGGCCCCGAGGATACCCGCGGAGAAGTTGTTGACCAGCATCTCGAAGCCGGCCTTGATCTTGCCGTCCCAGATCCGGTCCACCTGCTTCATGAGCCACGCGGCGAGCGGGCCCATGATCATCGCACCGATGAACATCGGGATCGCGCTGCCGACGATGACACCCATGGTCGCGATGGACGCGACGACGCCGCCGCGCTCACCGTAGATCATGCGGCCACCGGTGTTCGCGATGAGCAGCGGGAGCAGGTACGTGATCATCGGGCCGACGAGGCCGACGTACTGCGGGAAGGTCGTCCCGTCGTCGGCCTGCGCGAGCGCCGTCGCGGCACCCTGCCAGCCGATGAGGTCGGCGTTGCCGAAGCCGCCGAGGATCCCGTTCGGGAACCAGCCGGTCGCGATGAAGAACGCGGTGATGAGGCCCCAGGCGATGAAGGCCGCGATGTTCGGCATGACCATGCCGGAGAGGAAGGTGCCGAATCGCTGTACGCCGACTCGTGCACCTCCCGGCTTCTTGGGAGTAGACGTCGTTGTCATGATGATGTTGCCTCTTTCATTTCGGGAGTCGTTGCAGCGGTGGCCGCTGCCCTGGCTTCGGCCGCACCGTCGGCGGCCAGTGCTGCTGCCGCGATGCGCCGGGCATCGTCGAGCGTGTACTGCTGGAGGGAGTGACGGACGTCGGCGAGCGCCGACGGTGACATGGACAGGGTGGTGGCGCCGAGTCCGACGAGGACGACGGCGAGGAGCGGGTCGGCGGCTGCTTCGCCGCAGATGCCGACCGGCTTGCCGTGGTGCTGGCCGGCTTCGCCGACGAGCTGCACGAGGCGGAGGACCGCCGGGTGCCACGGGTCCTGGAACGCGCCGACGGAACCGAGCAGGCGGTCCGCGGCGAGCGTGTACTGCGTGAGGTCGTTGGTCCCGATCGACGCGAATCCGGCGTGGGCGAGGACGCGGTCGGCGAGGAGGGCGCTCGACGGCACCTCCACCATGACGCCGGGCGTCTTCAGACCGTACTCGGCGGCGATCGCCATGAAGTACTTCGTCTCCTCGACGGTCGACACCATCGGGGCCATGACCCAGAGGTCGGCGTCCGTCGCGGCGTCGGCCTGGGCGAGCGCCGTGAGCTGCTCGCGCAGGATGTCCTCGCTCGCCCGCAGCGCACGGAGGCCACGGAGTCCGAGCGCCGGGTTGTCCTCGTGCGCGTCGTTGAGGAATGCCAACGGCTTGTCGGCTCCGGCATCGAGGACGCGCACGACGACCTTCTGGCCGGGGAAGGCGTTCAGGAGCTTCTCGTAGTGTGCGCGCTGCTGCTCGACCGTGGGCGCGAGCGCCTGGTCGAGGAAGAGGAACTCGGTGCGGAAGAGGCCGACGCCCTCGGCGCCGAGCTCTGCGGCGGCGTCGGCGTGCTCGGCCGAGCCCAGGTTGGCGAGCAGCGGCACCGGTGTGCCGTCCGCCAGTGCACCGGGGACGACCGGTGCGTTGACGAGCGCGAGGCGGTCGGCGATGCGCTGCTCCGTGGCGGCGACGAGCTCGGGCGTCGGATCGACCGTGACCTCACCGGCTGCCGCGTCGACGACGAGCGTCGTGCCGTCGGTCAGCTCGGCTGCTCCGACGACGCCGACGATCGCGACGATCGACTTCTCGCGGGCGAGGATCGCCGTGTGCGAGGTCGGGCCGCCGTCGCTCGTGACGAGGCCGAGGACCAGGTCGAGGTCGAGTAGGGCGGTGTCGGCCGGCGCGAGGTCGCGGGCGACGAGGATGAACGGGTGGCCGGGTGAGGGGACGCCGGGTGCCGGCACGCCCATGAGGTCGGCGATGACCCGCTGTGACACGTCGTCGAGGTCCGCGGCGCGCTCCCCGAGGTAGCCGCCCATCGCGGCGAGCTGGTCGCGGAACGAGGCGAAGGCCGCGTGGACGGCCCACTCGGCGGTCTTGCCGTCCGCGAGCCGTGTGGCGATCTCCTCGGCGAGGGTCGGGTCCTCCGCCATCATCGCCTGGGCCTCGAGGACGTCACGGGCAGCACCACCGGCGGCGGCGCCCCGGGCTTCGAGCTCGCGGGCGACCGCGGCGAGGGAGGTGTTCGCGCGCTCGGTCTCGGTCGCGAGGTCGAGGGTGCTGGCGACGTCGGCGGGCGCGGGGAGCGGGTCGGCCATGCGGGCCACCGGGCCGACGGCGACGCCCTGACCGATACCGATGCCCTGGAACGCGGTCATCGGACTACTGCTCGTCATGGTCGGTCACCAGGAGCTCGGAGAGCGTGTCGAGGGTGCCCTCGGCTGCGGCGCCCTCGCCGTCGACGGACAGGGTCACGTAGTCGCCGTGCTCGACGGCGAGCGCGATCACGCCGAGGATGCTCGCCGCGTTGACGGGCTTGCCGCTGCCCTTCGCGATCGTCACCGGGACCCCGGCGTCCTTCGCAGCCTGCGTGAACAGCTTCGCGGGCCTGGCATGCAGGCCGTGCGACGAGCCGATGCGGACGGTTCGAGTTGCCATGGGGGTTACCTCCTGGTTGGTGATTGGATCGAGAGGACGAGTTCGAGGGCTCGCGCGCCACCCTCGACGCCGAAGACGTCGCCGGGCAGGACCGCGACCGCGGTGCCGGTGGGCTCGGCTGCAGCGCGCAGCGCGGCCTCGTGGTCGGCGAGGTGGGCGCCGACGAGCAGGACGTCGACACCGTCGAGGGCGATCGTGCCGCCGAGGACCTGCGATTCGGCACCGGCCGCGACGGAGACGTCGATCGATCGGTCGGCTGCCGCGCGACGCAGGCGTTGGGCCATGAACGTGCTCGACGCACCCGCGCCGCAAATCACCAGGATCTTCATCGAACCTTCTCCAGAACCGCCGATTGCCTACCAACCCATCATTCCGTCGCGCCCCTCGCGGCTCCACCAGAAGCTCTTCCGCCGGGGCGGAAAGGTCGTCGAACGCGCGGAAGCAGTCGGGAAGGTGGTTGACTCGGTGGAGCGGTTCGCCCGGACCGCGCGACGGCCGACCGACGGAGAGGGCATCGTGGCACGCGAGAAACACGACCGCATGCTCGGCTACCTCGCGGGACGGGACGGCTGGACGACGGCCACGGAGGTCGCGGAGGTGCTCGGCGTCACACCGCGGAGCGTGCGCAGCTACGTCACGGCGGTCAACACCCGCACGGCACCGCACGACGTCGTCGAGTCCGGGCCGAACGGGTATCGACTGAACGCCGACGGCTACGCGGTCTACCGGCGACGAGCCGCATCGGCGTTCGAATCGGAGACGCCCCGGGATCGGCTCTACGGGCTCGTCCGGTTGCTCATCAGCGCGCCCTCGGGAATCGACGTGCACGAGACCGCACAGCGGCTCCACGTCAGCGAGTCGACCGTCGAGGGCGACCTGGGCCGGGTCCGCGCCATGCTCGCCGACACCGCCCTCACGCTCGACCGTTCCGGATCGACGGTGACGATGGCGGGCGGTGAGACGGAGCGGAGACGGCTCCTCAGCCGCATGTTCCGCGACGAGACCGACCGCGGCATCGTCGAGCTCGAGGCGCTCCAGCGGGCGTTCGCGCCGAACGAGTTCAGCCCGTTCAAGGGCGAGCTGCTCGAGGCCTTGACCGCGCGCGGGTACTACGTGAACGAGTACGGCATCGCGAACGTCCTGCTCCACATCGCGATCGCCATCGACCGGGTCACGAAGGACCGTCCGGCGGAGCCCGCCGACCACGCTCCGCGCACCCCGGAGGTCGAGGCGGTCGCGGAGGATCTGGCGCGGCTCGTCGACGCCCACTTCCACGTCGCGCTCGGCGAGGGCGACCTCGTCTACCTCAGCTACCTGCTCGTGACGCGGGTGGTGACGCCGGGCAGTGGGGCTCCCGCCGAAGTCCTCGTCGACGACTACGTCAACCAGGACGACCTCGCCGCCGTCCGTCAGGCCGTCGACCGTGCCGGCCGCGAGTACCTCGTCGACCTCTCCGACGAGGACTTCATCGTCCGGCTCACCCTCCACGTCCAGAACCTCATCCGTCGTGCACAGGACCAGTCCTACTCACGCAATCCGCTGACCCGCTCGATCAAGACCTCGTACCCGATGATCTACGAGCTCGCGGTCTTCATCGCCAGCCAACTGCAGCGGCACGGCTCGATCATCATCAACGACGACGAGATCGCCTACATCGCGATGCACGTCGGTGCCCAGCTCGAGCAGAAGGCCCGCAAGGAGGCCCTCCTCGGTTCCACGATCGTCTCCGCCGGCTACTACGACATGCACGAGGTGCTGCGTCGACGCGTCGAATCGCAGCTGGGCGACGTCCTCGACGTCCGATCCGTCATCACCCGCACCGATGTCGACTGGGCCGCCATCGACACCGACCTCGTGCTCACGACGATCGAGCCACCGGCCCCTGCCGACGGCATCGTCGTCATCCAACCCTTCCTCACCGCGGCCGACGTGGAGCGCGTCCGGAGCGCGGTCAGCCGCGTGCGGAGGTCGTCCCGCTTGTCGGAGATCACCGACGAACTGCTGCAGTACTTCCACCCGGACCTCTTCCTCCGGAACGCGCACGCCGAGGACGAGGAGGGCATGATCCGCCTGCTCGGCGAGCGCATGATCGCCCAGGGGATCATCGACGAGAGCTACCTCACCGCCGCGATCGAGCGGGAGCGCATGTCGTCGACGGCGTTCACCGACACCTTGGCCGTGCCGCACGCCATGGCGATGACCGCGCACTCGACCGCCATCGCGATCGCGGTGAACGAGACGCCGATGGAGTGGGGCGGAGCGCGCGTGAGCGTCGTCGCACTCGTGGCGTTCAGCGAATCGGGTCGCGCCGCGTTCCAGACGGTCTTCGACCAGTTCGTCGAGGTGTTCTCGGAGCGCTCGAGCGTCGCCCGGATCATCCGCCGTTCCGAGGACTTCGCCGGCTTCATCGACGAGCTCGTGCACGTCATCGACGGCTGATCAGCCGTCGAGCCGCCCCGGTCGCCGAGTCGCCCTGGTCACCGAGCTGCCCTGGTCACCGAGCCTGTCGAGGTGCTCAGACGTGTTCGGTGACCACGACGGCGGTCGTGCCCGGCTCGAGTGCCTCGAAGACGTGCGGCACGTCCCCGGCGTGGGCGAGGTAGTCCCCCGGACCGAGTTCGACCTCCTCGCCGACGGGTCCGATGGACGCGCGACCGGTGCTGAGGATCCAGTGCTCGACGACGCCCGGCATGTGCGGCTCCGAGCGCCTCGGCTCCCCGGGTTCGACGACGATACGGTAGATGTCGCGTCGGGCGTTCGGCGGGCAGGCGGACAACACCGTCGCGACGTAGTCCGCCCCGGACGCGGCGAGGGTCGGCCCCTCACCGGCACGGATGACCTGGACCGGCCGTCGCACCGGCTCGACCAGGCGGGCGAAGGGGACGTCGAGGGTGACGCTGAGCGCCCAGAGGGTCTCGAGACTCGGGTTCCCGAGCCCCGCCTCCAACTGCGAGAGGGTCGACTTCGCGATCCCGGCTCGACGGGCCACCTCCGCGAGTGAGAGGCCGGTTCGCTGCCGCTCGCGGGTCAGCGCCGCCGCGACCGCGGCGTGCGGTGCTCCGTCGTCGGATGGTTCGACCTGCGTCATGCGTTCGCTCCAAAGTATTACGCGTTCGATTTGACGAACGCTTCGTACGCGTTCAATATAGTGTACGTGCGTTCGATATGGAGTCACCTCGGTCGGCCGACCACACGGGCCATCGCGCTGGTCTGCGTCGCCGACGGACTGGTCGGCATCTCCTACGGAGCCGTCGCCGTGCACTCGGGCATCCAGCCCTGGGTCGTCCTGGCGCTCGCCCTGCTCGTCCTCGCCGGCGCATCGGAGATCCTGTTCGTCGGGATCGTCGCGGCCGGCGGGAGTCCGCTCACCGCAGCGCTGGCAGGGCTGCTGGTGAACGCCCGTCACCTGCCGTTCGGCCTCGCGATCCACGAGGTCGTCGGCACGGGCTGGCGCCGCGTGCTCGGTACACACCTCCTCAACGACGAGTCCGTCGTCTTCGCGCTCGATCAGGACACCCTGGAGCGGAAGCGCGCCGCGTTCTGGGCGTGCGGCCTCGGCATCCTCCTCTGCTGGCCGGCGGGCGCGGCACTCGGAGCCTTCGCCGGCACCGTGATCGAGGACACGGACGCCTTCGGACTCGACGTGATGTTCCCCGCCGTGCTGCTCGCCCTCATCTTCCCCGCCCTCCGCGAGCGCCGCACACGCCGAGCCGCACTCGTCGGCGCGGTCGTCGCCGTCGCCGCGACGCCGTTCCTCCCCTCGGGGATCCCCGTCCTGTTGTCGCTCGTCGGCCTCCTGTTCGGCTTCGGCCGGAAGCAGCCGAAGCCGGAGGTCACCGCGTGAACCAGTCGATGCTCGTGCTGGTCGGGGTCCTCATCCTCGCCGTGGGCACCTACACGTTCCGCCTGGCCGGGCCACTCCTGCGCACCCGCGCCGAGGTCTCGGACCGGGTCGAGACCCTGCTCGCGGACGCCGCCATCGTCCTGCTCATGGCGGTGCTCACGACCACGGCCCTGACCCAGGACCAGCACTTCGCGGGATTCGCACGACTCTCGGGCGTCCTGGTGGCCGGCGTCCTCGCCTGGAGGAAGTCGCCGTTCGTCGTCATCGTCCTCGCGGCGGCCCTCACCACGGCACTCCTCCGACTGGCGGGCGTCGCCTGAGCCGTCAGATACCTTGCCAGGCGGGCTTGTTGGCGTACGCGTAACGGTAGTAGGCGGCGTGCTGCAGCTCGGACGCCGCCGCTTCATCGAGAACCACCGTGGCGCGCGGGTGCAGCTGCACCGCCGAACCGGGGAGGTTCGCGGAGAGCGGTCCCTCGAGCGCAGCGGCGATCGCAGCGGCCTTGCCCGCACCGAAGGCGAGGAGGACGAGGTGCCTCGCACGGAGGATGGTGCCGAGCCCCTGGGTGATGCAGTGCATGGGGACGTCGTCGATCGAGTCGAAGAACCGTGCGTTGTCCCGGCGAGTCTGCTCCGTCAGGGTCTTCACGCGGGTGAGCGAGGCGAACGACGAGCCCGGCTCGTTGAACCCGATGTGGCCGTCTGTCCCGATGCCGAGGATCTGCAGGTCGACGCCACCGGCGGCCTGGATCGCCGCTTCGTAGTCGGCGCCCGCGTGCTGGATGGTCTCGGCCGCACCGTTCGGCACCTGGATGCGCTCGGGCACGAGGCCGAGTGGCTCGACGACCTCACGCGTGATGACGGAACGGTACGACTCGGGGTGCCCGGCAGGCAGGCCGACGTACTCGTCGAGGGCGAACCCTCGCACCTGCGAGAGGTCGAGGCCGCGGGACCGGGTCGCAAGGGCCTCGTAGACGGGGAGCGGGGTCGAACCCGTCGCCAGCCCGAGGACGGCGTCCGGACGTTCCTCGATCAGGGAGGCGATCGCCTCCGCGACGAGGGCGCCTGCGGCACCGCTGTCCCCCACGATCACGACTTCAGCCATGCGACGGTTCTCCTCTTCCCACGAGTGCTGCGCCGATCGCCGCGACGGGGGATCCCGTCGGCACGAGGCGCACGCGCTGTTCCAACTGCAATGATGCGACGAATCGAGACCCGGCGGCGGATTCGGCCAGAGCCTCGCGGATGACGGCGAGCAGTCGCTCGCCGAGAGCGGTGAGTCCTCCTCCGAGGACGATGTCGTCAGCGTCGACGGTGAGGGTCAGGATGCGGACGGCCGCGGCCGCACCGTGACCGAGGCGTGCGCGGAGGGCGACGGCCCGCGGGTCCCCGGCGTCGGCGTGGTCGAAGAGGTCGAGCACCGGCAGGGCCACGTCGGCTCCCCAGGCGGCGGAGACCGCACCACCGGCGGCCATGGTCTCGACGCACCCCCGCTGTCCGCACCCGCAGCGGTCACCGAGCGGATCGACGGACAGATGCCCGACCTCGCCGGCGACCCCGCTCGAGCCCTGCCAGAGCCGGCCGTCCGTGACGATGCCGGCGGCGACGCCCGTGCCCAGATTGAGGTAGGCCATCGTGCCGGAACCGTCGAGCAGCTGCCAGGCGCCGAGGGCGGCCGCCTTCACATCGTTCTCCACGGCGACCGGGACCCTGAGTCGCTGGGTGAGGATCGCACCGAGCTCGAGTTCCTCCACGTCGAGGTTGACGGCGTGGGTCACCCGGCCGGTGCCCGGGACGGTCAACCCGGGGATACCGACGCCGACCGAGGTGAAGGCGTCGATCGGGCGCGCGACGGCGTCGGAGAGCCGGCTGACGGCCTCGACGGCGGTCTCGACGACGGCTTCGGGCCCGCGTCCCGTGACCAGCCTGAGCCGATGCAGGAGCGCGCCGTCGTCCGTCACGACGACGGCATCGGTCTTCGTGCCGCCGATGTCGAGTCCTACCCTCACGCGCTTCGTCTCCGGAGGGCGTCGTGGCGCGTCTGCATGCTGTGGTTCCTTCGATCCGTGGAGCGACCCGCTCGCACCACCGGTTTGTTCGCCAAGCTTACAAATAAACGGAGCCCGCGTCCATGTCGGCGACGACCACGCACCAGCGTCGGACGGCGTCCGCCTGCGGGTTGCGGGCTCCACCGGGTAGCCTGGAGGCCGACCCGCAGCGCGCGGGCGGGCCCGCCACGGGCACCGAACACGGGGGAATCACACCACCATGAAGAAGAACGCAGCAGCATTCCTCGGCGCGATCGCCGTCTCTGGCCTGCTCCTCACCGGTTGTGCCGGCGGCGCCCAGAGCAAGGAGGATGCGTGCAAGCTCATCCAGTCCGAGGTGACGGAGTCGGCTTCGCAGCTGCAGTCGGGCCTGAGCTCGCTGTCCTCCGACCCCGAGGCGGCCGTCACCCAGCTCGACGACTTCTCCGGAACGTTCAAGGCGGCGGCCGACAAGGTCACGAACGATGAGGTGAAGACCGCGGCGAACGACTCGGTCAAGGCGCTCAACGACTTCATCGATGTCGCGAAGACGGCTGTCGACGACCCGCAGAACGTCGACCAGACCGGGCTCACCGATTCGCTCACGAAGCTCCAGGACGAGTTCACCACGCTCGGCAACACCTGCAGCCTCTAGCTCGACACGACTGACGACGGGTCCCGGATCGCCTGATCCGGGGCCCGTCGCCGTCTCCGGGCCGACGCCTACTTCACGGATCCCTCGGTGAGCCCGCCACGCCAGAACCGTTGCAGCACGATCATCGCGATCGCCAAGGGGATGATCGACAACAGCGCGCCGCCGGTCGTCAGCTCGTAGAACTCCGGCAGGCGGTCGACTTGGCTCCGCCAGTTGTTCAGGCCCAGGGTGATCGGGTACAGCGTGCTGTCGGACAGCATGACGAGTGGCAGGAAGTAGTTGTTCCAGATCCCGACGAGCTGGAAGAGGAAGACGGTCACGAGCGCGGGCGTGAGGATCTTCAGCCCCACGGTGTGGAAGATCCGCAGCTCGCTCGCGCCGTCGATCCGTGCGGCCTCGATGAGCGAGTCGTCGATCGTCGCGTCGGCATAGATCCGGCAGAGGAACAACCCGAACGGTGAGACGAGCGACGGCAGGAGCACCGACCAGTACGTGTTCGCGAGTCCCAGCTGACTGAAGAGCAGGAACAGCGGGAGTGCTGTGGCCGTCCCCGGCACGAGGACCCCGCCGAGGATGGTGCCGAAGACGAGGTTGCGCCCGCAGAACCGGTACTTCGCGAGCGCGTACCCGCCTGCCGCGGCGAGGTACGTCGCGATGAGGGCTCCCACGCCCGCATAGAGCACCGAGTTGCCGAACCAGCGGACGAAGATGCCGCCGTCGTAGGTGAGCACCTCGTGGAGGTTCGACCACAACGAGAACTCCGAGCCGAGGAGGAAGCCGTTGCTGCCGAACAGGTCCTCGGTGCTCTTGGTCGCAGCGATCACCACCCAGTACACGGGCACCAGGAAGTAGACCGCGACGACGACGAGGATGCCCGTCACGAGCACCCGCATCCCCCTGGACCCACCCGGGCGCCCCTGCTGGTCGCTCAGCCGCTGGGCTCGCTTCGACGAGGTCGCGGTCGTGATGCTCCGGGTCTCGCTCATGATGCCCTCCTCGACGTCAGGCGCAGGAAGATGAACGACAGCGCGAACGCGACCAGGGCGATGAGCACCGCCTGCGCTGCGGCGACGTTGTAGTCGTTGTAGGCGAACGCGGTCGTGTAGGCGCTGAGGTTCGGCGTGTACTCGTTGTCGATCGCGGGCGACACGGTCTGCAGCACCTGGGGCTCGGCGAAGAGCTGGAGCGTGCCGATGATGGAGAACACGGTCGTGAGGATGAGCGCCGGCCGGATGAGCGGAAGCTGGATGCTCACCGCGACGCGGAATGGCCCGGCGCCGTCGACCTTCGCGGCTTCGTAGACCTCGCCGGGGATGGCCTTCAACTGGGCGACGACGATCATCATGTTGTACCCGGTGTAGGTCCAGGTCACGATGTTGGCGATGGACCAGAGCACCGTGCCGGCGCCGAGGAAATCGAGCTCGATCCCCATCGCTCCGGCGATGTCGATGATCGGGCTGAGTCCCGGGACGTAGAGGAACGACCAGAGGATCGTCGCGATCACGCCGGGGATGCCGTAGGGCAGGAAGTACACGGCCCGGAAGAACCCCGGCCACTTCGCGGAGGCGGACTCGAGGAGGAGCGCCAGCAGGGTGCACAGCGCGATCATGACCGTGACCTGCACGACGCCGAAGAGGAGCATCCGGCCGATCGAGGCGATGAAGTTGCCGTTCTCCAGGGCCTGGGCGTAGTTGGAGAACCACGCGAACTCGGTCGTGACGCCCTCCTCGCCGAAGACACCCTTCCGTGAGACACGGACGAAGCTGCTGCCGACCGCGACGATGATCGGCAGGATGAAGGTGAGGACGAAGAGCGCCAGGAACGGTCCGAGGAGCATCCACGGAGCCGCGACCGAGGTCCGGCGTCGGCGCTGCGACCCCGACCGGGACGGGTCGTCCGCCACACCACGCGCCGGGCGTTCCCTGACGGCGCTCACGACGCCGCCTCGATCCGGAGGCCCTTGTTGCGGAACGCGGTGATGACGTCACGCTGCCCCTGGACCACGGCGTCCACGAGGGTGCCGCCCGAGGCCTTGGCCCGGAACCCGTCGGCGAGGATGTTGAAGGTCTGCTGGGTGAGTGGCCACCACTGCCACTCGTTGTTCTGTTCCTTGGCCGCCGGCACGAAGACCTCCTCGTTGTAGTTCTGGCCACCGAAGAACTCGCTCGGCTGTCGTCGGCGCGAGCCGATGTAGGCGTCGTTCGGCGACCACCCGATGCCGGAGTGCTCGATCATGGCGTCGATGCCGGCGTCGCTCGTGGTCATCCACACGGCGAACTCGAGCGCCTCCCTCGGGTGGGCGCTGTTCGCCAGGACGGCAGCCGTGGACCCGCCCTGGAAGGTCGAGCCGTACCCCTCGCTCCCCCACCGGGGCAACGGCGCGACCCGCCACTTGCCGTCGGCCCCCGAGACGCCCTGCAGGAGGGCGTCTCCCCAGCTGGCTCCGGCGAGCGACGCGATCGAGTCCTTCGCCGCAGCGGCGAACCAGGCCGGTGAGAACTGGCTGTAGGAGGTGGTCATGACGCCCTCGTCGATGGCCCGGTCGAAGAACCTGGCCGTCTCCAGGGTCGCGTCGTCCGTCATGTCCACGATCCACCGGTCGCCGTCGACACGGAACCAGGACGCGCCGGCCTGGGTCGCCATGGCCGCGAACCACGACGCGTCGTCGAGGGCGAAGCAATCCAGATACATGTCGGCGTCGCGCACCGCCCCCGCCACTTGGAACCACTCGTCCCAGGTGGCCGGGGCCTTCGCGCCCACCCGGTCGAGCAGGTCCGGGCGGTAGTAGAGCGCCATCGGACCGGAGTCCTGTGGGATCCCGTAGACCCCGTCGACGTAGGAGACCTGGTTCCAGAGGGTCTCGTTGTACCGCGACGCGACCTCGTCCGCGCCGTAGCGCCGGAGGTCGACCAACCCGTTCACGAGCAGGAACTCGGGGAGCGTCCGCATCTCGACCTGCGCGAGGTCCGGACCACCACCCGCGGCGAGCGCCGAGTAGAGCTTCTGATACCCGCCGTCGTTGCCTCCGGGGATCCACACGGCCTCGACCTGCACGCTCGGGTGGTCGGCGTTCCAGACGTCGGCGACCTTCTGGAGGTCCTTCAACCAGGCCCAGTACGTGAGCGTGATCCGTTCACCGGCGGCGGCCGGGGCGATCGTCGGACCGGTGTTCGGCGACACCGTCCCCGGGGTGGAACAGCCCGCCAGGAGTGCGGTCGCACCACCGGCTGCAGCCCAGGCCAGCAACTGTCTTCTCGTCATCGGTGACATCGATGGTCCTCACGTCGTCGTCGAGGTGGTCCATCGACGCTAACACGACCGTCCGGGCCGGCGTCGTGACCCGAACGACGGACGGGGCCCGGGAGCGTGTGCTCCCGGGCCCCGTCCGTGTGGTGCCGGTGCCGGTCAGGCCGACGTCGTCAGGCCAGGCGCGCCTTGAGGTTCGCCGAGATGGTCTCGAGGAACTCCTCGGTCGTCTGGTAGGCCTGGTCGGGGCCGACGAGGAGCGCGAGGTCCTTCGTCATGGCGCCGGACTCGACCGTCTTGATGACGACGTCTTCGAGGGTCGCCGCGAACTCGATGAGCTCCTGGTTGCCGTCGAGCACGCCTCGGTGCTGCAGACCACGGGTCCACGCGAAGATCGAGGCGATCGGGTTCGTCGACGTGGGCTTGCCCTGCTGGTGCTGGCGGTAGTGGCGCGTGACGGTGCCGTGTGCGGCCTCGGCCTCCACGATCTTGCCGTCGGGCGTGGCCAGCACGCTCGTCATGAGGCCGAGCGAGCCGAAGCCCTGAGCCACGGTGTCGGACTGGACGTCGCCGTCGTAGTTCTTGCAGGCCCAGACGTAACCACCCTCCCACTTCATGGCCGAGGCGACCATGTCGTCGATGAGTCGGTGCTCGTAGGTGATGCCGGCAGCCTCGAACCGCTCCTTGAACTCCGCGTCGAAGATCTCCTGGAAGATGTCCTTGAACCGGCCGTCGTAGGCCTTGAGGATGGTGTTCTTCGTGGAGAGGTACACCGGGTAGTTGCGGTTCAGGCCGTAGTTGAGGCTGGCACGCGCGAAGTCGCGGATCGAGGCGTCGAGGTTGTACTGCACCTGTGCGATGCCGTCGCCGGGCGACTGGAAGACCTCGAACTTCTGCGGCTCCGAGCCGTCGTCGGGCGTGAACTCGACCGTGAGCTTGCCCTCGCCCTTGAACAGGAAGTCGGTCGCGCGGTACTGGTCGCCGAACGCGTGGCGGCCGATGATGATCGGCTTGTTCCAACCGGGCACGAGACGCGGGATGTTCGAGATGATGATGGGCTCGCGGAAGATGACGCCGCCGAGGATGTTGCGGATGGTGCCGTTCGGGCTCCGCCACATCTTCTTGAGACCGAACTCCTCGACACGTGCCTCGTCGGGGGTGATGGTCGCGCACTTGACGCCGACGCCGTGCTTCTGGATGGCGTGCGCGGCGTCGATCGTGATCTGGTCGTCCGTCTCGTCACGCTTCTCGATGCCGAGGTCGTAGTACTCGAGGTTCACATCGAGGTAGGGGTGGATGAGCGAGTCCTTGATGAACTGCCAGATGATGCGAGTCATCTCATCGCCGTCGAGTTCGACGACGGTGCCTTCGACCTTGATCTTCGACACTGGTTGTCCTTTCTGATGCCGCCCTGAGCCGAGCGGCCTACGGAGGTGCGCACGCGGTGGAGTGCTCCGCATGGCATGGAGGAGACCGCATCCGAAAGGTGGACGGCACGGCCACGCCCTAGCTTACAAGACCTGCCAGGTCTCTTGACATCGAGACAGTTGGATCCGACGGCACCCGGACGCCCCGCTCCCCGGCTGTGGGTCGGCCGTGGATGTCGCCGCGAGGAGCGTGTCGGCGGTCCGACGGACTATCCGCGGTCCGCCGGACAGGTTAGCCTGGGCTCATGGCTGAGCTGCGTCTGGAAGAACTGTCCGCATCGACGATCGTGGCGGTCAACGCGCTCACCATGAAACCCGGGCAGGAGCAGTTCATCGCCCCGGTGTCCTACGCGGTCGCGGCCGCGGTCGTGAACCCCGCCACCTCCTGGCAGCGCGTCATCCTCGACGGCGACGAGGTCGTCGGATTCATCTCCGCCAACTTCGACCACGAGTCGACGCAGGAGGAGTTCCGCTCCGCCCTGTGGCGCATCAACGTCGACGCCGACGACCAGGGCCGCGGCGTCGGCCGGTTCGCGGTGGCCTCGCTCATCGAGGAGGCCAAGCAGCGCGGCTTCGACCACGTCAACGTCATCTACGAGCCCGGCGACCTCGGTCCCGAGGCGTTCTTCCTCCGCGTCGGGTTCTCCCCCGTCGGCGAGACCCAGTACGGCGAGACCATCGGCAGCATCAGCCTCTGAGACGGTGAGCGGGTCGTCACCGACGGACTCGGCTGAGGCGTTCGCCGAGGCCGTGCTGGCCGTCGTCGCCGACATCCCCGAGGGCTGCGCCCTGAGTTACGGCCAGGTCGCGTCCATCATCGGGTCGAAGTCGGCGCGCGGCGTCGGTCGCGTGATGGCGCAGTACGGGCACGCCGTGCCCTGGTGGCGGGTCGTCCGGTCGGGCGGTCTCCCTCCGACGGGGCACGAGGATCGCGCCCTCGAACACTACGAGGCCGAGGGCACACCGATCGTCCCGATGAGCGGCGGGCGGTACCGCCTGGGTCGCGAGGCACTGCTGTACTGACCGGCTTCGCACCCGATCAGCCGGGCAGGTGGATCGAGACGACCGTCCCGGCACCGATCGGACTCTCGACGCGCATCGTCCCGCCGACGGCGTCGACCCGGTCCGCCAGACCGCGCAACCCGCTTCCCCGCGCGGGGTCGGCACCGCCCACCCCGTCGTCCGCGACCACGACCCGGAGCCCGCCGTCCGGATCGTCGGAGACGACCACCTCGCAGCTCGACGCCCCGGAGTACTTCGTGACGTTGGCCAGGCACTCCGAGACGACGTAGTAGACCGTCGACTCGATGAGCTGCCCGGGCCGCTCGCGGAGCTCGACGGCGACCTTGGTGACGACGGTGCACCGGCGCCCGAGTTCGGCGATCGCCGGCGCCAGTCCGCCCTCGGCCAGGAGCGCCGGGTGCAGACCTCGGGCGAGTTCGCGGAGCTCCTTGATGGCGCTCGCGAGCTGATCGATGGTGGTCTCGAGGCCGTCGGCCAGGGCGAGTTGGCCGTCGGCGCGTGCAGCGTCGCTCGCCATCCGGAGTCGCAGCGCGACGGAGAACAGCTGCTGCTGGGAGCCGTCGTGCAGGTCGCGCTCCGCCCGCCGTCGCGCTTCGTCGGCCGCCTGCACGATGCGCAACCGCGACCGGCTCACCTCGCGCAACGAGTGGCGGAGTTCAGCGGTGAGTCGTTCGTTGTCGATCATAATGCGCAGCGACGCCGACACCGACCGGAGCAACTGCGGATTGTCGAGCAGAGCCGCGTCGTGCTCGATGTACACGAGCGGCGCGTCCGCGTCGCCGACGCTCGACATCGCCCGACCGCGTGGGTCCCGGTCGGTGGTCCGCTGCGATCCCGGCCAGACGAGCCGGGCGGTGCGGTCCCCGAGGACGGTCTTCACCGCACCGTCCCAGCGGTCGTGACCGGTCTCGCTCAGCTGTCCGGTCTGCACGAGGTCGACGGCCCTGGCGCGGATCGTCCGCATCCGGATGAGACCCGTCGCGTACGCGGCAGGGACGAGCACCACCGAGAACGCGTTGAGGTCCTCGACGACGAGCCGGAGGTGCTCCGGCCATCCCCCGAGGCGGACGAGGGACCACGCGACCCCGATGACGAGCCACAACACGAACGCCACCGGCATGATGAAGGCGACCTGTCTGGCCGCTCCGCTGCTCCGCGCCCACCGCAGGAGCACGACACCCGCGACCACGACCGCGAAGGCCCCCATGACACCCGCGTGGACCCGACCGAGCGCGTCGGCCACGTCTCCGGTCGCGAGGACGGCGTACCGACTCCGCTCATGGCTCGCGTCGAGCACGTGGTTCGGGGTCACCAGGAGCGTCACGATCGCATAGGTGACGAGGTAGACCGAGGCGGTGATGACGAGCCGCCGATCGAAGCCGCGCCGCAGCCGGCCCGCCGGGAAGGCCAGGGCCAGCCACACCAGCGCGACCCCCGGGAGCACGGAGATCGACATGAGGAGCGGCCAGAGCCAGCCCGCGTCGACGCCGTACGCCCACATGTAGGCCGTCTCGGCCAGCGCGTACCCGACGATCACCCAGCCCGGAGCGGCCGTCGGAGCCAGCCACCAGATCAGCCCTGCCGCCACCAGTGCCGCGAGGTGGCCCACCAACCAGGGCAGACCGTTGCCGTCGGCGATACCCGGCTGGACGACGCCGAACACGACCGACAGGACGCACACGAGTGCGGCGGCGAGCAGGATGCCGAGTCGCAGCGGCCACGGCAGGCGCCCGCGGCCGGCCGGTGCCGGGATGGGCAGCGAGGTCGCCCGTCCGTGTGGGCGACCGTCAGCCATCCGTGTGTTCCAGCCATCGCACGACCGCGAGGACGCGGCGGTGGTCCGCCGGTGAGTCCTCGAGTCCGAGCTTGGCCAGGATGCGGCTGATGTGTGCTTCGACGGTCTTCAGACTGACGACCAGCGCCTTCGCGATGCCGGAGTTCGATCGCCCCTCGGCCATGAGGGTGAGGACTTCGCGTTCCCGCTCCGTGAGGTGGTCCAGGCCGTCGGACCGGGTCCGCTCCGCGACGAGGAGGGAGACGACCTCGGGATCCACGACGGACTCACCCGCCGCCACGCGCTCCACGGCGTCGACGAGCGTCCCGGAGTCGGCGACGCGGTCCTTCAGCAGGTAACCGGTGCCACCTCCGGAGCCGAGCGCGCGGACCGCGTAGGAGGGCACCGCGTACGTGCTCAGCAGGAGCACCCCGGCTGCGAAGCCCGACGCCCGCAACTGCTCGAGGGCGACGATGCCCTCGTCGGTGTGGGTGGGCGGCATCCGGATGTCGAGCACCACGGCGTCGAGCTGCAGCCCCGCGTCGATGCGGTCGACCAGGTCGACCGCCGACCCGAACGATCCGACCACGTCGTGACCACCCGCCTTGAGGATCTGCGCGACACCCTCACGGAGGAGCACCGCGTCGTCCGCGACGGCGACACGCAGCGAACGCGGTTCCTGACTGGTCATCCGCTCATTGTGGCAGGTCGACGAGACGAGGTGTAGTGCCCACGGGGTCACTCCGTCACCTGAGGACCCCGTGGACACGCCTGCGCGGCCCGGGTCAGCCGACCGAGGACCGCCAGGCGGCGTGCATCGCGGCGAACCGACCCGTGCCGCCGATGAGCTCCGCTGGCGCGCCGTCCTCGACCACCCGGCCGTGCTCCATCACGAGCACCCGGTCGGCGATCGCGACGGTCGACAACCGGTGCGCGATGATGATCGCGGTGCGGTCCGCGAGCAGGGTCTGCAGCGCGTCCTGGACGAGTCGCTCGCTCGGGATGTCGAGCGATGCGGTCGCCTCGTCGAGGATCAGCACGGCCGGATCCGCGAGGAACGCCCGCGCGAACGACAGGAGCTGCCGCTGTCCGGCCGAGACCCGACCACCGCGCTTGTTCACGTCGGTGTCGTAGCCGTTCGGCAACGCCTCGATGAAGGTGTGCGCGCCGACGGCCTTCGCGGCGGCGGTGATCTCCTCGATCGTCGCGTCGGGCTTGCCCAACGCGATGTTGTCGGCGACCGAGCCGGAGAACAGGTAGGCCTCCTGCGTCACCATGACGATCGCCCGACGGAGGTCCTTCGGGTGGAGGTCGCGCAGGTCGATGCCGTCGAGGCGCACCGCACCGTCGGTCGGGTCGTAGAACCGACTGATGAGCTTCGCGAGCGTCGACTTGCCCGCACCGGTCGTGCCGACGAGTGCGATGGTCTGCCCTGCCGGGATCTCGAGGTCGAATTCCGGGAGCACCACCCGGTCGGCGGCGTACGCGAACGTCACGTCGTCGAAGGTGATGCGTCCCTGCGACGTCCACAGGTCGACCGGCGCGACCGGGTCGGGCACCCCGGGACGCTCCTCGAGCACGCCGGAGATCTTCTCGAGCGCCGCAGCGGCCGACTGGTAGGAGTTGTAGAACATCGCCATCTCCTCCATCGGGTCGAAGAACCGCCGCGTGTAGAGGAGCGCCGCGAGCAGCGCTCCGATCGCGAGCTGTCCGTCCGCGACCCGGAACCCGCCGACCAGGAGCACCACGGCGACGGAGACGTTGCCGATGAACACCAGTCCGGGATCGAACACCCCGAACAGCTGGATGACCCGGGCGTTGGTGTCGCGGTACTGCTCCACGAGCTCGCCGAACGCGCGCTCGTTCCGCCGCTCCTTCCGGAACGCCTTCACAGCACGGATACCGGTCATCGCCTCCACGAAGAACACGATGAGCTTCGCCGACCGGACCCGCGACTCGCGGAACATCCGCTGCGAGCGGAGCTGGAACCAGCGCGTGAGCACGAACAGCGGGATGAGTGATCCGAGGAGGACCAGCCCGCTCACCCAGTCGACGAGGACGAGGGCCGCCGCGGTGAACCCCATGTACAGCACGCCGGACACGAGCTGATTGATCCCGGAGTCGAGCAGCTCGCGGATGGAGTCGAGGTCGCTCGTCTGCCGGGAGATGATGCGACCCGAGGTGTAGCTCTCATGGAAGTCGAGGCTGAGCCGCTGCGTCTGCAGGAACACGCGCTTCCGCAGGTCGATCAGGATCGCCTGGCTGATCCGAGCGGCGAGCACGGTGTACCAGGAGATCAGCGTCGCACCGGCGGCGCCGGTCAGCAGGTACGCGCCGACCACGAGGAAGGCCGGCATCCAGTCGGCGCGTTCCAGGACGGCCGGGAGGGCGCGGTCGATGCCGAGGGCGATCAACGCGGGCCCGGCGACCTGGGCGGCCGTCGACACCACGACGATGGTCATGGCGGCGATCACGCGCAGGCGCAGGGGCGCGAGCAGCGATCCGAGCAGGCGCAGCGAACGGCGCCGGATGTGCGCGGACTCGTCACGGGTGAGGTCGTCGCGCTCCTCACCCTCCACTCCGTGGACGGTCGTCGGCGGGGTCACAGGTTCACCTCCTGGCGGTTTGACTCTCGTTCGTCGTCTTCCAGACTCGAGATCACGTAGCGGTAATGGGCGTTGTGCTGCAACAGCTCACTGTGGCGACCCACGGCGGTGATGCGACCGTCCTCCAGGAGGGCGACGCGGTCCGCCAGGGTGACGGTGCTCGGCCGGTGGGCGACGATCAGGGCCGTGGTGGAGGCGAGCACGCGGCGGAGTGCCGCTTCGACGAGCGCCTCGGTGTCGACGTCGAGCGCCGACAACGGATCGTCCAGCACGAGCACCTCCGGCCGCGCGGCCACCGCACGCGCGAGTGCGAGCCGCTGACGCTGCCCACCGGACAGGCTGAGCCCCTCTTCACCGACCAGCGTCTCGACGCCGTTCGGCAATTCGTCGACGAACCCGGCCTGGGCGATGTCGAGCGCCTCGCGCAGGATCCGATCGGCCTCCGCGGAGTCGAGGTCGATGTCGTCCCGCCCGAGGAGGACGTTCTCCTTGACGCTCGCCGAGAAGAGGGTCGCATCCTCGAACGCCATCGCGATGTGCCGGCGCAGGTCTTCTCGGGTGAGCGCACGGATGTCGACCCCGTCGAGCAGGATCCGCCCACCCGTGACGTCGTACAGGCGGGTGGTCAGTGCCGTGATGGTCGACTTCCCGGAACCCGTCAGACCGACGAGTGCCATGGTCTCCCCAGGCTCGAGCCGGAGGTCGACGCCGTCCACCACGTCCGCATAGCGGTCGGGTGCGTCCTGGTAGCGGAAATGCACGTCCTCGAACACGAGCTCGCCGCGCGGTTCACGGATGCGTACGGGGTGCTCGGGGTCGGTGATCGTGTTGACCGAGTCGATGACCTCGAAATACCGGTCGGTCGCCGTCCGGGTGTCGAAGGTCATCGCGAGCAGGAAGCCGATCGACTCGATCGGGAACCGCAGGATCGTGGCCGTCGCGAAGAAGGCGAACAGCTGACCGACGGTGAGTTCACCGATCGACGCGAGCCAGACCCCCGCCAACAGGCAGAGCGCGAAGGCGACGTCCGGCAACAGGACGAGCCAGAACCAGATCCCCGCGATGGCCTTGGCCTTCTCGATCTCGGTCCCCCGCAGGTCCTCGGCGCGCGACGTGAAGCTCCGCAGGGCGTGCTTGCCGCGACCGAACGCCTTGAGCACCCGGATGCCGTGGACGGACTCCTCGACGGCGGTCGCCAGGTCACCCGCCTGGTCCTGGCTGCGCCGGGCGATGACCGAGTAGCGCCCCTCGAAGGTGAACCCGAACACCCACACGGGGATGGCGAGCGCGATGAAGATGAGTCCGAGCAGCCAGTTCCAGGTGAACAGGATGACGGCACCGATGACGATCGTGACGCCGTTGACGATCAGGAGCACGAAGCCGAACGAGATCCACCGGCGGATGAGTCCGAGGTCGCTGACGGCGCGGGAGAGCAGCTGTCCGCTCTGCCACCGGTCGTGGAAGGTCACGGGGAGGTCCTGCAACTTGGCGAACAGCGCATTGCGCATCCGCGCCTCGACGTGGGTCCCGGGGGTCAGTACGAACCAGCGGCGCAGCGCGATCATGACCGCCTCGAGGACACCGAGGGCGAGGACCACGAGCACAGCCGGCCAGATCTGCGCGGAGTCGCCGGTCGAGAGCGGACCGTCGACGAGCGCCTGCAGCACGAGCGGGATCGCGAGAGCCACCAGGCCGGCGACGAGCGCGGCGACCATGCCGAGCACGATCCGCGGCATGGCGGTCTTCGCGAAGGGGTAGATCCGCATCAGGGCACGGAACGTGCTCTGGCGCGGTTGGACAGGACGGCGTTCATCGCCGAGCGGAGTCATGACGGGGATTCCTTGCGAGAGCGTCGGTGACGTCGATCACCGACGGGATGATGGTCGTGGAACGGCCGGACGGCGAGGTCGCTGTGCGAGGTCGCAGCATCCGGTGACGGGCCCGGACGAGGCCGGACGGATGGTGAGGTGGACTGCCTGGCGCTCGTGCTAAGCGTCGGCGTCCGCTGCGGCGGCGCGTCCGGCTGGCGCCGGGACGGCCACGGGGCGGCGGCTCGAGGCGGAGCGGGCACGATCGACCGTCGGCGCGAGCGCGGTGTGGTTCGAGAGCGTCATGGCATCCTCCTCATCCTGTTTGGCGAGAGCCGCGGGCCGGGTGTACAGGTCGCACTCGAACGCGGGCGGCGACCGATCACGGTGAACGAGGTTCGGCGCAGCAGACCAGACTATGGGAATCGGCCATCAGCCTGCAAGGGATCCATGCGGTTGCACGCACCGGTCCGGGTGGTCCCGTCGTCAGGAGATCGGTTCGTCGACGATGCCGACGAAGGCTCCGATGCCGTCGACCTCCCGCCGACGGGCACCCTCGGGCACCGGCGGCAGCTCGTCGGCGCCGTGCCAGGAACAGGTCACCATCGAGAACTCCGGCCACCACTTCTTCGGGCGGAGCGTCTCGCTGGTGCCGCAGATCGAGCACCGCAACTCCACCCAGACCGGCCGTTTCCCGGTCCGGTTCGCGCGGGACTGCACGTACCAGGCGGGCGGGTCGGCCTGGAACGCCGCCAACTGGTCCGCCGACCAGAACGGCGGAATCCCGTGGTGTCTGGCCATCTCGAGCGGGATGTCCAATCGCTGCGCGACGGTCCTCCGGCTCAGATCCCGACCGCCGCGCGCTCCAGCCTGCTGCTCCACGATCGGCTCAGCTGACCCGCACGGACAGGCAGGTCACGCAGCCCTCGAGCTTCTCGAACTCGCTGATGTCCACCTGGACCACGGTGTAGCCGCGGTCCTCGAGCAGCGCAGCCGTCTTGGGAGCGGCTGCGGAGATGAGCACGGTGTCCTCCGCGAGTTCGACGACCGCGACGCCCTCGCGCTCGGGCACGACGAGGTGGCGACCGAAGAAGGACGGGTCCTCGACGAGGTCGGGGTGGACGAGCACGGTCCCGTCGGGAAGCGCGGTGACCGTCGACTTCAGGTGGAGGGCGGTCGTGACGGGGACCGCCACGACATCGAACCCGAGCGGCGCGAGGATGGCTCGGAGCTGCCGGACGCCTTCGGCGTTGGTGCGGCCGCTGCGACCGACGTAGACGGTCGTGCCGACCCGGAGGACGTCGCCGCCCTCGAGGGTGCCTTCGCCCTCGATCCGGTGGATCCGGAGGCCGAGCTCACGGGCGGTGGTCTCGGCTGCGACGACCTCGGGGCGACGGCTCTCTGCGCCAGGTCGGGTCACGACGGCGACGTCGCCGATCACGATGACGGCGTCCTCGATGAAGACGGAGTCCGCGAGCTGCTCGGCCCAGGAGACCTCGGTGGTGTCCCAGCCGGCGGCGTCGAACGCGGCGACGTAGGCGTCCCACTGCTTGTCGGCGAGCTCGGCATCGATCGGCGTGCGCTCCAGGTGCGTCACGAGGCCTTCGGCGAGGTTTGAGGCGGGCATGCGCACGAGCGCGATCCGGCGTCCGTCGTCGAGCACGGCGTCCTGCGTGCGGACGACCATCCAGTACACGGGGTATCCGATGAATGCCGCGGAGAGCGCGACGACGACCACGAAGACGAGGTTGAGGCTGATGAGCGTCGCGACGATGCTGCCGAGCACGGTGCTGTCGATGGGCTGCCCCGTCGTCGCCACCTGGACGATGAGGCCGAGGAGCGCTCCGATGACGGCGAGGGCGGCGCCGCCCAGCAGGGCGAGGAGTCGGTACCGGTAGAGGCCGACGACGCCCACGATCAGCAGCAGCACGAAGGTGATGATCGTGCTCTCGAAGAAGTACGGGCTCGCCTGGGCGAAGATCGTCCCGGCGAACTGGTAGCCGACGAACGTGACGAACATGACCCCCAGGAAGCCCACGACGATGGTCGCGACGGCGGCGGCGGCGGATGCGATGAGCTTGCGGCTCCAGGTGGCAGTCATCCGACAACCGTAGCCCAACGACACAGCGGCGTCGGGCCATGTGGGCCCGACGCCGCTGGGAGATCACCAAGAGCCAGCCCAGAACCCCCACAGGGGCGGGCGGCACGGCCTAGTGGAAGAAGTGACGCTCCCCCGTGAAGTACATGGTCACGCCGGCGGCTTCGGCCGCAGCGATGACCTCTTCGTCGCGGACGGAACCACCGGGCTGCACGACCGCGCGCACGCCGGCGTCGAGCAGGACCTGCAGGCCGTCCGCGAACGGGAAGAAGGCGTCCGAGGCCGCGACGGAGCCCGCCGCGCGGTCACCGGCTCGGCTCACGGCGAGGTGGCAGGAGTCGACGCGGTTGACCTGGCCCATCCCGACGCCCACGCTCGCGCTGCCCTTGGCGAGCAGGATGCCGTTGGACTTGACCGAGCGGCACGCCTTCCACGCGAAGATGAGGTCGAGCAGGGTGTCGTCGTCGGCCGGTTCGCCAGTGACGAGCGTCCAGCCCTTGGCGGTGTCCTGCGGGTCGTCGGCGAAGCGGTCCGCGTCCTGGTAGAGCAGGCCACCGGAGATCTGCCGGACCTCGCGGTCCTCACGCACGAAGTCCTCCGGCAGCTGCAGGAGCCGCAGGTTCTTCTTCGTCTTGAGCACCTCGAGCGCGGCGTCCTCGAAGCCCGGGGCGACGAGCACCTCGGTGAAGATCTCCTTGACCGTCTCGGCCATGCCGAGGGTCACGACGCGGTTGGCTGCGATGACGCCGCCGAAGGCGGAGACCGGGTCGCACTCGTGCGCCCGACGGTGGGCCGAGGCGATCGGGTCGGGTGCCTTCGGGTTCGCGAAGGCGATACCGCACGGGTTCGCGTGCTTGATGATCGCGACGGCGGGGTTGGCGAAGTCGTAGGCCGCGCGGACCGCCGCGTCGGCGTCGACGTAGTTGTTGTACGACATCTCCTTGCCGTGCAATTGCGTCGCCTGGGCGATCCCTGCACCACCCGGACGGACGTACAGCGCCGCGGCCTGGTGCGAGTTCTCGCCGTAGCGCAGCACCGCCTCGCGACGACCGGTGACGGTCAGCGTGCTGGGGAAGGCGTCCACCTCGGTCGTCTCCGTGCTCGCGAACCAAGCGGACACCGCCGCGTCGTACGAGGCGGTGTGGTCGAAGGCCTGCGCGGCGAGCGAGCGACGCTGAGCGAGCGTGGTGCCGCCGGCCGCGACGGCCTCGGTGATCAGCCCGTAGCGTTCGGGAGAGACGACGATCGCGACGTTGGCGTGGTTCTTCGCCGAGGCGCGCACCATCGCCGGCCCACCGATGTCGATCTGTTCGACGACGTCGTCACCGGCGGCGCCGCTCGCGACCGTCTCGACGAAGGGGTACAGGTTCACGACGACGAGCTGGAACGGCTCGATACCGAGCTCGGCGAGCTGGGCCTCGTGGGATTCGAGGCGCAGATCGGCGAGGAGTCCGGCGTGCACCGAGGGGTGCAGGGTCTTGACGCGACCGTCGAGCGACTCGGGGAATCCGGTGACCTCGGACACGTCGGTCACCGTGTGGCCCGCACCGCGGATGGTCGCCGCAGTGGAGCCGGTGGAGACGATCTCGACGCCCGCTGCCGCGAGTGCGCCGGCGAGCTCGAGCAGCCCGGTCTTGTCGCTGACCGAGATCAGCGCCCGGCGGACGGGGACGAGGTCGCGTTCGCGGTAGAGGCTGTGGTCGTGGCTGGGACCGCTCATGACTGGGGTGCTCCTTCTGCTGGCGGGCGGGACGCCGTGGAGAGCGCCTCGAGGTCGATGGTTCCGGTGGCGAGGTCGCGGACGGCCTGGACGAGCAGTCGACGCTCCACCGGCTTGATCCGCTCGTGGAGGCTGTGCTCCGTGTCGTCGGGCAGGACCGGGACACGCTCCTGCGAGATGATCGGACCCGCGTCGACACCGTTGTCGACGACGATGATCGATGCCCCGGTCTGCGAGGCGCCTGCCGCCAGTGCGTCCCGGACGCCGTGCGCGCCCGGGAACTCGGGGAGGTACGCGGGGTGCGTGTTGATGATGCGCGGCGAGAGGGCGTCGACGACGACGGGCGGCAGGAGGCGCATGAGGCCGCTGAGGACGAGGACGTCCGGGTTCCAGACCCGGATCTGTTCGAGGAGCGCCGCGCCCCACTCCGCCCGCGAGTCGAAGGACGAGTACGGGACGGTGAACGACGGGATGCCGAACTCCTCGGCGTGAGCAAGGCCGTCAGCCTCCCGATCGGCACCGACGGCGATGACGCGAGCGGGGAAATCCGCGTCGCGTGAGGCTTCGAGGAGGGCGCGGAGATTGGATCCGCCACCGGAGATCAGCACGACGAGTGACAGCACCAGAGCATCCTATCGGTCGCGGGCACCCCGGCCGCTCGGCTGGGCGTACAGCTCCGGG
This sequence comes from Plantibacter sp. MMLR14_011, assembly GCF_001865025.1. NCBI lineage: Bacteria > Bacillati > Actinomycetota > Actinomycetes > Micrococcales > Microbacteriaceae > Plantibacter > Plantibacter sp. MMLR14_011. The sequence continues at coordinate 70,590 of NZ_MJGW01000002.1, forward strand.
AGGCGGTCCTCATCGGCCAGATGCGTCGGACCGGCCGCCATGCCGACCACGGCCGCGATCCCGACCGTCAGCGTGGTCCACAGGCCCGTCGCCCAACCGTTCGGGCCGACCTCGATGAGGCGACCTGGGCCTGCCGCGCCCGCCGAGAGGGCGGCGAGGACACCGACGATGATGCCCGCGGTGACCCCGACGCCGAGACCGACGACCGCCAGCCGTGCGAGCCCGCCACGCCCGTCGAGGTCGGCGAGCAGACGACGGCGCAGCACCACGGCGGCGGCGAATCCGATGACGACCGGGACCACGAGGACCGCGAAACCGAGTGGGCTCTCCCCCGTCGGGATGGCGCCGAGGACCGGCACGGCCGGCATGGGCCCGACGAGCGTGCCGATCGGTGAGATCGCCGTGCCGCTCCCGATGGCGAAGCCCGCGCCGGTGATCCAGCTCATGGCCCAGATCACGAGGTTCGGGAGGTACAGGAGTTCGGCGCCGGTGACGATCGCACCACCCAGGACGCCGAACTGCGCGCTCTCGTGCAGGGAGATGATGGCACCGTAGCCGACGGCGATGAGGATGGCGGTCAGGACCGCGGAGACCGCCACCAGTCCCGTGGCTGCGAGCGCTCCACCACGCAGCGCCGCGACGATCATCGACCAGGTCCCGTCCGGCATCCGGTCCCGCATCGCGCGGAGTCCGTCGAGGATCGGATCGGCCGCGTCCTGCTCACGGAATCGGACCCACAGAGCGGCGACCACGACCCCGCCTGCGAAGCGCACGGTCGGCGCGAGGGTCCCCTGGACGATCGAGGGACGCACCGCCGGGTGGAGGGCGGTGAGGGCCACGAAGAACGAGAGCAGGGCGAACACGAACACCGACAGCACGACGGCACCCTGCCACCAGGTGCTGCGCGCCGCGCGGGCCCCGGTGCGCAGACCGAACAGGACCGTGCCGATCGTGAAGGCGAGGGGCGCCAGGGAGACGAGGAACGGCTCCATCCCAGCGGGCAGTCCGAGTTGGGTGATGAGGGCCGTGTCGAGGGTGATGCGCATGCTCGAGCCGTTGCCGAGCGCCCAGATGTCGACGGCCCCCCGCCAGAGCGCGGCCGGGTCGACGTCCAACTGGAAGTGCAGGGCCCACAGGGCGAGGAGTGGGACGAGTGCGACACCGATGCCGATGGCCACGGCGAGGGTGGCATCGAGGGCGGCGAGGAGGGCGACGGTCAGACGGTTCATGCGCCTTCGACCCTACCTGGAGCCGCGCCCGCGGATGGTCAGGCACACGGCGTGCGTGGGCCGAAACGCCACGACGCGACGCCCGAACCGGGCGCCGCGTCGTGGTCGCAGTCGAGCTGCGGGTGTTACAGCGAGGCGATGATCTCACGCATGAGGTCGGCGGTCTCGCTCGGCGTCTTGCCGACCTTGACGCCAGCGGCCTCGAGGGCCTCCTTCTTCGCCTGCGCGGTGCCTGCGGAACCCGAGACGATCGCGCCGGCGTGGCCCATCGTCTTGCCCTCGGGCGCGGTGAAGCCCGCGACGTAGCCGACGACCGGCTTGGTGACGTTCGCCTTGATGAAATCGGCCGCGCGCTCCTCGGCGTCGCCACCGATCTCACCGATCATGACGATGGCCTTGGTCTCGGGGTCGGCCTCGAACGCGGCGAGCGCGTCGATGTGCGTCGTGCCGATGATCGGGTCGCCGCCGATGCCGATCGCCGTCGAGAACCCGATCTCGCGCAGCTCGTACATCATCTGGTACGTGAGGGTGCCCGACTTCGACACGAGGCCGATCGGTCCCTTGCCGGCGATGTTCGCGGGCGTGATGCCGACGAGGGACTCACCAGGCGTGATGATGCCGGGGCAGTTGGGGCCGATGATGCGGGTCTTGGAGCCCTTCGACTGGGCGTAGGCCCAGAACTCGGCGGAGTCGCCGACCGGCACACCCTCGGTGATGATGACGAGCAGCGGGATCTCGGCGTCGATGGCCTCGATGACCGCGTCCTTGGTGAAGGCCGGGGGCACGAAGGCGATCGACACGTCTGCGCCGGTCTCCTTGATGGCCTCGGCGACCGTGCCGAACACTGGCAGCTCGACGCCACCGTCGTGGGTGACGGTCGTGCCGGCCTTGCGGGCGTTGACGCCGCCGACGACCTGGGTGCCGGCCTTCAGCATGAGCGCCGTGTGCTTGGTGCCCTCGCCTCCGGTGATGCCCTGGACGATGACCTTGGAGTCCTTGTTGAGGAAGATTGACATGCTTGTGCGATCCCTTACTTCGAAGCCAGCTCGGCGGCCTTGTCGGCGCCTTCGTCCATGGTTGCGGCGAGCGTGATGAGCGGGTGCGCGGCGGCGGCGAGGATCTCGCGGCCTTCCGCGACCTTGTTGCCGTCGAGACGGACCACGAGCGGCTTGGTCGCTGCGTCCCCGAGGATCTCGAGCGCCTTCACGATGCCGTTCGCGACCGCGTCGCAGGCGGTGATGCCACCGAAGACGTTGACGAACACGCTCTTCACCTGGGCGTCGCCGAGGATGACGTCGAGGCCGGCTGCCATGACCTCGGCCGAGGCGCCGCCGCCGATGTCGAGGAAGTTGGCCGGCTTCACGCCGCCGTGCTGCTCGCCCGCGTAGGCGACGACGTCGAGCGTGGACATGACGAGCCCAGCGCCGTTGCCGATGATGCCGACCTCGCCGTCGAGCTTGACGTAGTTGAGGTCGTTCTCCTTGGCCTTGAGCTCCAGGGGGTCCTCGGCTGCGGTGTCTTCGAGTTCGGCGTGGTTCGGGTGACGGAAGGCGGCGTTCTCGTCGAGCGAGACCTTGCCGTCGAGGGCGACGATGCGCCCCTCCTCCGTGAGGACGAGCGGGTTGACCTCGACGAGCGTCGCGTCCTCACCCTTGTAGACGTCGTAGAGCTTCACGAAGACGTCGGAGACCTGGTCGACGAGCTCCTCGGGGAAGTTCGCAGCCTTCGCGATCTCGACCGCGGCCGCCTTGTCGACACCGGTGAGCGGGTTCACCTCGATGCGCGCGAGTGCCTCGGGCTTCTCGACCGCGAGCTGCTCGATCTCCATGCCGCCCTCGACGCTCGTGAGCGACAGGTAGGACCGGTTGGCGCGGTCGAGCAGCACCGAGAAGTAGAACTCCTGGGCGATGCGTGCGCCGGCCGCGACCATCACGCGCTTGACGACGTGACCCTTGATGTCGAGTCCGAGGATGGACTTCGCCGCCTCGTAGGCCTCGTCGGGGGTCTTGGCGACCTTGACGCCGCCGGCCTTGCCGCGGCCTCCGACCTTCACCTGGGCCTTGACGACGACCACGCCGCCGAGACGCTCGGCCGCGGCCCGCACCTCGTCCGGGGTGTCGGCGATGATGCCGGCGAGGACCGGCACCTCGTACTGCTCGAACAGGTCTCGTGCCTGATACTCGTAAAGATCCACGTGTCATTCCCATCCGCGCTTCGCGCGTTCTGCTGTGATTGTCGTGGCGATTTTCGGCCGCGCGTTATCTCGGCGGCGAGAGAAAAAGGGCCAGTGACGACTCTACCCCCAGCGCTGCGCCGCAACCGGACGTTCGCAGTGAACGACTAAGGTCGGGTCCATGACCGGCATGGCGGACCTCGCTCGCGAGGGCATCCTCGTCGCCGGCGCCGGACGGGCCATCCTGCTCCAGATCGCAGACCCCTCGGTCGCAGCCGGGGTGGCGCGGCACAGCGACTTCGGCTCCCGCCCGCTCGACCGGCTGCACGCCACCCTCACCTTCGTCTACGCGCTCGCCCTCGGTACGCCGGACGAGCAGCGGAGCGCGGCCCGGCGGGTGAACCACGCCCACGCGCCCGTCCGCGCTCAGCCGGGCGAGGCCGCCCCGGGGTACTCGGCCTTCGACCACGACGCGCAACTCTGGGTCGCGGCCACGCTGTACGACACCGCCGTCCAGGTCTACGAGCTCGTGTTCGGCCCGCTCGACGAGGAGTCGCGGGAGCGCCTGCACCGTGAGTACGCGATCGTGGGGACGAGCCTGCAGCTCCCGCCCGACCGCTGGCCTCCGACCCGGGCCGCGTTCGACGAGTACTTCGCAGCCCGGGTCGCGGGACTCCACGTCACCGCGGAGGCACGCCGCGTCTCGGTCGAGCTCATGACCGCGCGTGCGGCGCCCCTCCCCGTCCGGTGTCTGCTCCCCCTCGTCCGGCTCGTGACGGCGGGACTGCTTCCCGACGGATTGCGGAGCGCCTACGGGTTCCGTTTCACACCCCGGCAGCAGCGTCGCTTCGCGCGGCGGGTCGCCGCAGCGCGGGCCGTCTGGCCGCGTCTTCCGCAGCGATTGCGCGCGGCACCCTCCGCCTGGTACCTCCGGGCGATGCGAGAGCGGGATCGCACGGACGCGGCCCGCCACCTCGGCTGACGACGTTCCAGGACCGCCCTCCACAGCCCACTGGCGGAGCAGTCCCGTCCACATTCGGATCCTCGCCCGGCTGACCGAGGTACCGCGGTTCGCACGATGGGGGCATGACAACACACCACCTCCCCCAGACCGGCCGCCTCCTCGGCGGCAGACCGCGGATCCTCCGGCTCCTGGCGGCCGTCCCGATCCTGTTGACGCTCGTCCTCGGCATCGTCCTCGGCGGCGCCACCGCGTCCTCCGCCCTGACCGCGACCGGCGCCGCCTACGGCCACCGCGACGCCTCGAACGGCCGCTGGCTCGGCTCGTGGGCCTTCGACGACGGGACGGTCGGGTTCTGCATCAACCTCGACCTCCCGATCCCGCCGGGTCACGCCTACGAGCACGTCGACGGATCATCGCTCGGCTGGTTCACCCCTGAGGACGCCGCCCGCCTGGCCTACCTCTCGCGACACTGGGGTGCCAGCCAGGACGCCGACGAGGCGGCCGCTGGACAGCTCGCCACCTGGATCATCACCGGCCTGAACGGGTGGACACCGGCGCAGATCGCCGCTCGGGCAGGAGCGAGCGCCGACCGCGTGCTGGCACGGGCCCATCAGATGCTCGCCGAGGCCGACGGGCCCGGCGGCGCGAGTCGGGGAGCGAGCGCCACCATGTCCATCGAACGCGGCGAGGACGGATTCGACCTCGTCCGAACGGAACTCGCCGTCGACTTCGTCTCCTCCGGCGTCACCACCCTGCCACCGGGTACCCACACCGGGACGGTCACCCTCGACGGCGCGACCTTCGAGGACGGCACCTCCGAGCGGGCCGTCGGGAACGGTGAGAGCCTGCGGATCCTGCCGAGCACCGATGCCGCCGTCGTGGCGTTCTCAGCGAACGCCACCTTCGATGAGCTGCCCTACGGTGCCGGGCTCACGATCGCTCGAAGCGCCGCCAACGTGCAGAGCGTCCTCATCGCCCGCCCGATCACGGTCGCCGCAGGGGCGAGCGCAGACCGCGAGCGCCCGACACCACTCCCCTTCCAGCCGGTCGTCGTCACCACCACCTCGCATGCGACGGCGACACCGGGAACCGAGATCACCGACCGGCTGTCGGTCGGGATCGCGACCGACTCGGGCCTCGCCGCGGAGTGGGGCCTCATCGGACCGGAGGGTGGACCGTACACGCCGATCCCGGTGACCGTCCGCAGCCAGCTGCTCGGTCCGTTCGCGGAGCGCCCGGTCGAGGCACCAGAGGTCCCGCTCGGAGCACCGGTGGTCTGCGAGGTCGAGACGCTCGTGGATGCAGGCCCCGGCGAGTACACGACACCGTCCTGCGTCCTTCCCGAGGACGGCTACTACGTCTGGGTCGAACGCATCGAGCCGAGCGACACCCTGCCGGAGAACGGCGGCGCGATGATCCGCCCCTGGCGATCCGCCTTCGGGGTCGCGTCGGAGATCACACTCGCCTCGACACCGACCGTGCCCGAAGCGCGCCTCGCCGAGACCGGCGCCGACGACCACTCCCTGCTCACGGCCGGCTCTGCGGCGATCGGGGCGCTTGCGCTCGGCGGTATCCTGCTCGCTCTCCGTCGGCGGATCACTCCGAGTGGAGCGGGTGCGACGCTCAGCGCACGTCGAGGAGGGGTGCGAGCTGGGCGCGGTCGACGTCCAGCCACGGCGCCGCAGGGTTCACGATGATCCCGGTGATGCCCTCGTCGCTCCGGAGCGCAGCCGCCAGTTCCGCGGCGGTCACGGGATACGCGTCGTCGCCGCGGCCGAGCGCCGCGATCTCGATGGGCGAGGTGAAGACCTCGAGCAGGCGGCGGTCCCCGAGCCGGGTCTCCGCGATGCCGACGGTCTTGCGGTTACCCTCCTCGTCCATCTCTGCTCGTCCCGCCACGAATCCGCCGTGTGCGGCGAGTGCCGCCACCAGCTGCTGGAGGGCATCGGCGTCGCGAGGCTGGGCGAGCGCCTGCTTGGCGAGGTCGTTGTTCCGGCCGTCGCCGAAGAGGCGGGCGATGAGTGTCTTCGGGACGACGGCACTCGCCTTCCCGTCGGCGGGGTTGAGCACGATGCCGGCGTAGCCTTCGCCGGCCGCCTGACGCAGCGCCCACACCGCGTCCACCGCGACCCCGGAGACGGGGCCCTCGGCCGTCCGCGTCTTCTCGAGCTCGCGAGGCGAGGTGAAGGCGAGGAGGTAGACGGCCCCCTCCGGGTCGCGGTGGACGCCGAGCGGGACGCGTCCCGCGGCCTTGTCCTCCTCCGAGACACCGTCGAGGCTCGTGGACAGCAGGAGCTTGCCCTGGATGCTCTGGCGCAGGACATGCATCATCGCACGCTCGTCACCGCCTTCGGCCAGGGCCGTGAGCGCCTGGGCGAGGTCGACGTTCGTGTCGGGCTCCCCGGCCGCGGGCGCCGGAGCGGCCGCCGGGGCAGCCGGCACCGATACGGGGGACTCAGGTGTCCGTGCGGCGGAACTGACCGTCGTGACCGAGATGGGAACGTGCGGAACCGGTTCGGTGACCGCGGGGGTCGTGTCCTCCTCGGTTTCCCGGGCGGAGGTCGCTGCCTCCGCCGCTGCGGATCGGGCATCGGACGCGTTGCGCTTGGAGAACAGAGCCATGATGCCTCAGCCTAGAGGCTTCGCCAGGACTGGGGAACCTGATGCCGCCGGGGACTGCCGACGGAACAGGGGGTCACTCCACCTTCTCGATCGGGGCGATCTTGATCAGCAGCTTCTTGGCTCCCGCCGACTCGAACTGCACGTGGGCGATGCGTTTCGCGCCCTCGCCGGTGACGGCGTTCACCCGCCCCACACCGAAGTCCGCGTGGGAGATGCGGTCGCCGGGGACGAGCTCGAGATCGCCGTTGTCGCGGACCTTCGCCGTGATGCGGTTGGCCCAGGCCGTCTCCGGCTTGCTCGAACCGCCGGAAAACCGGGTGTCGCCCGCGGAGGCTCCTTCCGGGAGCGAGCGGACCGACCAGCGGTCGCTCGAAGGGGCGCGGCGGGCGTTCAGGGCGCGAGACTGGGTTCCACCACGACCGTTGACGTTGCCGGGCGACTGACGCCACTCGATCAGTTCGGCCGGGATCTCCTGCAGATAGCGGCTGGGCATGGCGACGGCCGTCTCGCCGTACTGGGCACGAGTCATCGCCAGCGAGAGGTAGAGGCGCTTACGGGCGCGGGTGATGCCGACGTAGAACAGGCGCCGCTCCTCCGCCGGGCCGCCAGGCTCGTTCGCCGACATCCGGTGCGGGAGGAGGTCCTCCTCGATGCCCGTCAGGAAGACCGCATCGTACTCGAGGCCCTTCGCCGTGTGCAGGGTCATGAGCGACACGCTGCCCGTCGCGTCGTCGAGGTCGTCGGCCGCGGCGACGAGCGAGACCTCCGTCAGGAAGTCGACGATGCCGCCGTCGGGGTTGTTCTTGGCGAACTCCTTGGTGACGGCGATGAGCTCGTCGACGTTCTCGGCGCGTGCCTCATCCTGCGGGTCGCGACTGTTGCGCAGCGAGTCGAGGTAGCCGCTCTTCGTCATGAGGAGCGACAGGACGTCGCCGACCGCGGTCGCGGACGCCGTCGGGCGGTCGGCCGCAGCGGCGTCGTCGAGCGCGGCCTGCGCTTCGTCGAGGAGCGCCGACAGCTGCAGGATCGCGCTCGTGACCTTCGGCCCGAGCCCGAGGGCGTCGGCACGCCGCATGGCCTCGCGGAAGGTGACGCCGTTGTTCTCGGCGAAGCTCGCGAGTGCCGTCTCCGTCGCCGGTCCGATGCCACGCTTGGGCGTGTTCAGGATGCGCCGCAGCGCCATGATGTCGGCGGGGTTCGCGACCGACACGAGGTAGGCGAGGGCGTCCTTGATCTCGGCGCGTTCGTAGAACTTGGTGCCGCCCATGATCCGGTACGGGAGGGCCGCGCGGATGAAGATCTCCTCGAGCGCACGGGTCTGGGCGTTCGTGCGGTAGAACACCGCGATGTCGCTGTAGGCCGTGCCGGCGTTCCGGAGCTTCTCGATCTCGTCGGCGATGAACTGCGCCTCGTCGTGGCCGGAGTACCCCGTGAAGCCGACGATCTTCTCTCCGTCGCCGACGGCCGTCCAGAGCTTCTTGTCCTTGCGGTCGAAGTTGTTGGAGATGACCGCGTTCGCGGCCGAGAGGATGTTCTGCGTGGAGCGGTAGTTCTGCTCGAGCAGCACCACCTTGGCACCCGGGAAGTCGCGCTCGAACTCGGTGATGTTCCGGATGTCGGCCCCGCGGAACGCGTAGATCGACTGGTCCGAGTCGCCGACGACGGTGAGCGAGGCACCCTCGGTGCGGGTGATGGCGAGCTGATCCGTGCCGGCCTCGGGCGCACGCGTGAGCTCCCGGATGAGCGAGTACTGGGCGTGGTTGGTGTCCTGGTACTCGTCGACGAGGATGTGGCGGAACCGCTGCTGGTACTGCGCGGCGACGTGCGGGAACGCCCGGAAGAGGAACACCGTCTGGCTGATGAGGTCGTCGAAGTCGAAGGCGTTCGCGTCGGCCAGCGCGCGCGTGTACTTCCGGAAGACCTGCAGGAAGACGAGTTCCTGCGGGTCGTTCGTGTTGATCGTGCGGGAGTACGACTCGACGTCCGACAGCTCGTTCTTGAGCTTCGAGATCTTCGCGGAGGTGTTGGACGGCGTGAAGCCGTACGCATCGGCCTCGAGCTCCTTGATGATCCGCTTCAACAGGGCGCGTTGGTCGCCGCTGTCGTAGATCGTGAAGTTCTTGGTGAAACCGAAGTGCTCGGCCTCGCGCCGGAGGATGCGGACGCAGGCGGAGTGGAAGGTGGAGATCCACATGCCCTGCGCGGCCTGGCCGACGAGCGCCTGCACCCGCTCACGCATCTCGGCGGCGGCCTTGTTGGTGAACGTGATCGCCAGGATCTGGCTCGGCCATGCCTCCCGCTGCTCGAGCAGCAGCGCCACGCGGCGGGTGAGCACACTCGTCTTGCCCGATCCGGCACCGGCGACGATGAGCAGGGCCTGGCCCCGGTACTCCACCGCGATCCGTTGCTGCGGGTTGAGCCCCTCCAGCAGCCGACTCCCGCCGGCACGCTCGTCGGAGGACGACTCGGGGACGGTTGCCGTGGGCCAGCCGACGATCACCGGTTGCACGGCGTCGGCGTTCGAAGAAGGAGAGCTCGCCATATCGCCTGCAAGTCTAGGCGCTGCCTCCGACATCGCTCGGCCGAGCACCGCCGTCGCGGTGTTCCGCCCGCTCGCCGGCCGCGGACCGGGCGGCGACACCGAGGTCGGCCTGGTCGACGAAGCAGCCGTCGACCCCCGAGGAGAGCACCAGGACGAACTCCTCGAGCCAGCGGCCGACCGCCGCCGGATCGGCCCCGTCCCGGAAGGGCGGCGCGAGGTACCGGTTCTCGGGGCGGAGGGTCCAGGTGTAGACGCGCAGGCCCACCGCGTGGGCGCGCTCCACGAGGTCCGTCGGGTGGGCGCCGTCGTCGTCGAGGTCGATGAGCATCGCCTTGTCCACACTGATGGCGTCGACCTCGAGGGCGAGCGCCGCGAGTCCGGCGTCGGTCATCGCGTCGGCGTAGGACGGGGCCGAATCCCCCAGCCGGGCGACGAGGTCGCTCGGCCTGCCGGACCGCTCGACGAGGTAAACGAACTCCGCCTGCACCCGACGGGCCTGCAACGCCGTGAGGACCGACTGCTCGAACGACTCGATGATGAGCGGTTCGGCATCGGGATCGGTGCCGAACCCCAGAGCGGCGAGCTCCTCGGCCAGGAGTCGATCGAGTGGGAGTCCGATCGAAGCGAAGTAGTCGGCGTGCTTCACCTCGGCCACGACACCGACGGGTCGTCGGTGCGCTGCGGCCGCGCTGCGTACGACCTCGACGAGGTCGGCGAACCGCAGGATGCCCTCGGTGCCGTCGAATCCCGCACTCACCGTCCGCACCTCGGGTATCCGCTCACGCGCGGTCAGGGTCGACAGCTCGGCCCAGGTGAAGTCCTCAGTGAACCATCCGGTCAGCTCGTGGCCGTCGACGCGCTTCGTCGTCCGCCGGTCGGCGAACTCCGCCCGGGCGGCGACGTCGGTCGTCCCGGAGATCTCGTTCTCGTGTCGGACCACGAGGACGCCGTCCTTCGACGCGACGAGATCGGGCTCGACGGCGTCCGCACCCAGCGCGACGGCCAAGCGGTAGGAGGACTCGGTGTGCTCGGGGCGGTAACCGGGAGCCCCGCGGTGTCCGATGACGAGCGGGTTGGGCAGGGAGTCGATGCGCACGCCATCAGCCTAGGACGACGCTCCAGCGTGCGCGCAGGGTGCCGGCTGTCAGCCCGCCGCGAACATCGGCGCCCGTTCGGGGTTTTCCACGCGCGACCCGGCTGATTCAAAGGGAACTCGGATACTCTGGGTGTCAGCAGCGCCGCTTGGCGCGACACAGCCTCCACGACTGAGAGTAGGAATCAGCCATGGCCCTCGACAATCCCGCGTTCTCGAAGAACCCGGCATTCGCGAAGCAGGGAGGCGGGACGCTGCAGGCAGCTCAAGCAGCGAACCCCTCGCTGACCGCCGAACAGCTCCGCAAGATGTACGAGCAGCCCACCGCACCGGCGGGCGTCGGCACCGCCGACCGCATGACGATCGAGAACACGCTCGTCAAGACGCTCGGTTCGTTCGCCGTCCTCGTCGTGTTCGCCGTCGTCTCCTGGATGTGGACGACCTCCCTCCTGCAGGCAGGCAGCGGCTACGCCCTCCCCATGATCATCGGCATGATCGGTGGTCTCGGTCTCGGGCTCGTCAACTCCTTCAAGAAGGAGCCGGTCCCGGCGCTCATCCTCGGGTACGCCGTCTTCCAGGGGCTCTTCGTCGGCGGCATCTCGCGCGTCTTCGAGGCGAACCCGGCCTGGTCGGGCGTCGTCGTCCAGGCGGTCCTCGCGACCCTCGCCGTCGTCGGCGTGACCCTCGCGCTCTTCGCGAGCGGCAAGGTCCGCGCCTCCAAGAAGCTGACGAAGGTCTTCCTCGTCGCCATCATCGGTTACGGCGTCTTCCAGCTCCTCAACCTCGTGCTCATGTTCACGGGCGTCCTGAACAACCCGTTCGGCCTCTACGGCGCGACGATCTTCGGCATCCCGCTCGGAATCGTCATCGGCATCTTCGCGGTACTGATGGGTGCGTACTCGCTGGTGCTCGACTTCGACTTCATCCAGCGCGGCGTGCAGAACCGCGCACCCGCCAAGTACGGCTGGACCGGCGCCTTCGGCATCATGGTCACGGTCATCTGGATCTACGTCGAGATCCTGCGTCTGCTGGCCATCTCCCGCAACTAGCAGCGCACGCACGGCAAGGCCCGTCCCGTTCGCGGGGCGGGCCTTCGTCGTCCGAGGAACCGGCCGGTCGCGCTACTGCCCTTCGACAGGCTCAGGGACCGAACCCTTCGCACCGGGCAACATCCCCGGTCCCTGAGCCACCCACCCGGTCCCTGAGCCTGTCGAAGGGCGCGGACGACGGAAGGCCGCCCCGCGAACGGGACGGCCTTCCGATGCTTCAGGGAGTGATCACTCCCACTCGATGGTCCCCGGCGGCTTCGACGTGACGTCGAGCACGACGCGGTTGACGTCCTTCACCTCGTTGGTGATGCGGTTGCTGATGCGCGCGAGGACGTCGTACGGCAGGCGGGTCCAGTCGGCGGTCATGGCGTCTTCAGACGACACCGGTCGCAGCACGATCGGGTGACCGTAGGTGCGGCCGTCGCCCTGCACGCCCACGGAACGGACGTCCGCCAGCAGGACCACGGGGCACTGCCAGATCTCCTGGTCGAGCCCGGCCGCGGTCAACTCCTCGCGGACGATCGCGTCGGCGTCGCGGAGGAGGTCGAGACGCTCGGCCGTGACCTCACCGACGATGCGGATACCGAGTCCGGGACCGGGGAACGGCTGACGGCCGACGATCTCCTCCGGGAGGCCCAGCTCGCGGCCGATCGCCCGGACCTCGTCCTTGAACAGGGTGCGCAGGGGCTCGACGAGTTCGAACTGGAGGTCTTCCGGCAGGCCGCCGACGTTGTGGTGGCTCTTGATGTTGGCCGTGCCGGATCCGCCTCCGGACTCGACGACGTCGGGGTACAGCGTGCCCTGGACGAGGAAGCGGATGGGCTCGCCTTCGCTCTGGGCCTCCTTGACGAGGTCGATCTCGGCCTGTTCGAAGGACCGGATGAATTCGCGGCCGATGATCTTGCGCTTCTGCTCCGGGTCGCTGACGCCAGCGAGCGCCGTCAGGAACTGCTCGCGCGCGTCGACCGTGACCAGCCGGACGCCGGTCGAGGCGACGAAGTCCTCCTCGACCTGGCGCCGCTCGTCCTTCCGGAGCAGGCCGTGGTCGACGAAGATGCAGACGAGCTGGTCGCCGACGGCCTTGTGCACGAGCGCCGCGGCGACGGCCGAGTCGACACCGCCGGAGAGCCCGCAGATGACCTTGGCGTCGCCCACCTGGGAGCGGATGCGGTCGACCTGTTCGGCGATGACGTTGCCGCTGTTCCAGTCGGCCGGGATGCCCGCCGCCCGGTGGAGGAAGTTCTCGAGCACCTGCTGGCCGTAAGCGGAGTGCTTGACCTCGGGGTGCCACTGGACGCCGTAGAGGCCGCGTTCCGCGTTCGCGAAGGCGGCGACCGGAGTCGAGGCGGTCGAGGCGAGGACCTCGAAGCCCTCGGGGGCCTTGGAAACGGAGTCGCCGTGGCTCATCCAGACGTTCTGCTCGGTCGGGACGCCGTGCAGGAGGGTGCCCGGGACGTCGACGACGCTGGTCGCGTCGGTGGCGCCGTACTCCCGGAGACCGGTGTGCGCGACCTCTCCGCCGAGCTGCTTGGCCATGACCTGGAAGCCGTAGCAGATGCCGAAGGTCGGGACGCCGAGCTCGAGGATGCCCTCGTCGAGCGACGGAGCGCCCGGCTCGTACACGCTGGACGGGCCGCCGGACAGGACGATCCCGACGGGGTTCTTGGCGGCGACCTCGGCGGCGGACACGGTGTGCGGCACGATCTCGGAGTACACGCCGGCTTCGCGGACGCGACGCGCGATCAGCTGCGCGTACTGCGCACCGAAGTCGACGACGAGGACCGGTCGGGCGGCGGTCTGCTCCGCTGCGGCGGCGGGGGCGGTTTCACTCACTGCATGGACTCCACGGGTTCGGCGGCCGCTGCTGCTTCGCGGCCGGAGAGGTAGCCCTTCACTTCCCGCGGGATGCGGCTCTCGAAGAAGAAGGACAGGAACGGGATGATGCCGCCGAGCGCGAGCCAGAGCAGACGCAGGACGTTCCACCGCATGAGGCTCCAGAGCCGGAACGCGGCGAACAGGTACACGACGTAGAACCAGCCGTGGATGATGAGGATGCCCGTGCTCAGGTTGACCGCGGTGGCGGTGCCGGAGGGCACGAAGGCGAGGAAGCCGTAAGCACCGCCGAGTTCGAGCTCGAGGCCGAACGCGTACTTCATGAGCATCTCGGCGCAGAGCGACAGGAGCAGCACACCGGTGATGGGGGCGGCCACCTGGTAGAACTTCAGCGCGCCTCGGATCGCGGGAAACGTCGACGGTTTCGGCTGGAGGGGCATGCCCCCATCCTACCCGCGGCCGCCAAGCGACCGGACATCACGGACGGAGCGCTGCGGCCTCCTCCTCGGCGTCCTCGAGCTCCTCGATCTCGCGCTCCCAGGCGTCCTTGGCGAGCCGGAACCACAGGAACACGGCGAAGCACGCGAAGACGACCCACTCGGCCGCGTAGAAGATGTTCAACCAGTTGAGCTGGATCTCCTGGCTGGGCGCGGGTGACGAGATGGGCTCGAGTCCGTCGACGGCCACGTCGTCCACGACGAACGCACTGAACACCCGCAGGCCGTCGGCGTCGTTCCAGCGGTTCAGCAGCGCGGCGACCGACATGTTGTCGAGGTCGGTCGGTGCGGCGTCCGCTGCCGGTTCCTCCGGGCCCTCCGGCGGGTTCAGACGCCCTTCGAGCTCCACGGCACCGGTGGGGGCGTCCGCGTTCAATGCCTCCGCGACACGGTCGGCGGTCTCGCGATCCTTCGTCCACCCGAGCGCGACGGCGAGACCGGCCTGATCCGAGCGGTCGGTCGCGAGGTGGCCCGTCACCCAGTACCCGAGCGTGCCGTCGTTCACCCGGTTGCCCACCACGAGGTAGTCCTCCGGCACCCAGGTGCCCGAGACGCTCACCCGTTGTCCGGCGTCCGCCTCTCGGATGCCGACGCCCGGTTCGAGGACGTCCGCGAGTGGCCGGACCGATTCGGTCTCGGTCGGCACCACCTGCCCGGATTCGATGGCGCGTGCGAGCTGCCACTGCCCGAGCGCGGCGAACGCGCCCGCGACGGCGAGGCAGAGGACGAGGACGCCGATCCACCGGGGACGCAGCATGACGGAGCGGAGCGTCGGACGGACCTGTCCGTGGTTGTCGGGGCCTGGTGCCGACGGGGCGGTGCTAGTAATCGGGCTCTCGCTTTCGTGCTGGTGGTTCCTGGTCGTTCATCGCCTGTTCGACGAGTCGGTCGATGGCCGCCTGATCGGTGTCGACGTCCGTCGTGCCCTGGTCGTCGCCCACACCCTCGACGAGCGCGATGGCCTCCTCCGCCGACGTGTCCACCTGCTCCACTCGGCGCGCCTTCCGGCGACGCGGACGCAGGATGACGGCGCCGATCTGCTCGGACCGGCCGGCGACGATCGGGCCCATCACAGCCATGATGAGCACGTAGAGCCCGGCGAACGGTTGGATGAGCGGGTTGAGCCCTGCGCTCAGCGAGAGCGTCGCGAGGATGAGGGCGAATTCGCCGCGATTCTGCAGGATGACCGCGGCGTTGATCCCCGCTTGCGGCCCGAGTCCGTTGAGCCAGGCGACGAACTGACCGGCCAGGACGTTGAGGACCACCGTCATGAGGACAGCGAGGAGGACCGGGACGAGGACGCTGCCGAACTTCGTCGCGTCGAGCGCGAGGCCGAAGTTCAAGAAGAAGAACGCACCGAACACGTCGCGGAGCGGGATCGCGATCTGCTCGATCTTGTTGCGGAACCGGGTGGCCCCGAGGACCAGCCCGATGAGGAAGGCGCCGATCGCGTCGGTGACCCCGAGGAGCTCGCCGATACCGCCGAACGCGACCGCGAGGCCGAAGAACAGGATCGTGAAGAGCTCGTCGTCCTTCGTGCGGAACAAGCGCGACACGAATCGGCCGCCGAAGCGCGCGATCGCGAACATCACGAGGATGAACGTGAAGGCGATCGCGAGCTTGCCGATGACCGGCCACACCTCGGTCTCGCCGCTCAGGACGACACCGACGATGGCCAGGTAGATGGCGATGAAGATGTCCTCCACCACGGTGACGCCCAGGATCATCGGCGTCTCGTCGTTCGTCAGCCGTTTGAGCTCGATGAGGAGCTTCGTGACGATCGCGCTCGAGCTCGTCGCCGTGATGCCGGCGATGATGAGCGCCTCTCGCGTGCCCCACCCGACCAGGAACCCGAACACCAGCCCAGCGGCCATGTTGACGAGGATGTAGGAGCCACCGGACACGATGAGCTTCCCGGCGTTGCCGAAGAACTCGTCCTGATCGAACTCCAGACCGAGGTTGAACAGCAGGAGCACGAGGCCGAAGACGGCGATGAGTTCGATCTGCGCGCTGGCGAAGTCGAGCGGGAACCAGCCCGTGTACGGACTCGCGAGCAGGCCGACGAGCATGTAGACGGGGATCGACGGGAGGCCGATCAGCTTGCCGAGACGGCCGAGGATGTAGGCGATGACGAACAGGACGCCGAGGATGAGCAGATCCTGGCCGAGGTGGGGGTTTTCGGTCGCGGCGTGCAGCATGCCTACCCTCCGGGCGGAGCGTCGACGGCGACCTTCTTGACGGCGCCCGAACGGAAGTAGGCGAAGGCCTTGGCGACCTTCTCGGGACTGCCCGCGACGACGAGGGTGTCTCCCGGGAAGACCCGGAAGTCCGCTGCCGGGGCCGGGTTGGCGGAGTCGCCACGCACGACGGCGACGACGGTCAGCCCGACCATGCCTTTCTCGGCGGGGTTCCCGAGCGGCTGCCCGGCGATGTGGTCTTCGTAGTCGACGGTGAACCAGTCGATGCTGAGGCCGGGGATCTGGTCGAGCGCGCTGAGCGACTCGGTGATCTGTGTGCCACCGAGGAGTTCGGCCAGCGTGTGCGCCTCGTCCTCGTTGAGCCGGAGCGACACCTTGCCGGCATCGGCACCGTCTTCGTGGTCGGCGAAGGTGATGAGGTCGCTGTGGCCGGACCGGTGGGCGATGACGCCGACCTTGCCGCCGTCGTCCGTGACGAAGGTGTGGAGCACACCGACCCCGGGAAGTTTGACCCGCCGAACATCCACCATGGCTGTACTCCTCAGGCTTGTTGTGGCAGTCCTCCTAGTCTATCCGCCACACCTGGCCCGCCCGCCCGAGGCGCCCGCAGCCGTTCCGCTGCGGGCGATCACCGCAGGTTCAGGCCCCCGGGACGATGTCCGGTGCCTCCAGGCGCACGCGGTCCGCCGCTTCGTCGTTCGGCTGCTCCTGCGACGCCCGCTCCGCGGCGACGCGCTTCAGGTAGTAGGAGACCTCCTTTTCGATGCGCTCCTCGTCCCACCCGAGGACCCCACCCATGAGCTTCGCCGCGACCGGGGCCGCCGAGACACCGCGGTCCCAGGCCTCGATGGAGATCCGCGTCCGACGGGCGAGGACGTCGTCGAGATGGAGGGCGCCCTCGTGGGAGGCCGCGTAGACGATCTCCGCCCCGATGTAGTCGTCCGCTCCCGGCAGTGCTTCGGCGAGCGTCGGGTCGTCCTTGATGAGGTCGAGCAGCTCATCCGTCAGGACGCCGTAGCGGTTCAGCAGGTGCTCGATACGCGCCGTGTGCACCCCGAAGGCCCGCGCGATCTTGCCCCGCTTGTTCCAGGCCGCCTGATACCCCTCGGCTCCGAGGAGGGCGATGTTCTCCGTCGCGCTCGCCGGGATCTTGCCGTCGAGGGCGTCCACCGCGGCGTCGATCGCGTCCTTCGCCATGACCCGGTACGTGGTCCACTTGCCACCGGCGATGACCACCAGTCCGGGGACGGAGTGCGCGACCAGGTGCTCGCGTGACAACTTCGACGTCTGCTCCGACTCGCCGGCCAGCAGCGGACGGAGGCCGGCGTAGACGCCCTCGACGTCCTCACGGGTGAGCGGGACGGCGAGGATCTTGTTGACGTGCTCGAGCAGGTAGTCGATGTCCGCCGCCGTCGCCGCCGGATGCGCCTTGTCGAGGTGCCAGTCCGTGTCGGTCGTGCCGATGAGCCAGTGTCGGCCCCACGGGATGACGAAGAGGACGCTCTTCTCCGTGCGCAGCAGGAGCCCCATGTTCGATTGGAATCGGTCGCGCGGCACGACGAGGTGGATACCCTTCGACGCGCGGACTTTGAACTGGCCCCGCTCCCCCACCATCGACTGCGTGTCGTCGGTCCACACGCCGGTCGCGTTGACGACCTGCTTGGCGCGGATCTCGAAGCGCTCGTCGGTCTGCAGGTCGTGCGCCTTGACGCCCACGACGCGCTGACCGACTTTGATGAAGCCCTCGACCCGCACGCGGCTCGCGACGTGCGCGCCGTAGGCCGACGCCGTCCGCGCGAGGGATGAGACGTACCGGGCGTCGTCGACCTGGGCGTCGTAGTAGGTGAGTCCGCCCACGAACGCGTCCGACTTGAGACTCGGGATCGAGGTCAGGACCTGACGCTTGGACAGGTGCCGGTGGTGCGGGACGCCGGGCGGACGGCCGCCGGTCCAGCTGAAGAGGTCGTAGAGCAGCATGCCGGCACCGATGTAGAGGCGCTCGAAGACCGGCTTGTTGAGCGGGTACAGGAACCGGACCGGCTTCACGAGGTGCGGCGCGATGCGCTGCAGCAGCAACCCGCGCTCGATGAGCGCTTCTCGGACGAGTCGGAAGTCGAGTTGTTCGAGATACCGGATACCGCCGTGCACGAGCTTCGAGGACCGGCTCGAGGTGCCGCTCGCCCAGTCGCGCGCCTCGAGCAGACCGGTGCTGAGACCGCGCGTGACGGCGTCGAGCGCTGCACCGGTGCCCACGATGCCACCACCGACGACGAGGATGTCGAGCTCTTTCGACCTCAACGCTTCGATCGCGGCGTCGCGCTCCTCCATCCCCAGCTTGGTGGAACGTGACACGTTGTTGTGGGTGGTGGCCATCGTCGAACTCCGCTCGCTGGAACCGCCCTCGCGATGATCCTGCCGGAGGCAGGTGCTCGTCCACGAGGCTCTGCCTCAGAGGCTAGTCGGCGCGATGCGACCCGACAACCGCTTGCGGAAGCGGCTCGCTTCCGGCAGGGCTAGGCGCCCTGGTACGGCGCGACGACGACCTCGACCCGCTGGAACTCCTTGAGGTCGGAGTAGCCGGTGGTGGCCATCGAGCGACGGAGCGCGCCGATGAGGTTGGCCGTGCCGTCAGACTTCGGCGACGGGCCGTAGAGGATCTCCTCGAGCGTCGCGACGGTCCCCACCTCGACACGGCGTCCGCGCGGCAGGTGCAGGTGGTGCGCCTCGGCACCCCAGTGCCAGCCACCGCCGGGTGCGTCCGTTGCGCGGGCGAGTGCGGTGCCGAGCATGACGGCGTCGGCCCCCATCGCGACGGCCTTGACGATGTCGCCCGAGGTCCCGAGACCGCCGTCGGCGATGACGTGCACGTAGCGGCCGCCGGACTCGTCGAGGTAGTCGCGACGCGCACCGGCGACGTCCGCCACGGCGGTCGCCATCGGGGCATGGATGCCGAGCGAGGCCCGCGTGGTGGAGGCGGCGCCGCCACCGAAGCCGACGAGGACACCGGCCGCACCGGTCCGCATGAGGTGCAGGGCTGCGGTGTACGTGGCCGCGCCACCGACGATCACGGGGACGTCGAGTTCGTAGATGAACTTCTTGAGGTTGAGCGGCTCCTGGTTCTTGGAGACGTGCTCCGCCGACACGGTGGTGCCGCGGATGACGAAGAGGTCGACACCTGCGGCGACGACGGTCTCGTAGAGCTCCTGCGTGCGCTGCGGCGAGAGGGCTGCGGCGACGGTGACTCCGGCCGCGCGGATCTCGGCGAGCCGGGCCGTGACGAGTTCGGGCTTGATGGGCTCCGAGTAGATCTCCTGCATGCGCGCGGTCGCGCGGCCGACCGGCAACGACCGGATCTCGGCGAGCAGCGGCTCGGGGTCTTCGTACCGCGTCCAGAGGCCCTCGAGGTCGAGGACGCCGACGCCGCCGAGCTGGCCCATCATGATCGCGGTCGTCGGCGAGACGACGGAGTCCATCGGTGCCGCGAGCACCGGGATCTCGAACTGGTAGGCGTCGATCGACCAGGACACCGAGACGTCCTGTGGGTCGCGGGTCCGCCGCGACGGGACGACGGCGATGTCGTCGAACGCGTAGGCGCGCCGTGCGCGCTTTGACCGGCCGATCTCAATATCCATGCTCACCGCACCAGCCTACCGGTCGCCTGGTGGACGAACACCGGATCCCGTCAAAACTCTGGACGTTTGATTCAGAAATATCTATATTAACGACCAGGTTCGCACCGCGGCGCACCAATCAGAGAAGGGATACCAAGTCGTGCTCACCACTTCACGGGCCTTCAGTCTCGGAACAATCCTGGCGGTCGTCATCGCTCTCGCTGCGCCGGCAACAGCCAACGCTGCTCCTCCACCTGTTACCGCGACGCCCCTGAGCACAGCAGCTCAGCCCGAGATCACTCCCGAACAGCTTCGACTGGCCGTCGAGGAGTTGAAGGCAGCACAAGTCCCGTTCACCACACAGCAGGTAGGTGAGGACACGATCGAGACATTCGTATTCGAGAACGGGTTCAGCTTCTCGGTGGGACAAGGCCCTTCCGACACGCGTCTCGGCGGAGGGCAGGACTCCGGCGGAATCTATGTCCTGTTCAATGCCTTCGACCAAGGCCTCATCATCGGTGGAGGCGCGATGGCCCTTCAAGGAGCGTTGTGCCTCCTCCCAGGGGTCGGTGCCGCGCTGTGCGTCGTCTTCGGAGCCATCCTCTTAGTCGCATCCACCGCTCTCGCGACGAACGGCATCTGCCAAGGAGGACGAGAGATGAAGATCTACATCGGCGGCAACCAAGGCCGCTGCGTCTACGTATGAGCCCTGAGACCCACAACGTTCCTCCTAAGCGACCTCTACGCGTCCGCCAATCAGTCCTCGCCAGCACCATTGTCGGGATCGTCATCTGTGGCACGACGGCGGTCCGTTTGGGATTCGGCCTCGATGGCTACCTGCTATACGCCCTGTGGATCGGAGGCTTCGCCCTGGTCATGTGGGCGACGCTAACCGCTCTGAACAAACGTCGGATGCGCTGACCACACCTACGCCGACGGTCCGGCAGGCGGAAGCCTGCCGGACCGTCGGCGTTCGTGCGGGTGCCTACTTGCGGTAGTTGGGCGCCTCGACGACGATCTGCACGTCGTGCGGGTGCGACTCCTTGAGGCCCGCCGAGGTGATGCGGACGAACTTGCCCTTGGCCTTCAGCTCGCCGATGTTGCGCGCGCCGACGTAGAACATGGACTGACGCAGCCCGCCGATGAGCTGGTACGCGACGGCCGATACCGGGCCACGGTAGGGCACCTGGCCCTCGATGCCCTCGGGGATCAGCTTGTCGTCGCTCGGGACGTCGGCCTGGAAGTAGCGGTCCTTCGAGTACGAGGTCTTCTCGCCACGCGTCTGCATGGCTCCGAGCGATCCCATGCCGCGGTAGTTCTTGAACTGCTTGCCACCCACGAACACGAGGTCGCCGGGGCTCTCGTCGGTGCCGGCGAGGAGCGAGCCGAGCATCACGGTGTCCGCACCAGCGACGAGTGCCTTCGCGATGTCGCCCGAGTACTGCAGACCGCCATCGGCGATGACCGGGACGTTCGCCTCGCGCGCCGCGAGCGACGCCTCGTAGACCGCGGTGACCTGCGGGACACCGACACCCGCGACGACGCGCGTGGTGCAGATGGAACCCGGACCGACGCCGACCTTGATCGCGTCCGCGCCGGCCTCGATGAGCGCCTGCGCGCCGGAGCGGGTCGCGACGTTGCCGCCGATGACGTCGACACCGGCGAACGCCGGGTCGGCCTTGAGCTTGCGGATGATGTCGAGCACGCCAGCACTCTCACCGTTGGCCGTGTCGACCACGATGACGTCGACACCGGCGTCGAGCAGCTGGCCCGCACGGGACCAGGCATCGCCGAAGAAGCCGATGGCCGCACCGACCCGCAGACGACCGGTGTCGTCCTTCGTGGCCAGCGGGTACTTCTCGCTCTTGTCGAAGTCCTTGACGGTGATGAGGCCCTTGAGCTTGCCCGCCTCGTCGATGAGGGGCAGCTTCTCGATGCGGTGCTGTGCGAGGAGCGCCATCACCGCGTTGCGGTCGGTGCCGACGGGAGCGGTCACGAGACCGGTGCTCGTCATGACCTCGCTGACGCGGGTCGTGGCCTTCTCGAACGGAGACACGAAGCGCATGTCGCGGTTCGTGATGATGCCGACGAGCACACCCTTGTCGTCGACGACCGGGAGGCCCGAGATGCGGAACTGGCCGCACAGCTCGTCGACCTCGGCGACGGTGGCGTCGGCCGTGGTGGTGATCGGGTTCGTGATCATGCCCGACTCGCTCCGCTTCACGCGGTCGACCTGTTCGGCCTGGTCGGTGATCGACAGGTTGCGGTGCAGGATGCCGATGCCGCCCTCGCGAGCCATCGCGATCGCCATGCGGGCCTCGGTCACGGTGTCCATCGCGCTCGACAGCAGCGGCGTGTTCACGGTGATCCGCTTCGTCAGGCGGGACGAGGTCTCCGCCTCGCTCGGGATGACGTCGGTGTGCCCGGGCAGCAGCAGCACATCGTCATACGTGAGTCCTACGAATCCGAACGGATCAGGCTGGTCCATTTATCCCTCTCATAGCCACAAACACACCGGAGAAACGCAGACCTGCCGGTATCACCATCGTAACCGAGCAGGGCCTACCCCTATTCCACGATCCCGACAAATCGATGCGGAGAAATACGCATGGGCGAAACATGTAGGCAATAATCAGGTTCTATCGTCGAACAGCGTTGTCCGACGCAGGAGAACGGTCCACGGAAGTGGCCCGGCACTGGAGGTGCAGTGAAGTTCGCTGGAACGACCCGAAACCCGAGACTGGCACGGAGATTCGTGCTCCTCATCGCCCTGATGTTCGGGGCCATCACCCTCACGTCCGTCATGAGCGCCGTCCCGGCTCATGCTGACGAGGTGGGCGAGGAGTACGACTTCTACTTCGCTGGGAACGTCAAGTACGACGACAAACCACTCGAAGGCGTGAACATCACGGTCGACGGCAACGGCTACAAGGCCGATGTCGACACCGACGCCGACGGCAAGTGGAAGATCGGCGTCCCCGAGAAAGGTACGTACAAGGTAACGCTCGACGAGGAGACCCTCCCGAAGGGCGTCATCGTCGCCGAGGGCGGCTCGACCATCGAGGCCGAGTTCGGTCTCACCCAATCGAAGTCCGTGAACTTCTTCCTCGGCGAGGGCGTCCGCGTCACCGTCAGCTTCTGGGACCAACTCGCCGAACGACTCGTCAACGGCCTGAACTTCGGCCTCATGCTGGCCCTCGCCGCCATCGGAGCCTCCCTCGTGTTCGGCACCACCGGACTCAGCAACTTCGCCCACGCGGAGATGGTGACCTTCGGCGCGATCATGGCGCTCGTGTTCGGGGTGTTCCTGCAATGGCCGATCTGGCTGGCCATCATCATCGCCCTCGCCCTGAGCGCCGCGTTCGGCTTCGCGCTCGACGCGGGCATCTGGAGACCCTTGAGACGCAAGGGCGTCGGCATCGTGCAGGTCATGATCGTCTCGATCGGCCTGTCGCTGGCGCTCCGCTACGTGTTCCTCTACTTCATCGGCGGCGGGACGTTCCAGCTGCCCGGTTCCGGAGAGGAGAACATCAAGCTGTTCGGCACGGTCTCACTCAGCGTCACCGACATGATCAGCATGGCGGTCAGCGTCGTGGTGCTCCTCGGCGTGGCCTGGTGGCTCATCAAGACGAAGACCGGCAAGGCGACACGAGCCATCTCGGACAACCCGAGCCTCGCCGCGGCCAGCGGCATCGACGTCGACCGCGTGGTCCGCATCGTCTGGATCCTCGCAGCGACCCTCGCGGGTCTCTCCGGCATCCTGTGGGCGTACTTCCGACCGGGCATCAAGTGGGACATGGGAGCGCAGCTGCTCCTGCTCATCTTCGCGGCCATCACCCTCGGCGGGCTCGGAACCGCCTTCGGCGCCATGGTCGGCGCCCTCATCATCGGCATCCTCGTCGAGGTCTCGACGCTCTGGATCCCGTCTGACATCAAGTACGTCGGCGCCCTCGTGGTGCTCATCGCGGTGCTCCTCGTGAGACCGCAGGGCATCCTCGGACGTCGCGAGAGAATCGGTTAGGGGCACGCGCATGGACTGGGGAAGCATTCTCTCGAACACGCTCGCTTGGGTCATCAGCCCGGAGACGATCGCGTACGCGCTCGCAGC
Source organism: Plantibacter sp. MMLR14_011 (assembly GCF_001865025.1). Classification (NCBI taxonomy): domain Bacteria; kingdom Bacillati; phylum Actinomycetota; class Actinomycetes; order Micrococcales; family Microbacteriaceae; genus Plantibacter; species Plantibacter sp. MMLR14_011. Next base: position 94,509 of record NZ_MJGW01000002.1, read on the forward strand.
ACTCGGCTTGGCCGTGCACTTCGGCTACGGCGGTCTGTTGAACTTCGGTATGGCGGGGTTCATGGCGCTCGGCGCCTACGGCTACGCCATCTCGATCCTGAGCTTCAACCTCCCGTGGTGGGCGGGCATCATCGTCGGCTGTCTGGCCTCGGTGGTCTTCGCCTTCATCCTCGGCATCCCGACCCTGCGACTGCGGGCCGACTATCTGGCCATCGTCACCATCGCGGCGGCCGAGATCGTCCGACTCCTCTTCACCACGCAGGTCTTCGACGAGTTCACGAACTCGGCCGACGGACTCGGCAACTACCACGAGGGCTTCCGGGCCGCGAACCCGATCCCGCCGGGCACGTACGGCTTCGGGCCCTGGGAACTCAACGCGAACCAGTGGTGGGTCCGGATCTTCGGCATCCTGCTGCTCGCCGTCGCCGCACTCCTCGTGTTCCTCCTCATGCGCAGCCCCTGGGGCCGCGTGCTGAAGGGCATCCGCGAGGACGAGGACGCCGTGCGCGCCCTCGGCAAGAACGTGTTCGCCTACAAGATGCAGGCGCTCGTCGTCGGTGGCGTGTTCGGAGCGCTCGGTGGGGTGGTGCTGGCGCTCCCCTCCGCGGTCGTGCCCAGCGTGTACGTCACGAGTCTCACGTTCTTCATCTGGACGATCCTCCTCCTCGGAGGGGCCGCGACGGTCTTCGGGCCGTTGCTCGGCTCGGTGATCTTCTGGGTGATCATGGCGTTCCTCTCGAACGTCCTCCCGGCGCTCGTGAAGGCGGACGTCCTGCCGTTCATGAGCTCGACGCAGGCGTCGACGCTCCGCTACGTGCTGGTCGGTGTCGCGCTCATGCTGATCGTCATCTTCAGGCCGCAAGGCATCCTCGGAAACAAGAAGGAGCTGACCTTTGTCAAGTAACAGCTCACCCACCTCGCGACCGGTCAAGACCACCGGCCTCCACGTCGGCGAGATCGTCCCGGGCGTCAAGAAGGTCGACCCGATCCTCATCGCGGACCAGGTCACCCGGACGTTCGGCGGCCTGCAGGCGGTGAACGTGGAGCACCTGGAGGTGCCCCGCAACGCGATCACCGCCCTCATCGGCCCGAACGGCGCCGGTAAGACGACGCTGTTCAACCTGCTGACCGGCTTCGACAAGCCGAACACCGGGACGTGGAACTTCGACGGCAAGAGCCTCGGGGGCGTCCCGGCGTTCAAGGTCGCCCGCATGGGTCAGGTCCGGACCTTCCAGTTGACGAAGGCGCTCGGCCTGCTCACGGTGCTCGAGAACATGAAGCTCGGCGCGACCGGCCAGACCGGCGAGGGCATCTTCTCCAGCCTGGTGAAGCCGCTCTGGCGGAAGCAGGAGGAGGACCTCGAGGTCAAGGCGATGGACCTCCTGCGTCGCTTCAAGCTCGACACGAAGCGCGACGACTACGCGGCCAGCCTGTCCGGTGGGCAGCGGAAGCTCCTCGAGATGGCGCGGGCGCTCATGAGCGATCCGAAGCTCGTCATGCTCGACGAGCCGATGGCCGGCGTCAACCCGGCGCTCACGCAGTCCCTGCTCGACCACATCCTGGCGTTGAAGGACGAGGGCATGACCGTGCTGTTCGTCGAGCACGACATGCAGATGGTCCGGCACATCGCCGACTGGGTGGTCGTCATGGCCGAAGGCCGTGTCGTCGCCGAGGGTCCGCCCGACACCGTCATGGAGGACCCCGCCGTCATCGACGCCTACCTCGGGAGCCACCAGGACGTCGACCTCGGGGTCGTGACCGGCAGGATCGCCGGAGAGGACAGCGCTGCGGCCGAGGAGCTGCTCGCCGAGATCGAGGACGAACGGCTCGCGGCTGGTGCCGAGCCCGAGGAGGAGCGGAAATGAGCGACGTGAAGGGTGCGCCGGTCGGCGGCACCGCGGTCAAGACCGCCGAGATGGTCGTGGAGGTCACCGATCTGACCGCCGGGTACCTCCCCGGCGTGAACATCCTGAACAGCGCCAACCTGACCGCCCGGAAGGGCGAGCTCATCGGCATCATCGGACCGAACGGTGCGGGGAAGTCGACGCTGTTGAAGGCGATCTTCGGACAGGTGAAGGTGCGCAGCGGACAGGTGCTGCTGAACGGCGAGGACATCACGGGGCTGCGGGCGAACAAGCTCGTGGCGCGCGGCGTCGGGTTCGTGCCACAGACGAACAACGTGTTCCCGAGCCTCACCATCGAGGACAACCTCAAGATGGGGCTGTTCCAGAAGCCGAAGCAGTACAACGAGCGCCTCGAGTTCGTCACCGGGATCTTCAGCGAACTCGGGAAGCGGCTCAAGCAGCGCGCCGGTTCGCTGTCGGGTGGTGAGCGCCAGATGGTCGCGATGTCACGGGCCCTCATGATGGATCCGCACGTGCTGCTCCTCGACGAGCCGTCTGCGGGGTTGTCGCCGGTCCGACAGGACGACGCGTTCATCCGCGTCTCGGACATCAACAAGGCCGGCGTCACCACGATCATGGTGGAGCAGAACGCACGCCGTTGTCTGCAGATCTGCGACCGCGGGTACGTGCTCGACCAGGGTCGTGACGCCTACACCGGGACGGGCCGCGAGCTCCTCTCGGATGACAAGGTGATCGGCCTCTACCTGGGCACGCTCGGCCAGGACGAGGACTGATCAGGGCGATCCCCACTCGCGGGTCGGCGGGTACTTCGGTACCCTCGAACATGCTTGTCCCGGCCGCGTGCCGAGCGACGGGCCAGAAGCCACCGGATCCCGACCGGTGAACGAACCACAACTCCTCCCTCCCCCGAGGGGCACCGTCGTACCAAGACGGCCTCCTGAGACGGGGACGGAGGAGTTGTGCATTCTCCCTCCCCCTTTCGCCAGCGCGGTGCGCTGACGCGAGCGCGGTTCTGGCGCGTGAGCGCGGGTCTCCGGAGGCACGCGCTCACGCGCTGGACCCGCGCTCACGCCGAGTCCCAGCCCCCGCAGCACAGCGACCCGCGCTGAGGCCGACCACCCGCGCTGGCGTCAGCGCACCGCGCTGGGTGCCACTCCACCCTCGCTCCACCGGAGGCTGGATGGGAGCAGTTCTCCACATCGCTTCCACGACACGAGCTACCGGCGGCGTCGAACGGGCACGGTGAGGCGATGGAATCCTTCGATCTCAACCTGCTCCTCCGCCCGAACGGACTCCTGCTCGTTCGCGACGCGCGCCGGGTCGGTGCCGAGCGCCTGGTGAGCGCCGCCCACCGCGACGGCGACCTGGTGCGTCTGCGGAAGGGCATCTACGTCCCTGAACCGATATGGAGTTCCCTGTCCCCCGATGACCGCTACCGGGTCCGGATCGATGCGGCGGCCGTTGCGCTCCGCAAGGACGCATTGTTCAGCCACTACTCGGCGGCGCGGTTGTGGGGACTCCCGATCGTGGGTCCGTGGCCTCCCGAGGTGCACACGCTGACGAGCGGTGATCGCGGAGGGCGTTCGGCCCCCGGCATCATCCGTCACACCACGCAGGGCTCCGTCACCCGACGGATGCGGTACGGGCTCGCGGTCACGGACCCGGCTCGGACCGTCGTCGATCTCGCCCGGATCGCCCGCCTCGAGGACGCCGTCGCCGTCGCCGACGCTGCCCTCCGGCTCAAGCTCACCGACGAGACGGCGCTCCGCTCGCTCGCACGAGACCTGCCGGGCCGACGGGGAGGACGCCAGGTGCGCTTTGCGATCGAGTTCGCGGACCCGCTCGCCGCGAACGGTGGTGAATCGAAGATGCGGGTCGTGATCGCGCGGCTCGGTTTCGCCCTGCCGGTGCTGCAGCAGGCCTTCTCCGACGCAGACGGACCGGTCGGCGTGGTCGATGCGGTCTGGCCGGACGAGCGCATCATCCTCGAACTCGACGGCCGACAGAAGTATGTGCGGGAGGAGTTCACGCAGGGACGGGACGTGGCCGACATCGTCCTGGCGGAGAAGCATCGGGAGGACCGTCTGCGCGCGCTCGGCTACACCGTCGTCCGCGCGACCTGGGAGGACCTCGTCCATCCGAGTCGGCTCGCCGCGAAGCTCGAGCGCGCAGGGCTGCAACGCGCGTTCCGTTGACCCGGGCGTCCGACTGGTCGCTGTCAGCGCGGTGCGCCGGCGTGAGCGCGCCCCGCTGTGCCGCATGGGCTCGGAATCGGCGTGAGCGCGTCGCAGACGCGTGAGCGCGGGTCTCCGGAGACCCGCGCTCACGCGCTGGACCCGCGCTCGCGTCAGCGCACCGCGCTGGCGCCACCACACACGGCACAGCACACGCGAGGGCGGCAGTTACAGCTGCCGGACACGACGGAGGCCCCGGATCGCTCCGGGGCCTCGTCAGTCGCGTGGGCGACTAGTTGGTGCGGGTGTACTTGTTGTCGTCACCGTACTGGTAGATACCGATGGTCGCCTCGGTCGGGTCGCCGTTCTCGTCGAACGTGATCGGACCGGAGTTGCCGTCGTAGTCGATCTTCTTGCCGTCGGCGATGGCCTTCGCACCCTCTTCGAAGGTGGTCACCTTCTCGCCCTTGTCCTTGCCACCGGACACGGACTGGAGCTCGGCCGCCATGTCGGCGCCCTCGGTCGAGCCGGCCTGCAGCGCCGCGAGGGCGAGCAGGATGACGGCGTCGTAGGATTCAGCCGCGTAGCTGTAGTCCTTCAGCGGCTCGCCACCCTCGTCCTTCACGAACGACTGGAGGCGGTCGGTGAAGTCACCGAGCTTCGCGGTGTCGAGACCGGGCAGCGTGCCCTTGGCGCCCGTCAGCGTGCCCGGAGCGAAGTCCGCGCTGTAGTCGGCGAGGTTGCCGTCGACGAAGTAGAGCTTGTCCGACGGGAAGCCGGCGAGACCGGGGACGATCGTCTTGGTCTCCTCGAACGCGATGATCGCGATCGCGTCGGGGTTCTCCGCCTTGACCGCGCTGATCTGCGCGTCGAACGAGGTGTCACCCGTGTTGTAGGACTGCTCGGCGACCACTTCACCGCCGGCGCTCTCGAACGCCTCCTTGGTGAACTTCGCGAGGCCGGTGCCGTACGAGTCGTTCAGGTAGATGATGCCGAGGGTGGCGTTGCCGTCCTCCGCGATCAGGTTCCCGAGGACCTCGCCCTGCAGCACGTCGGACGGCGCCGTCCGCCAGTAGAGACCGTTGTCGTCCCACGTGGTGAAGTCCGCGGAGGTGTTCGCCGGGGAGAACTGGATGACGCCTGCGCCGGTGACTTCGTCGATGAAGAGCTTCGACACACCCGAGGACGCTGCACCGATGATGGCGGTGACGCCCTCTGAGAGCAGACGGGGGACCTCGGTCGCGTACGCCTTGTTGTCGGAGTCACCCGAGTCGCCGAGCGTCAGGTCGATCTTGATGCCGAGGTCGGCGTCGTTGACCTCCTTGACCGCGAGACCGACACCGGCCTCCTCGGGCGGGCCGAGGAACGCGAGGTTACCGGTCTGCGGCAACGCCGTGCCGAGCTTCAGGGTCAGGTCGCCAGCAGGCTTGCTGCTGCTGCCGCTGTCGCCGCTACCACTCGAGGCGCAACCGCTCAGGACCAGCGCGCTGGCTCCGATCAGTGCGATACCACCGAGAACGATGGAACGTGGGCGGGAGCGAGCGGCCGTGGCCTTCGAAAAGACGCTCATGGTACTCCTTGCTTGTCAGAAGAGTGGCAGCTCCAGGGGCTGCCGTTGAGTCAAGTTATCCGCTGCACGTGCGCTGGACAATGTCGTTGACGTTACAAGCGTGTAACACGACCAAATCGTTACCTCAGGAGGGGCTGTTTCGCGCTTTTCCTGCAGTGGTCGCGCGATCAGCGCTGGAATCCGCTGTTCAGACCCTCGTCGAGCGGCGTCGTTCGGCCCCGACGACCCGACGACCCCGGGTGGAGGCGACGAGCATGTCGACGGTGAGGATCGCGAGCGCCAGCCACACGAGACCGAAGCCCAACCAGCGCTCCGGCGGCATCGCCTCGTGCAGGACCGCGACACCGACGACGAATTGGATGATCGGTGCGAAGTACTGGATGAAACCCATCCAGGTGAGCGGGAGGCGGCGGGCCGCCGCCGCGAACAGCAGGAGCGGGACGGCGGTGATGACGCCGGCGCCGACGAGGAGCAGGGCGTGCCCGACGCCCGCGGTGCCGATGGTCAGCCCACCGGTCACGCCGACCGCGATGAGCTGGGCGATCGCGACCGGCATCAGCCACACGGTCTCGAGCGTCAACCCGGACACCGCGTCGACCGAGCCGCCCACGAGCTTCTTGATGTAGCCGTAGAGGCCGAATGAGAAGGCCAGGATCAGGGCGATCCAGGGGACGCTGCCGTGTCCGATCGCGAGGACCAGGACCGCGATCACACTCACGACCACCGCGACCCACTGGGCTGGACGCAACCGCTCGCGGAGGAAGAAGACGCCGAGGAAGACGGTCACGATCGGGTTGATGAAGTAGCCGAGCGACGCCTCGACCACTTGGCCGTTGAGCGCGCCGTAGACGTAGGTCTGCCAGTTGACGTAGATGAGCGCTCCGGCGAGGCCCATCGTCAGGACGATGCGGCGCTGGCGGAGGATGCCGAACAGCCGGCGCCAGGAACGGGTCGCCAGGATGAGGACGGCGCAGAAGACGAGGGAGAAGAGGATCCGCCACGCCACGACCTCGAAGGCGCCGGCCGGTGCGAGGGCGATGAAGTAGAGCGGGAGCGCTCCCCAGAGGCAGTAGGCGGCGACCGCCGAGAGCAGTCCGGACCGGCTCCCCTGCTGGGGCACGGCCACACTCGCACGTCGATCCCCTCCCCCGTCAACGGTGACGGAGTGGATGTCGACGTCGGCTGGATCGCTGGGGTTCTGCACTGGTCCAGGCTAGACCCGCGACTCCCCGCGACACCCTCCGGAAACGGACACAGCCCGAATGGCGAATGCCATTCGGGCTGTTGAGCGGCCTGAGCCGCCGGATCCGTGCGCTGGTGACTAGCGGACGACGACTGCGAGGACGTCGCGCGCGGACAGGACCAGGTAGTCCTCACCGGCGTACTTGACCTCGGTGCCACCGTACTTGGAGTAGATCACCTTGTCGCCGACGGCGACGTCGAGCGGGACGCGGTTGCCGTTGTCGTCGATGCGACCGGGTCCGACCGCCACGACCTCGCCCTCCTGGGGCTTCTCCTTGGCGGTGTCGGGGATGACCAGACCGGAAGCGGTGGTCTGCTCTGCCTCGACCTGCTTGATGACGATGCGATCCTCGAGCGGCTTGATGGAGACCGACACGGTTGACCTCTTTCTTGAAACGAAGACGTGGTTAGCACTCACACTGCGAGAGTGCTGATTCCAGTGTAGGCATCTTCTGGCACTCATGCAATGCGAGTGCCAATCAGCGGCTGCTACCGTTGCCGGATGCATCCAGCTCCGCCCGAGGCCCACTGACCATGGACCGTTCGGAACTCGTCGAACTCCTCACGGCCGACGGCCTCAGGCTCCTCGACTCCCTGCCGCCCTACCCGACGAAGGACGAGGCCGTCCGCCTGGTCGGGCGCCTGCGCAAGGAGGGCCACTCCCCCGAGCTGGTCGCGGCGGTCCTCACGCAGTCGCGGCTGAGGCAGAAGGCCGTCGGCAAGTTCGGTCCGTTCGCCGGCCGCATGCTGTTCACCGAGGCAGGCCTCGAACAGGCCACGCGCCTTCCCGTCGCCGCATTGCACGCCGGGCGTTTCGCCCGGGCCGGCCTCACGCGCGTCGCCGACCTCGGCAGCGGCATCGGCGCCGACTCGATGGCCATGGCCTCGCTCGACCTGGAGGTCACGGCGGTCGACATCGACGAGGTCACCGCCGCCATCGCCAGCTACAACCTCGCTCCGTTCCCCACGGCGACCGTGCGGAACGCCGCCGCCGACGACGTCTCCCTCGATGACTTCGACGCGGTCTGGTTCGATCCCGCGCGGCGCACCGCAGGACACGCCGACACCGCGCGGCTGTCCAGTGCCGCCGACTACACCCCGTCCCTCGACCTGGTCTTCGGTGCGGCGACCAGCCTCCCCACAGGCGTCAAGCTCGGGCCCGGATTCGACCGCTCACTCATCCCCGACGACGCCGAGGCGCAGTGGGTGTCCGTCGACGGACAGCTCGTCGAGATGGCGCTCTGGTTCGGCCCGCTGGCCCGTCCGGACATCCGACGGTCCGCGCTCCTCCTTGCGGACGGCGTCCACCACGAGTTGCACGCCGAGGCCGACGCCGATGACGCCCCCGTGAGGGAACTCGGCGACTACGTGCACGAACCCGACGGGTCGGTGATCCGGGCCCGACTCATCGGCGACCTCGCCGTCCGCTTGGAGGCCGGCATGCTCGGCCAGGGCATCGCCTACCTGACCTCCGACACGGCGACGACCTCGCCGTTCGCCACGACCTTCCGGGTGCTCGAGCGGCTACCGATGGACGAGAAGGTCCTCAAGCGCACGATGCGGGATCGCGGGATCGGCGTCCTCGAGGTCAAGAAGCGCGGCGTCGACGTCGACCCCGCGGCGTTCCGGAAGCGCATGGCGCTCAGGGGCGACGGCTCGGCCACGATCATCCTCACGAGGATCGCGGGCAAACACAGTGCGCTGCTCGTCGAACGGGTGACACCGGCCGCTGACGCCTGACCCGACGGTGTCCGCCGGACCGCAGCGTCCCGAGGAGGATCAGGTCGAGACGTACCCGATGATCACGACGACGCTGTAGGCGAGCCAGCCGACGGAGCAGGCGAGACTGACGAACCCGGTCACGAGGCCGGTGAGGGCGCGGCCTCGGCCCTGCGGCTCGCGACGCCTGGCTCCGAATCCGAGGACGATGGCCGCGATCGACAGGGGGAAGCCCCAACCGACGAAGACCGACACGACGAGCCCGACGAGACCGGTGATGAGCGACCAGGTGCTCCGTGAGGTCCCGGTCGACGCGGCAGTGGTCTGCGTCTGCGACTGCTGGTACGCGGCGTAGCCGCCCTGGCTCGGTGCCTGGTAGACCGCCGTCGGCACCGTCTGGAGATAGGTCGCGTGATCGCCCTGCCAACCCGCCGGTGGAGGGGAGGCCTGGCCCTGGGGCTGGTACGGCTGCTGAGGTTGGTAGGGCTGCTGCTGGCCCTGGGGCTGGTACGGCTGCTGGGGCGCGTACGGCTGCTGCTGGCCCTGCGGCGCGACAGCCTGCTGGGAGGGCTGCGGCGGCTGGTACGGCGACCAGGGCTGCTGGGCCTGCGGCTGGTGAGGAGGCTGCTGCCCCCACTGCTGCTGCGGCTGCCCGATGGGCTGCTCGGCCTGCGGCGGGCGCGACTGCCCGTCCACTGCACCGTCCTGGTGCTGAGGTCGTCCGTCGGGGTGCTCGTGCTGATCCATCGCCGCTCCTTCGATCCGTGACCGCGTACCGGCCCATCCTATGCGCCGACGTCCGCGCACCCGGTCGACGGCCGGGAGACGGCTGGTCGAGCGGTCAGTACACCTGGATCTCGGTGACCGGCAGGGTCGAGTCGGCGCCGAAGTCGAGCGAGGACGGCTCGTGCCCGGCGGAGATGAGCTGCGCGGCGAGTGCGGCGATCATCGCACCGTTGTCGGTGCAGAGCTGCAACGGCGGGATGCGGAGTTCGATCCCGGCCGAGGTGGTGCGTTCGGCGGCCACCTCGCGGAGCCGCGCGTTCGCGATGACGCCGCCCCCCAGCAGCAGGCGGGGCACGCCGAGCTCGGTGCACGCTCTGACCGCCTTCGAGACGAGCACGTCGACGACGGCCTCGCGGAAACTGGCGGCGACGTCCGCGACGGGGACCGGCTCCCCCGCGTCCTGCTTCGCCTCGACCCAGCGTGCCACGGCCGTCTTCAGGCCGGAGAAGGAGAAGTCGTAGCGATGCCGCTCCATGTCCTTCGGCAGGCTGAGTCCGCGGGGGAAGCGGATCGCCTTCGGGTCGCCGCCGACGGCCGCACGGTCGATCTGCGGCCCGCCCGGGTAGGGCAGGCCCAGAATGCGCGCGACCTTGTCGAAGGCCTCGCCCGCCGCATCGTCGATGGTCTCGCCGAGCAGTTCGACGTCCGACACGAGGTCCCGCACGAGGAGCAGCGAGGTGTGCCCGCCGGACACGAGCAGGGCGATCGTCGGGTACTCGATCGTCCCGTCTTCGGAGTCGAGGACGTCCGCGCCGACATGACCGACGAGGTGGTTCACGGCGTACAGCGGTTTGCCGAGGGACACGGCGAGCGCCTTCGCTGCGCCGACGCCGACCATGAGTGCGCCGGACAGGCCGGGGCCACTCGTCACCGCGACGGCGTCGAGGTCGGCCAGGGCGACGCCGGCCTCGGCGAGCGCCGCCGTGAGCGTCGGCTCGAGCGCCTCGAGGTGGGCACGTGCGGCGACCTCCGGGACGACCCCGCCGTACCGCGCGTGCTCGTCCATGCTCGAGGCGATGGTGTTCGCCAGCAGGTGGTGCCCGCGGACGATGCCGATCCCGGTCTCGTCGCAGCTCGTCTCGATGCCGAGGACGAGCGGTTCTGCTCGGTTCACGCGATGCTCCCGGGGTGCTGGTCGGTCTGGTCGAGCGGGGACTGGCCGTGGGCGGGCATGGGCGGCCTCGGCTGGACCGTGAGTCGCATGACGATGGCGTCGACGTCGTCCGGCTGGTAGTAGCCGGGGCGGATGCCGAGTTCCTCGAAGCCGAGACTCCGGTACAGCGTGATCGCAACGGGGTTGTCGGCCCTGACCTCGAGGAAGACCTGGGTGACGTCCTGCTGCCTGGCCTGCTCGATGAGCGCCTGCATGAGGAGTCGTCCGAGTCCTCGTCCTCTGGCGTGCCCGGCGACGGCGATGGTCTGGATGTCGGCGTCGTCGGACCGGGACGGTGCGAAGAGTCCGCCGTAGCCGGCGAGTGTCGCGCCGTCGGCGTCGACCTCCGTCGCGACGAGGTAGTACCCGTGCGGCGACGACAGTTCGGCGCGCATCATGTCCGCCGACCAGGCGTCGTTCACGAAGACGGTGTGCTCGAGCTCCATGATCGCGTCGAGGTCGGCGACACCCGCGCGGCGCAGCGACCAGCTCACGCCGTCACCCGCTTGGCGCCCGCGGACATCGTGACGTCGGGCGAGCGGAGGTACAACGGCTCCTCCCCCGCGAATCCGCCATCGGTGGCGAGGAGTGCGGAGGCGACCTGCCCCAACGCCCCGGCGGGGACGACGAGCGCGTCGAGGCGCACGGATGCGGTGGTCGGGAGGTCGTCGGGTTTCGCGAGGGCCGGCCCCTGGACGCGGACCGGGAGGCCGGCTGCGTCGAGTCCGGCGTAGCTCGTCCAGTAGCGTTCGCGACGGCGGGCGTCGGTGACCACGAGGAGTGTGGCATCGGGCGCGGCGGACCCGGAACGGTAGGCGTCGAGCGCGATCGCATCGTGGCTCACCACGGGGTGCACCGGGAGGCTTGCGCCGATCCCGAAGCTGCGGGCCGCGGCGATCCCGATCCGGAGTCCGGTGAACGGCCCAGGGCCCATGCCCGCGACCAGCCCGGTCAGCGCGGCGACCTCGATCCCGGCGTCGTCGAGGCATCCGGCGATGAGCGTCCCGATGACTTCGGCATGCCGCATCGGGTCGTCGGAGGACCGTTCGGCCAACACCTCGCCACCCAGGGTGACGACGGCGACGCTCGAACCCGCGGATGTATCGATCGCCAACAGCACGTCGTCCAGCCTACCCGGCGTCGATGGCGGGGTGCCGCGAGAGCGTGAGGGTCCGGCGCTCGATCGGCTCCTCGCCGGCATCGTCCGTCGCGGGTTCGTCGCCGGCTCCGGTCGGACGCTCGATGACGAGCTCGAACCACGTGGGGACCACGCCGTCGAGCAATCCGGCCCCCCACTCGACGACGACGACGGATCGGGCGAAGTCGATGTCGAGGTCGTCGAGTTCGAGAGCCGAGCCGAGCCGGTAGGCGTCCACGTGGACGAGCGGCGGACCACCGACGAGGCTCGGGTGCGTCCTGGCGAGCACGAAGGTGGGGCTGGTGACGGGGCCGCGGACCCCGAGGCCCTCGCCGATGCCTCGCGTGAGCGTCGTCTTGCCCGCTCCGAGCGGCCCGGTCAGGACGAGAAGCTGCCCGGCGCGCAATGCGGCGCCGAGCCGGACGCCGTAGGCATGCATCTCCTCGGGCGTCGCCACGTCGACGGTGCCCGGGGTGAGGACGTGATCGGTCATGGCCGCTCCCTGGTCGTCCGGACTACGCGCGGTCCGATCCGGGTGACGAGTTCGTAGTTGATGGTGCCGGCAGCCTCCGCCCACTCCTCGACGCGCGGCGCGCCGGACGCCGGATCGCCGAAGAGCACGGCGTCGTCGCCCACGGCGACCGCGTCGTCACCGACGTCGACGACGAACTGGTCCATCGCGATCCGCCCGCACACCCGGTAGCGGCGTCCGTTGATGACGACCGGACCGGCGTTCGAGGCGCTCCGCGGCACACCGTCGGCGTATCCGAGCGGGATGAGGGCGAGCGTCGTCGCCGTGCTGGTCCGGTAGCTGTAGTCGTAGGACACCCCGGCACCCGGTTCGACCCGACGCACGGCGGCGACCGTCGCCCGGAGGGTCATGACGGGCCTGAGGCCGAAGGCGTCGGCCGAGCGGTCGACGTCGTCGGTGGGTTCGAAGGGCGAGAGGCCGTACACCGCGAGTCCGAGGCGGACGGCGTCGAAGCGGAGGGAGGGCTCGCCGAGCGCTGCCGCCGATGCGGCGAGGTGCAGACTCCGCGGCGTGAGACCGGCCTCCGCGGCGAGGGCGACACCGCGTTCGAAGCGGACAGCGGCGGCCCGGTCGTCGGCGGTGGAGGTGTTGGAGACGTGCGAGAACAGCCCGTCGACCCGGACGAGCCCCGCAGCCTCAGCGGCTGCGGCGGCTCGGAAGAGCTCCGGCCAGTCGGCCTCGGCCGCACCGTTCCGGCTGAGTCCGGTCTCCAGTTTGAACTGGACGACCGGCACGACGGACGGCCGATCCCGAGCGGCCTCGATCACGCGCTCGAGCTGCGCCACCGACGACAGACCGAGGTCGATCCCGGCATCGAGTGCGGCGCCGAACGCAACCTGCGGGCCGTGCAGCCAGGCGAGGATCGGTGCCGTGATCCCGGCGGCACGCAGCGCGACGCCCTCCATGATGTCGGCGACTCCCAGGCGATCGGCCCCGGCCTCGATCGCCGCGCGGGCGATCGCCTCGGCACCGTGCCCGTAGGCGTCGGCCTTGACGACGACGATGAGTTCACCGACGCCGGTCAGCTCGCGCAGGCGACGGACGTTGTGGCGCAGGGCGTCGAGGTCGATGATCGCCTCGCGGGTCGGGCGCTCGTCGACCTCGGACACGGGCGTCATCCTTCCCGCTCCGCGACGACGAACGCGACGGCGACCCCGGCGTCGTGCGTCATGGTCAGGTGCATGCTCGTGATCCCCCGCTCGGCCACCACCCCCGCCGTGACGCCGGACAGCGCGAAATCGGGCTTCCCCTCCGGGCCGTTCACGATCGCCATCTCCTGCCACCGGATACCGTCCGAGGAACCCAGTGCCTTGATGAGCGCCTCCTTGGCGGCGAACCGTCCGGCGAGGGACCGCAGCGGGAGGTCGCGTTCCGACGGGACGAAGAGCCTGGCCAGCAGGTTCGGGGTGCGCGTGATCGCCCGTTCGAACCGTGCGAGGTCGACCAGGTCCACCCCGATGCCGATGATCATCCCTCTACTCTACGGCCGTCGTGTGCGGCCTGGAGGCTCGCTCGACGGGCCACCTCGGACCCCGCGGACCGTCCCTACTCGACCGTGACGGACTTCGCGAGGTTGCGCGGCTGGTCGACGTCGAGGCCCTTCGCCGTCGCGAGCTCCATCGCGAAGATGTGCAGCGGGATGACGGCGAGCAGGGGCTCGAACAGCGGACCGGCGAGCGGGATCGGGATGACCTCGTCGGCCGAGGGCAGGACGGCGGCGTCGCCCTGCTCCGCGATCGCGATGACCCGGGCACCGCGTGCACGGATCTCCTCGATGGTCGAGATGACCTTCGGGTGCAGGATCGCCGAGCCACGTGGGCTCGGGACGACGACGAAGACGGGCTGGCCCGGCTCGATGAGGGCGATCGGGCCGTGCTTGAGCTCGCCACCGGCGAAGCCTTCAGCGTGGATGTACGCGAGCTCCTTGAGCTTCAGCGCGCCCTCGAGCGCGATCGGGTACCCCACATGGCGTCCGAGGAAGAGCACGGCCCGGGAGTCGGCCATCCAGTGCGCGAGCTGCGCGATCTTCTCGGAGGCCCCGAGGATGCTGGCGATCTTGTCGGGCACGCCCTGCAGCTCCTCGACCTGCGACGCCAGGAACGCCGGCGTCTGGGTGCCGCGCACCCGCGCGAGGTGCAGCCCGAACAGGTACAGCGCCGTGATCTGGGCGGTGAACGCCTTCGTGGACGCGACCGCGACCTCGGGCCCCGCGTGGGTGTACACCACGGCGTCCGACTCACGCGCGATCGTGGCGCCCTGCGTGTTGCAGATCGACAGCGTCTTCGCGCCGGACTCGCTCGCGAAACGCACCGCCATGAGCGTGTCCATGGTCTCGCCCGACTGGCTCACCGAGATGACGAGCGTGCGCGCGTCGATGACCGGGTCGCGGTAGCGGAACTCGTGGCTGAGCTCCACGGTGACCGGGATCCCGGCCCAGCGCTCGATCGCGTAGGTGCCGACCGTGCCGGCGTAGGCGGCGGTGCCGCACGCGATGATCACGATGCGGTCGATGTCGAGGAAGAGCTCGTCGAGTCCGGCGAGTTCGGGGATGACGACCTGGCCGCCCTCGACCCGCCCGCGGATCGTGTTCGCGACCGCGTCGGGCTCCTCGCTGATCTCCTTCGCCATGAAGCTCGACCAGCCGCCCTTGTCGGCCGCCGAAGCGTCCCACTGGATCTCGAACGGCTCGGTCACCACGTGGTTGCCGGAGAAGTCGGTGACCGTCACGTCGTCGGGCGTGATGACGACCATCTGGTCCTGGCCGATCGCGACCGCGCGCTGGGTGTACTGCACGAACGCGGCGACGTCCGACCCGAGGAAGTTCTCGCCGTCGCCGAGCCCGATGACGAGCGGCGAGTTCCGACGCGCGCCGATGACGACGCCGGGCAGGTCCTGGTGCATGGCGAGCAGCGTGAAGGCGCCGTCCAGGCGAGCGACGACGCGGCGGAAGGCCTCGGTGAGGTCGCCGGTAGAGCGGTACTCGCGGCCGATGAGCACGGCGGCGATCTCGGTGTCGGTGTCGCTCTCGAAGGTGAAGCCGTCCGCGAGGAGTTCCGCTCGCAGCTCGGCGAAGTTCTCGATGATGCCGTTGTGGATGAGCGCGAGGCGCCCTTCGTCGCCGAGGTGCGGGTGCGCGTTGCGGTCCGTCGGTCCACCGTGGGTCGCCCAACGGGTGTGACCGATACCGGTCGAGCCCGGCGCGATGGGGTTCGCGGCGAGGTCCTCGGTGAGGACGGCCAGCTTCCCGGCGCGCTTCCGGGTGTTCAGTGAGCCCGTCGCGTCGAGCACGGCGATCCCGGCGGAGTCGTACCCCCGGTACTCGAGCCGCTTGAGTCCGCCCATGAGGACGTCCACCGTCTTGTCGTTCCCGACGTACCCTACGATTCCACACATGTAGAGCAGCATAATCGCGCGATTTTGCGAGGATCCTGCACCAACCTCGAGGCGCCGACGCTCAGCGTGGGAGCAGGACGATGCTGCCGGGATCCAGCGGTTGCCGGGCCTTTCCCCTGCCGCTGCTCAGAGCTTGCGGAGCAGCACCGAGGACACCGTGTGATCGGAGTCCTTCCGCAGCACGAGCTTCGCGCGTGACCGGGTCGGGCGGATGTTGTCGATGAGGTTCGGTTCGTTGATGGAGCGCCAGAACCCGCGTGCCTGATCGGCCGCCTCCTCGTCGGAGAGCTCGGCGAACACGTTGAAGAAGGAGTTCGGGTTCGAGAACGCGCCCCGCTTGAGCGCCATGAAGCGGTCGACGTACCAGGACTCGATGTCGCGCGTCCGTGCGTCGACGTAGATGCTGAAGTCGAACAAGTCGCTGATCGCGAGTCCGCTGGCCGTCGCGGCCGGTTGCAGCACGTTCAAGCCCTCGACGATCAGGACGTCGGGGCGCCGGACGACGACCTGCGCCGTCGGGATGATGTCGTAGCGCAGATGCGAGTAGAACGGTGCCCGCACCTCGGCGGCGCCACTCTTCACGGCGGTGATGAACCGCAGGAGCGCCCGGCGGTCGTACGACTCGGGGAAGCCCTTGCGATCCATGATGCCGCGCCGCTGGAGTTCCTCGTTCGGATAGAGGAAGCCGTCGGTCGTCACGAGCTCGACGTGCGGGGTGTCCGGCCAGCGCGACAGCAGTTCGCGCAGCAGCCGCGCGATCGTCGACTTGCCGACGGCGACGGAACCCGCCACGCCGATCACGAACGGCGTCCGGAGCGCCTGGTCGCCGAGGAACCGGCTCGTCGCGCGGCCGAGGTCCTGGGTGCCCTTCGCGTAGAGGCTCAACAGTCGGCTGAGCGGCACATAGACCTCTTCGACCTCACGCATGTCGAGACGGTCGCCGAGGCCACGGATCTGCACGACCTCGGTCTCGCTGAGCGGTGTGGCCGTCTCCGGAGCGAGTCGCGCCCATTCGGCACGGTCGATCTCCACGTAGGGCGTCGGCTGCCCGGAGGCACCACCCGTCGTCGTCGAAGTCATGCGATCACTCTTCCACAGCTGAGGTGCCGACCCGCCGCCGGACGACTCAGATGGCGAGTCGTTCGCGGACGACGTCGGCGAGGCGGTGCGCCAGGCGGTCGGCGGTCGGCTGGTCGGCCGCCTCGACCATGACGCGGACGAGCTGCTCGGTGCCGGACGGCCGCAACAGCACGCGTCCGTCGTCTCCGAGCTCTGCTTCGGCAGCCTGTACGGCAGCATCGACGACCTCGTCGCCGACGAGGCGCGTGCGGTCGACACCCGTGACGTTGACGAGGATCTGCGGATACACCTGCATCACCGCGGCGAGCTCCGCGAGCGTCTTCCCGGTGCGCGCCATCTCGGCCACGATGTGCAGGCCGGTGAGGATGCCGTCGCCGGTGGTCGCGTAGTCGGCCATGATGACGTGACCCGACTGCTCGCCGCCGAGCGAATAGGCGTTCGCGTTCATCGCCTCGAGGACGTAGCGGTCGCCGACCCCGGTCTGGACGACGTTGATGCCGTGCTCGCGCATCGCGACGTGCAGGCCGAGGTTGCTCATCACCGTGGCGACGAGCGTGTCGTCCTTGAGCCTGCCTCGCTCCTGCATCGAGACCGCGAGGATGGCCATGATCTGGTCGCCGTCGACGACCTTGCCCGCAGCGTCGACCGCGAGGCAGCGGTCGGCGTCGCCGTCGTGTGCGATGCCGAGGTCGGCACCGTGCTCGAGGACCGCCTTGGACAGGAGGTCGAGGTGCGTGGAGCCGACGCCGTCGTTGATGTTCATGCCGTCGGGGTCGTTGCCGATGATCGTGACCTTGGCCCCGGCGTCGCGGAAGGTCTCCGGCGACACTCCCGCAGCCGCGCCGTGCGCGCAGTCGAGGACGACATGGATGCCGTCCAGGCGGTTCGGGAGACTGCCGAGCAGGTGGAGGACGTAGCGGTCCTCGGCGTCGGCGAAGCGGATGATCCGGCCGACATCGGCGCCGGTCGGGCTGAGCTTGGGGCGGTCGAGGTACTCCTCGATCCGGCGTTCCACCGCGTCGGGCAGCTTCGTGCCGCCGCGGGCGAAGATCTTGATCCCGTTGTCGGGCGCAGGGTTGTGCGAGGCGGAGATCATCACGCCGAAGTCGGCGTCGATGTCGGCGATGAGGAACGCCGTCGCGGGCGTGGGCAGCACGCCGGCCTCGAGCACGTCGACGCCCGAGGACGCCAGGCCCGCCGCGACGGCGGCGGACAGGAACTCGCCGGAGATGCGCGGGTCGCGTGCGAGCACGGCGACCGGGCGCTTCCCGGCGGCACGGCGGGCCTCAGCACTACGGCCTTGCCCAAGCACCACTGCGGTGGCTTGGGCAAGGCCGAGAGCGAGGTCTGCCGTCAGGTCGGCGTTCGCGAGTCCGCGTACGCCGTCGGTACCAAACAGCTGAGGCATCGAGCTTCGCTTGTCCTGAGAGCGCTTAGCGCTTCGAGAACTGCGGAGCCTTACGGGCCTTCTTGAGTCCGGCCTTCTTGCGCTCCTTGACGCGAGCGTCACGGGAGAGGAAGCCGGCCTTCTTCAGGGTGGCGCGGTTGTTCTCCTCGTCGATCTGGTTCAGCGAGCGAGCGATGCCGAGGCGCAGCGCGCCGGCCTGGCCCGAGGGGCCACCACCGGAGATGCGTGCGATGACGTCGTAGCCGCCGGCCAGGTCGAGGACGGTGAACGGGTCGTTGATGAGCTGCTGGTGCAGCTTGTTCGGGAAGTAGTCCTCGAGCGTGCGGCCGTTGACCGTGATGGTGCCGCTGCCGGGGACGAGACGCACGCGGGCGATGGCCTGCTTGCGACGGCCGACGGCTGCGCCGGGGACGCTCAGCACGGCGCGAGGCGCGGTGACTGCTGCTTCAGGAGCCGACTCGGTGGAGTAGCTCTGCGGGGTCTCTTCGATGGAATCTGCGATGTTCGCCACTGTGTAATCCTTTTTTCTTGTCCGGTGCTTACTGGGCGACCTGGTCGAGCGTGAACGGCTTGGGCTGCTGAGCGGCGTGCGGGTGCTCGCTGCCCGTGTAGACCTTGAGCTTCTTCAGCTGGTCGCGGCCGAGCGTGTTCTTCGGCAGCATGCCGCGGATCGCCTTCTCGACGGCGCGGATCGGGTTCTTCTCGAGGAGCTCGGCGTAGGTGACGGCCGAGAGCCCGCCCGGGTAACCGGAGTGGCGGTAGGCCTTCTTCTGCAGGAGCTTGGCGCCGGTGAGGGCCACCTTGTCGGCGTTGATGATGATGACGAAGTCGCCACCGTCCATGTGGGGGGAGAAGGTCGCCTTGTGCTTGCCGCGCAGGAGCGCTGCAGCGTGGCTGGCCAGGCGGCCGAGGACCACGTCGGTGGCGTCGATGACGACCCAGTCGTGCGTGATCTCACTGGCCTTCGGGGAATACGTGCGCGTCACAATAGTGCTGCTTTCTGGTCGGAGTTGGTCGTTCGTGAATCCCGCTCCTGTTGGGTGTTCCGAACGGAACGCCCGAGGTGGAGGGCTCAACTTCGGGTACCGCGCCGCAGAAGGCGCAGGCACCAACGGGAGAGTCTACGCGACGACGTCCCGGCGGTCAATTCCCGCCGGGAACCTCACTCGGCGCTCGCTTCCACGTGCTCGTGGCTCCGTCGCTGACGGGTCTCGGCGGCCCGCGCGTGCAGCAGCCCCGGCTCGGGGTAACCGACCTCGACGAGGGTGAGCCCGCGCGCCGGCATCACCCGGAAGTCGATCTCCCGCCGCCCGCCGTCGCGGAGCCGGACGACCTCGTCGAGCGACATGCGCCCCTCCCCCACGGCGACGCAGGCGCCGACGAGCGCCCGCACCATGCTGTGGCAGAACGCATCGGCGGTGAGGCTCGCCACGAGCACGCCCGCTTCGTCACGCTCCCAGCTGAAGGACTGCAGGGTCCGGATGGTCGTCGCGCGTGGTCTCGGTTTGCAGTACGCCTGAAAGTCGTGGAGCCCGACGAGCGAGGTGGCCGCCCGGTGGAGCAGCTCGACGTCGAGCGACGTCGTCGTCCAGCTCGTCGTCCGCCGGAGGATCGGGTCCTTCCGGACGTCGGCGTCCGCGAGGCGGTAGCGGTAGTGACGCCAGACCGCCGAGAATCGCGCGTCGAAGCCCTCCGGCGCCGGTTCCGCCGTGTGGATCACGACGTCACGGTCCATCCCGAGCACGCCGTTCAATCGACGTGCCAGGAGGGAGCTCGCGGTCTCGTTCCGCGGCGTACCGTCGTGGTACTCGGCGTGGCGCCCCTGCAATCGGGTGATCTTCGCGAGCTGTGGCTCGGTGAGGTCGAGGTGGGCCACCTGACCGGCCGCGTGCACTCCGGCGTCCGTCCGTCCGGCCACCACGAACCGTGGCATCGGCGGGACGGTCTTGCCGAGCACGCGATACAGCGCCTCCTCCAGGGCCCCCTCGACCGTCCGGAGCCCCGGCTGCTTCGCCCATCCCGCGAAGTCCGTGCCGTCGTACGCGATGGCGAGCCGGAACCGCTGGGTCGGGAGGACGTCCGCTGCCGCGACCTGCTCAGCGCTCACGGACGTACGCCAGATCACGCGTCGTCGCGACGAAGCCCTGTCGTTCGTACAGCCCGAGTGCACCCGTGGGGCTTGCCGTGTCGACCTCCAGCGTCGCCCGCTCGAGGCCGGCTGCCTGGATCCGACGAAGCGCCGTGGCGAGCAGTGCCGGTGCGAGTCGTCGGCCACGCCAGTCGCGCACGGTCCCGACGAGGGCGATGTACGCGCTGGTGAACCCTTGCGCGGACCAGCTGTCCTCGTCCACCTCGGTCAGCGTGAAGCCGACGACCCGTCCGTCGTCGTCGATCGCCACCACCGAGAGGTCGGCTCGGAAGTGGGACCCGCCGACGAACTGCTCCCACATCGCCGGGACCGTCTCCAGGCTGCCCCAGTGATCCCGGAACGAGTCGTTCCGAGCCTCTCTCGTGCGTTCGGCCACGTCCGGGTGGTACGCCTCGAGCCGGACACCGTCGGGCACGTCGATCTCGTCGACGGGCGCGGAGAGATCGCGTTCCATGATCGTGAAGTACCGCGCCACGGCGAAGCCGAACCGCTCCAACAGCCGCGCCGCCCCGGGGTTCCGTTCATCGACGTAGGCACGAGAGGAAGCCGGAGCACCCGTCTCCACGGAAGCCAGCTGCTGCTCGGATCGTTCCATCGACCACGCGAGCAACGCTCGGCCGATCCCGCGCTCACGCCATGCGGGATGCACGCCGCCGAAGACGTACGAATACACGGACACGTCTCGTGACGGCGACAGGATCACCATCGCGTAGGCGACCAGCGTGCCGTCGGCTGCGATCGCCAGCAGGCTGTCCGCAGCCATGTCGATCCACGCGTGGTCGAACTGGTCCGTGATCTCGTCGCGGCTCGTCACCCGGTGGGGGTTGTCGAACGGATCCATGGCGCGGCACAGCGCCACGATGTCGTCGATGTCCGCGCGGACCGCCGGACGCCACTGGTCGACGTCGGGGTGCTGTGGCAGGGCCGGCTGGCCGGCCGGAACGGCGGGAGTGGTACTCATGTCTCCAGCCTAGGACACCGTCGCAGCGCCGCCAGGAACGACGGAACCCCGCTCTCCAGGTGGAGAGCGGGGTTCCGTTCGTGTGTCGCTGAACCTACTTGGCGTCCTTCGCGGGAGCCTCGTCAGTGGCCTCGCCGGCGTCGACGGACTCGCCGTCGGTCTCGGTCGCCTCGACGGCTTCCGTCGCCTCTGCATCGGCCTCGACCTCGGCGGGGGTCTCCTCGGCCGGAGCCTCGTCGACCGGCGCTGCGGCGTGCTTCGCGGACTGCTTGGCCGGCTTCGCCTTCGGCGTGACGGGCTCGAGGACGAGCTCGATCACGGCCATCGGAGCGTTGTCGCCCTTGCGGTAACCGGTCTTGATGATGCGCGTGTAGCCACCCTGACGGTCGGCGACGAGGGGCGCGATCTCCGTGAAGAGCTCGTGGACGACGCTCTTGTCGGTGATGGTCGCGAGCACCCGACGGCGGGCGTGCAGGTCGCCGCGCTTCGCGAAGGTGATCAGGCGCTCAGCGAGCGGACGCAGGCGCTTCGCCTTGGTCTCGGTGGTCTGGATGCGCTTGTGGGTGAACAGCGCAGCAGCGAGGTTGGCGAGCAGGAGACGCTCGTGGGCAGGTCCGCCTCCGAGGCGGGGTCCCTTGGTGGGAGTAGGCATTCTTGTCTCTCTTCAGGTTGGAAAGTCGTCAGGTGGATCGCGTGCTAGGAGACGGTCTCGTCGTCGTAGCCGCTGTAGAAGTGGGCGCCGTCGAACCCGGGAACCGAGTCCTTCAGCGAGAGGCCCATTTCGGTGAGCTTGTCGCGAACTTCATCCACCGACTTCTGTCCGAAGTTGCGGATGTTCATGAGCTGCGTCTCCGACAGCGCGACGAGCTCGCTGACGTTGTTGATGCCCTCGCGCTTGAGGCAGTTGTACGAGCGCACGGAGAGGTCGAGGTCCTCGATCGGGATCGAGAGCTCACCCGGCAGCACGGCGTCGACCGGCGCGGGGCCGATCTCGATGCCCTCTGCGGCGGTGTTGAGCTCGCGAGCCAGGCCGAACAGCTCGGTCAGCGTGCGACCGGCCGACGCGATGGCGTCGCGCGGCGTGATGGCCGGCTTCGACTCGACGTCGACGACCAGGCGGTCGAAGTCGGTGCGCTCACCGGCACGAGTCGCCTCGACGCGGTAGGTCACCTTGAGGACGGGCGAGTAGATCGAGTCGACGGGGATCTGACCGGCTTCGCTGAACTCGTTGCGGTTCTGCGTGGCCGACACGTAGCCGCGGCCACGCTCGATCGTGAGCTCGAGCTCGAACTTCGCCTTGTCGTTGAGGGTCGCGATGACGAGGTCCGGGTTGTGGACCTCGACGCCGGCCGGAGCCGAGATGTCCGCTGCGGTGACCTGGCCTGCGCCGGTCTTGCGGAGGTACGCCGTGATCGGCTCGTCGTGCTCGCTGGAGACGACGAGGCCCTTGATGTTCAGGATGATCTCGGTGACGTCTTCCTTGACACCGGGGATCGTGCTGAACTCGTGCAGCACGCCGTCGATGCGGATGCTGGTGACGGCTGCACCCGGGATGGACGACAGCAGGGTGCGACGGAGCGAGTTCCCGAGGGTGTAGCCGAAGCCTGGCTCGAGCGGCTCGATGATGAACCGGCTGCGGAACTCCGAGATGGATTCTTCGGTGAGCGTAGGGCGCTGTGCGATGAGCACTATGGATTCCTTTCGGCTAAGTGTCCGCTATATGACACTTGCGTTGGCGAGGTAGTGAATGGTGTTCGCTGGCCCTGGTCACCAGGACCATGCCGTGATCCGTCCGCGGCGATCAGACGATCGCTACGGACGGATCACGGCCGGTGAACCGAAGGAATTAGACGCGGCGACGCTTCGGGGGGCGGCAGCCGTTGTGTGCCTGAGGCGTGACGTCGTTGATCGAGCCGACCTCGAGGCCCGCGGCCTGGAGCGAACGGATCGCGGTCTCGCGGCCGGAGCCGGGTCCCTTGACGAAGACGTCGACCTTCTTCATGCCGTGCTCCTGCGCCTGACGCGCAGCCGACTCGGCGGCGAGCTGTGCGGCGAACGGGGTCGACTTACGCGAACCCTTGAAGCCGACGCCACCGGACGAAGCCCAGCTGATGACCGCGCCCGAGGGGTCGGTGATCGAGACGATCGTGTTGTTGAACGTCGACTTGATGTGGGCCTGGCCCACGGCGATGTTCTTCTTTTCCTTCTTACGCGGCTTCCGAACGGCCGACTTTGGTGCTGCCATGAATATCTCCTGAGTCCTATGACGAGGCGACTAGGCGGGGCCTAGCGAGCCTTCTTCTTGCCGGCGACGGTGCGCTTCGGGCCCTTGCGGGTGCGCGCGTTGGTCTTGGTGCGCTGGCCGCGGACCGGAAGTCCACGACGGTGACGGATGCCCTGGTAGGACCCGATCTCCACCTTGCGGCGGATGTCGGCGGCGACCTCACGGCGGAGGTCACCCTCGACCTTGAAGGTGCCCTCGATGTAATCGCGCAGGGCGATCAGCTGGTCATCGGTGAGATCCTTCACGCGGATGTCTCCGCTGATGCCGGTGTCGGCGAGGGTCTTGAGTGACCGCGTGCGGCCAACACCGTAGATGTACGTCAGTGCAACTTCCACGCGCTTGTCGCGTGGGATGTCTACGCCGGCGAGACGTGCCATGGTGGCTTCTCCTAGGAGTTGTGGAGGTGTGGAGCAGTTCCGGTGCTCGGGCCTCCGACCCGAGGTGTCACCCGCGGCGCACGATGTGCTGCGGGATCTGGAACTGCCGTTAGAGGGGTGGTGCTGTGTTGCTCAGGGCTGCGTGCTGCAGGTCCTCTGAGATCAACCCTGGCGCTGCTTGTGGCGCGGGTTCTCGCAGATGACCATGACGCGGCCGTTGCGACGGATGACCTTGCACTTGTCGCAGATCTTCTTGACGCTGGGCTTGACCTTCATAGTTCTCTCTTTTCGCTGTCATCGTGCCGGGCCCACCACCGGGTGGTGGAGGCGCGTCCGGCCGTTACTTACAGCGCGACCTACTTGTAGCGATAGACGATCCGACCACGGGTCAGGTCGTAGGGGGTCAGTTCCACGATCACGCGGTCCTCTGGGAGGATGCGGATGTAGTGCTGACGCATTTTGCCCGAAATGTGGGCAAGTACCTTGTGTCCGTTGGTCAGCTCAACGCGGAACATCGCGTTGGGCAGAGCCTCGACCACTTGGCCCTCGATCTCGATGACGCCGTCTTTTTTGGCCATAGCCTCACTGTCGCTCAGGTTGAGTCGCACTGGTCGTGCGGATGGATTGCGGTGCGGATGTCGGCTCGCCGAAGGCATGCAGAAAGCACCAAAGATCGATTCTATGCTATGTTTCCGGGTTTCGCCAACTCAACGTCGGCCACGACCTCTCAGTCGGTGCGGGAGAGCAGCGCGTCGTTGATCTGCGTCG
Organism: Plantibacter sp. MMLR14_011; assembly: GCF_001865025.1. Taxonomy (NCBI): domain Bacteria; kingdom Bacillati; phylum Actinomycetota; class Actinomycetes; order Micrococcales; family Microbacteriaceae; genus Plantibacter; species Plantibacter sp. MMLR14_011. The sequence continues at coordinate 119,108 of NZ_MJGW01000002.1, forward strand.
TGAGACCGGCGTCCATCGCCAGCGCACGTCCGTCCACCGCACGCACCGGCGCTGCCAGTCGGACGCTGGAGAGCAGCCACGCCGCTTCCGCGTCGAGCACGTCCTCCGGTGTCAGCATCCGGTACTCGTGCGCGAGCCCCTGCTCCTCGAGATGGGCCCAGAGCGCGAGCTGCGTGGTGCCGGGGAGGATGCCGCTCGACGGCGGCGGCGTCACGAAGGTCCCGTCGATCCGCACGACCACGGTGGAGGTCGGGCCCTCGAGGACGAAGCCGTCGCTGCTGACGAAGAGCACGTCGTCAGCTCCGCGACGGTGCGCCTCACGGAGCGCGGCCATGTTGACCGCGTACGACAGCGTCTTGGCACCGGCGAGCAGCCACGGCGAACGCTGCTGCACGTCGCTCGCGAGGCCTCGGTCGAGCAGGACGACCTCGATGCCGTTCTCGCGCTCGGGGAACCCGTCAGCCGGCGTCGCCGAGACCCACGCGGTCGGGCGTCCGCCACTCCCCCGCGTCACGACGAGTCGGACGGCGCTCTGATCGACGACGGGGAGTTCCGCGACCGCGCGGGCGATGGCGACTCGCCACTGAGCGTGGTTCGGCGCGGGCAGATCGAGAATCGCCGCCGACTCGGTCAGCCGATCGAGGTGCGCCTCGACCGACTGCGGGTGCCGGCCAACGACACCGATCGTCTCGAAGATCCCGTCCCCCCGCGCGGGACCCAGATCGAAGACGCTCAAGACGCCGGACCCGTCGCCGGCCGGCGTGATCGTGGCCGCGAGGTCGGCGTGTTCGAGGACGGTGTCTGCGGGGAGGACGTCGAGAAGGAACACGATCGGCACGCTCATGCCGAGCAACTCTACCGGGACGGACGAGGTCCGGCCGGCGACCTGGCGGGCGGTCAGGCTGGACGGACCGGGGTGACGCCGAAGGCGGCGAGGGCCGCGGCCCCGCCATCGTGAGCGGTCAGGACCCAGATGCCGTCGCGGTGCACGGCGACGCTGTGCTCCCAGTGCGCCGCCGAGCCACCGTCCAGCGTGGCGACCGTCCATTCGTCGTCGCGGACGAAGGTGTCTGGGCTCCCGGCGACCACCATGGGTTCGATGGCCACCACGAGTCCGGGCTTCACTTCGGGTCCGCGCTGACGGACCCGGTAGTTGAACACCGGCGGTGCCTCGTGCATCGTGCGTCCGATGCCGTGCCCGACGTAGTCTGTGAGGATCCCGTAGGGCTTCCCCTCGGGTGAGTGGTCCTCGACGTACTCCTCGATCGCGGCACCGACCTGGTTGAGGTGTCGGGCGGTCGCGAGTTCGGCGATCCCGGCCCACAGCGAGCCCTCCGTCACCGCCGAGAGGCGCTCGCGCTCGGTGACGAGCTCCGGGCGCGTGGGATCGGTGAGCACGATGGTCATCGCGGAGTCGCCGTTCCAGCCGTCGATCTCGGCGCCGCTGTCGATCGACACGATGTCGCCCGCCTGCAGCACGCGCGACCCGGGGATGCCGTGGACCACGTCCTCGTTGACCGAGGTGCAGACCGTGTGCCGGTAGCCGGGGACGAGCTTGAAGTTGGAGTGCCCGCCGGCCGCGACGATCGCCGCCTCGGCAGCCGCGTCGAGTTGCAGCGTCGTCACCCCGGGGGCGACGAGCGCACGCACCGCATCGAGCGAGGCCGCGGTGGCCAGCCCCGGCGCGATCATGGCGCGGATCTGGTCAGGGGTCTTGTAGATCGACTTCCGGAACACCGTGGTGGATGTGTCGGTGCGTCAGACGGCCGGAACGATGATGCCGCGAGCGGCGAGGGCCGCGTCGATCCGCGCGGTCACGTCGTCGACCTCGCCGAGGCCGTCGACTGCCACGACGAGCCCCCGGGCCGTGAAGACCTCGATCAGCGGCGCGGTCTCGTGCGCGTAGAGGTCGAGCCGGTGGCGGATGACCTCCTCCGTGTCGTCGGTGCGACCCTGCTCGGCGGCACGCTTGAGGAGTCGTGAGACGACCTCTTCCGTGTCGGCCTGCAGCTGCACGACGGCGTCGAGGCTCGCGTCGTTCTCAGCGAGCAGAGCGTCGAGCGCGACGACCTGGTCGGTGGTCCGCGGGTACCCGTCGAGCAGGAACCCCTCGACGGCGTCGGGCTGGTGGAGCCGGTCGCGGACGATCTCGTTCGTCAAGGAGTCGGGGACGTACCCGCCCTCGCTCACGATCGCCTGGACCTGCTTCCCGAGCGCCGTACCCTCCTTGATGTTCGCGCGGAAGATGTCGCCCGTCGAGATCGCGGGGATGTCGAAGCGCTCCGCGAGGAAGGCCGCCTGGGTGCCCTTGCCGGATCCCGGAGGACCGACGATGAGCAGACGGGGCTTGCCGGCCGCCGCGCTCAACGCAGGAGCCCTTCGTAGTGGCGCTGCTGGAGTTGCGAGTCGATCTGCTTGACCGTCTCGAGTCCGACACCCACGATGATGAGGATCGAGGCCCCACCGAACGGGAAGTTCGCGTTCGCACCGACCAGGGCCAGCGCGATGAGCGGCAGGAGGGCGATCAACCCCAGGTAGATCGATCCGGGCAGGGTCACGCGGGTCAGCACGTAGTCGAGGTACTCGGCCGTCGGGCGTCCGGCACGGATGCCGGGGATGAACCCGCCGTACTTCTTCATGTTGTCGGCGACCTCTTCAGGGTTGAAGGTGATCGCGACGTAGAAGTAGGTGAAGCCGACGATGAGCAGGAAGTACATGAGCATGTACAGCGGGTGGTCACCCTTGGTGAGGTACTGCTGGATCCACAGGACCCAGGGCGCCGGAGTGCCGGTCGTCGGCTGGTTGAACTGCGCGATGAGGGCCGGCAGGTACAGGATCGACGACGCGAAGATGACGGGCACCACACCGGCCATGTTGACCTTGATGGGGATGTAGGTGTTGTTGCCGCCGTACGTCCGGCGTCCGACCATGCGCTTCGCGTACTGCACGGGGATGCGACGTTGCGACTGCTCGACGAAGACGACGAGTCCGACGATCACGAGGCCGACGGCGAGCACGAGGAGGAAGACCTCCGGGCCCTTCGCGGTCCAGATGGCGGCCAGCGAGCCCGGGAACGTGGCTGCGATCGAGGTGAAGATGAGGAGCGACATGCCGTTGCCGACGCCGCGCTCGGTCACGAGCTCGGCCATCCACATGACGAGGCCGGTGCCCGCGGTCATGGTGACGACCATGAGGAGCATGCCGTACCAGGTGCCGCCCTGGGCGGTGATGAGGTCGGCGCAGACGCCGCCCTGGTTGCCGAACAGTGCACCGCTCTTGGCGACCGTGATGAGCGTCGTCGACTGGAGGATGCCGAGGAAGATCGTGAGGTACCGCGTGTACTGCGTCAGCTTGCCCTGGCCGGCCTGGCCTTCTTTGTGCAGCGTCTCGAAGTGCGGGATGACCACGCGGAGGAGTTGGACGATGATCGACGCGGTGATGTAGGGCATGATGCCCAGCGCGAAAATGGAGAGTTGGAGGAGCGCGCCACCACTGAAGAGGTTGACGAGCTCGTAGAGGCCTGATGCGCCGGCGGCCTGCTGGTTCGCGAGGCACTGCTGCACGTTCGGGAAGTTCACGAACGGAGCGGGGATGAAGGACCCCAGCCGGTAGATGGCGATGATCCCGAGTGTGAACCCGATCTTGCGACGAAGATCCGGGGTCCGGAAGATCCGGCCGATGGCGCTGAACAAAAGGGGCCTCCTGTGAGATGTTGCGGGGTCGGCCCGGGTGACCGGCATGATGCCGGCCACCCGAGTGAGCTCCTGTGCGGAGCCGGCCGAGGGCTACTTGACGCTGCCCCCGGCTGCCACGATCTTCTGCTCAGCTGAGCCGGAGACCTTGTCAACCGCGACATTCAGCTTAACCGAGATGTCACCGTTTCCGAGAACCTTGACCTTCTCGTTCTTCCGGACGGCACCCTTGGCGACGAGGTCCACCGTGGTGACGTCGCCACCCTTCGGGTACAGCTCGGCGAGCTTCTCCAGGTTCACGACCTGGTACTCGACGCGGAAGGGGTTCTTGAAGCCACGGAGCTTCGGGGTGCGCATGTGCAGCGGCATCTGCCCACCCTCGAAGCCGACCTTGACGTTGTAACGCGCCTTCGTACCCTTGGTACCGCGACCGGCGGTCTTACCCTTGGACGCCTCACCACGGCCGACGCGCATCCGGGACTTCTTGGCACCGGCGGCGGGACGGAGGTGGTGCACCTTCAGGACCTGCTCGCGCTTCTCGGCGGGCTCGTCCTTCGCGGGCTTCTTGGCTGCGGTGGCCTTGGGGGCCGCCTTCGCCTTGGGCTCGGCCTTCGCGGCAGCCGTCTTCGGAGCTGCCTTGGCAGCGGCCTTGGGGGCCTTCTCCTCAGTGGTTTCGTTCTTCTCAGCCATTAGTCGATCTCCTCAACCTGTACGAGGTGAGCAACAGTGTTCACGTAGCCGCGGTTCTGCGCGTTGTCCGGGCGGACGACGACAGCACCGATGCGACGGAGACCCAGGCTGCGAAGCGTGTCGCGCTGGTTCTGCTTCTCACTAATTCTGCCCTTGATCTGGGTGATCCTCAGCTGGGCCATCAGGCACCTACCTTCGCAGCAGCGGCCGCCTGAACGGCCTCTGCCTCTGCACGGAGCAGGCGGGCCGGAGCGACCTGGTCGAACTCGAGACCACGACGGGCTGCGACGGCACGAGGTTCCTCGAGCTGCTTCAGCGCCGTGACGGTCGCGTGGACGATGTTGATCGTGTTGGACGAACCGAGCGACTTGCTCAGCACGTCGTGGATGCCGGCGCACTCGAGGACGGCGCGGACGGGACCACCGGCGATGACACCGGTACCAGCGGCGGCGGGGCGCAGGAGCACCACACCGGCTGCTGCCTCACCCTGGGTGGGGTGCGGGATGGTCGAGCCGACGCGCGGGACGCGGAAGAAGTTCTTCTTCGCCTCTTCGACGCCCTTCGCGATCGCGAGCGGGACTTCGCGGGCCTTGCCGTAGCCGACGCCGACCATGCCGTTGCCGTCACCGACGACCACGAGGGCGGTGAAGCTGAAGCGACGACCACCCTTCACGACCTTCGAGACACGGTTGATGGTCACGACGCGCTCCAGGAACTGGCTCTTGTCGCTGTCGCGGCTACCGCGGTCGCGGTTGGGGTTGCGCTCACGGCCTCCGCGGCGCGCCTCGCGCGGCTCGCGGTCGCCGGTGGGCGCCGTCGATGCCGCGGTCTCGACCGGGGCCTCGGCCACGGTCGCCACAGGCTCTTGCTGCTGCTTGTTGTCTTCGCTCACAGGTTCAATCCGCCCTCTCGAGCACCATCGGCAATTGCTGCCACGCGACCTGCGTAGCGGTTGCCTCCACGGTCAAATACGACATCGTCGATGCCGGCTGCCTTGGCACGCTCGGCGATGAGTTCGCCGACCTTGCGCGACTTGGCGGTCTTGTCGCCGTCGAACGTCCGGAGGGTGTCCTCCATGGTCGAGGCAGAGACGAGGGTGTGACCCTTCGTGTCATCGACAACCTGCACGAACACGTGACGGGCTGAACGGTTGACGACGAGGCGCGGACGGACCGCGGTGCCCTCGACCTTCTTGCGCAGACGCGTGTGGCGACGGCCACGTGCGGCAGTCTTCGTTGGACGAGCCATGGTTACTTACCAGCCTTTCCGGCCTTGCGACGCACGATCTCGCCGGCGTAGCGCACACCCTTGCCCTTGTACGGCTCGGGCTTGCGGATCTTACGGATGTTGGCGGCGACCTCGCCGACGGCCTGCTTGTCGATACCGGCGACCGTGAGCTTGTTGTTGCCCTCGACGGTCAGCGTGATGCCGACCGGCGGCTCGACGGTGACGGGGTGCGAGAAGCCGAGCGCGAACTCGACGGCGCTGCCCTTCTGAGCGACGCGGTAACCGGTACCGACGACCTCGAGGCCCTTGGTGTAGCCCTGGGTGACGCCGATGATCTGGTTCGCGATGAGCGTGCGGGTCAGGCCGTGGAGCGAGCGCGAGTTGCGCTCGTCGTCGGGACGCGTGACGAGCAGCTGTGCGTCTTCGAGCTTGACCTCGATGGGGCTCGCGACGGTGAGCTGGAGCTCACCCTTCGGGCCCTTGACGGTGACGTTCTGACCGGCGACGTCGATGGTGACGCCTGCCGGGATGTCGATGGGGAGTCTTCCAATACGAGACATGACTGGCTACCACACGTAGGCGAGGACTTCCCCACCCACGCCCTTCTTCTCGGCCTGGCGGTCCGTGAGGAGGCCGCTGGAGGTGGACAGGATGACGACGCCGAGGCCGCCGAGGACCTTGGGGATCTCGTTCGACTTCGCGTAGACGCGGAGGCCGGGCTTCGAGACGCGCTTGATGCCGGCGATGGAGCGCTCGCGGTTCGGGCCGAACTTGAGGCTCAGTGAGAGCGTCTGTCCGACGGCCGCGTCAGCGACCTCCCAGCCGGAGATGTAGCCCTCGGACTTGAGGATCTCGGCGATGTTCACCTTGAGCTTGGAGTGCGGCATCGACACGGTGTCGTGGTGCGCCGAGTTCGCATTGCGCAGTCTGGTCAGCATGTCTGCGACCGGATCTGTCATGGTCATATCGAGTGTTTCCTTTGTTCACCAGGTTTCGACATCCTGTGCAAGGGTGCCGACCTGTGGTGGTTGAACCGTTCTGGGCAGGAGTGCCCCGAACGGGCGGAAGCCCGGTCCTCGACATACACCGAGGACCGGGCAGAAGCTCAGCCTACTTGGACTCAGCCGCCTTGAACGGGAAGCCGAGCGCCTTGAGCAGCGCGCGACCCTCGTCGTCGTTCTTGGCCGTGGTCACGACGGTGATGTCGAAGCCGCGGACACGATCGATCTTGTCCTGGTCGATCTCGTGGAACATGGACTGCTCCTGGAGACCGAAGGTGTAGTTGCCGTTGCCGTCGAACTGCTTGTCCGAGAGACCGCGGAAGTCGCGGATACGCGGAAGAGCGAGGCTCAGCAGGCGGTCGAGGAACTCCCACGCGCGGTCGCCACGAAGCGTGACGTGAGCGCCGATGGGCTGACCCTCGCGCAGCTTGAACTGCGCGATGGACTTGCGTGCCTTGGTGACCTGCGGCTTCTGGCCGGTGATCTTGGTGAGGTCCGAAACAGCGCCGTCGATGACCTTGCTGTCGCGAGCGGCCTCGCCCACACCGGTGTTGACGACGACCTTCACGAGTCCGGGCACCTGGTGCACGTTCGTGAAGCCGAAGTCCTTCTGCAGCTGCGGAAGGATCTCAGCGCGGTACTTCTGCTTGAGACGGGGCTGGATTTTGCCAGTCGCCACTTCTGTGTCGGTCATTACAGGTCCTTACCTGACTTCTTGGCGTAACGAACGCGGACCGTCTTGGTGACGCCGTCCTTCGTGACTTCCTCGTTGCGGTGGCCGACCTTGGTCGGGCCCTTGGTCTCCGGGTCGACGAGCGCGACGTTGGAGATGTGGATCGAAGCCTCGACGGTCTCGATGCCGCCGGTCTTCGTTCCACGCTGGGTCTGGCCGACACGGGAGTGCTTCGTGACGTAGTTGACGCCCTCCACGATCACCCGGTTCTTGTCCGCCAGGACCTCGATGACGCGACCCTGCTTGCCGCGGTAACCACCGCGGTCCTGCTTCGGGCCGGAGACGACCTGAACCAGGTCGCCCTTCTTGATCTTTGCCATGACTTAGATAACCTCCGGCGCCAACGAGACGATCTTCATGAACTTCTTGTCACGAAGCTCGCGACCGACCGGTCCGAAGATGCGGGTACCACGGGGGTCCCCGTCAGCCTTCAGGATGACAGCGGCGTTCTCGTCGAACTTGATGTACGAACCGTCGGAACGACGGGTCTGCTTGCGGGTGCGGACGATGACCGCCTTGACGACGTCGCCCTTCTTGACGTTGCCACCGGGGATCGCGTCCTTGACGGTCGCGACGATGGTGTCACCGAGGCCCGCGTAGCGGCGGCCGGAGCCACCGAGCACGCGAATGGTCAGGAGCTCCTTGGCGCCGGTGTTGTCGGCGACCTTGACTCGTGATTCTTGCTGAAGCATTGTTCGCTTTCCTCTCAGTAAGCCGCGAGGCCTACTTGGCCTTCTCGAGAATCTCGACCAGACGCCAGCGCTTGGTGGCGCTGGTGGGGCGGGTCTCGCTGATCAGGACGAGGTCGCCGATGCCGGCGGAGTTCGCCTCGTCGTGAGCCTTGACCTTGGAGGTGCGGCGGATGACCTTGCCGTAGAGCGGGTGCTTCACGCGGTCCTCGACCTCGACGACGATGGTCTTCTCCATCTTGTCGCTGGTCACCAGACCACGGCGGGTCTTGCGGTAGCCACGAGCAGCGGCGTCCTTGACGTCGTGCTCGGCCGACTCGTGACCCTCGGGGGCCTTGTCAGTAGCGGTAGCCATGTCTAGGCCTCCTTCGTGGTCTCGGCGTCGGCTGCAGCGGTGTCCTCGGACTTCGGTGCGGCCTTGGCCTTCTTGGTCTTCTTCTCGGCCTTGGCCTCGACGACCTCGACGGTCGGCGTGGCCCGGATGCCGAGCTCGCGCTCACGGATGACCGTGTAGATGCGAGCGATGTCGCGCTTCACGGCGCGCAGGCGGCCGTGGTTCTCGAGCTGCCCCGTGGCCGACTGGAAGCGCAGGTTGAACAGCTCTTCCTTGGCCTTGCGGAGCTCCTCGATGAGGCGCTGGTCTTCAAAGGTGTCGAGCTCGACGGGGGTGAGCTCCTTGGATCCGATCGCCATTATGCGTCGCCCTCCTCGCGCTTGATGATGCGTGCCTTGAGGGGCAGCTTGTGGATTGCACGGGTCAGCGCCTCGCGGGCCAGGGTCTCATCGACTCCGGCGACCTCGAACAGCACACGACCCGGCTTGACGTTCGCGACCCACCACTCGGGCGAACCCTTACCGGAACCCATGCGGGTTTCGGCGGGCTTCTTGGTCAGCGGACGGTCGGGGTAGATGTTGATCCACACCTTTCCGCCACGCTTGATGTGACGCGTCATGGCGATACGAGCGGACTCGATCTGACGGTTGGTCACGTAAGCGGGCGTCAGGGCCTGGATACCGAACTCACCGAACGACACCTTGGTGCCACCGGTCGCCTGGCCGGAACGGCCGGGGTGGTGCTGCTTCCGGTGCTTGACTTTGCGTGGGATCAACATGGTTATGCCTCAACTCCTGCGGCGGCGGGCGCCTCGGCAGCTGCCTTGGGGGCGCTGCTCGGACCGGCGTTCCGACGGGGGCGGTCGCCACCGTCGCGACGTTCCGGACGCGTCGACTTCTGGTTGGCCTGCTCGCGAGCAAGCTCCTTGTTGGTGATGTCGCCCTTGTAGATCCAGACCTTCACGCCGATACGGCCGAACGTGGTCTTCGCCTCGTAGAAGCCGTAGTCGATGTTCGCGCGGAGGGTGTGCAGCGGCACACGGCCTTCGCGGTAGAACTCGGAACGGCTCATCTCGGCGCCGCCGAGGCGGCCGGACACCTGGATGCGGACACCCTTGACGGTGGACGTGCGCTGAGCGCCCTGCAGGCCCTTACGCATCGCGCGGCGGAATGCCACACGTGCGGAGAGCTGCTCGGCGATGCCCTGCGCGACGAGCTGAGCGTCGGCCTCGGGGTTCTTGACCTCGAGGATGTTCAGCTGGATCTGCTTCTTCGTGAGCTTCTCGAGGTCGGCGCGGATGCGCTCGGCCTCGGCGCCACGGCGACCGATCACGATGCCCGGACGGGCGGTGTGGATGTCGACGCGGACGCGGTCACGGGTGCGCTCGATCTCGATGCGGCTGACACCAGCGCGGTCGAGCGAGGTCGCCAGCAGACGGCGGATCTTGACGTCTTCCGCGACGAAGTCGCTGTAACGCTGACCCTTCTTCGTGCTGTCGGAGAACCAACGCGACACGTGGTCGGTCGTGATTCCCAGACGGAAGCCGTATGGATTGACTTTCTGACCCATTACTTGCTCACCTTCTTGGCCTTGGCAGCGCCGGCAGTCTCATCAGGCGTCGAGAGCTCGACGGTGATGTGGCTGGTGCGCTTGAGGATGCGGAACGCGCGGCCCTGTGCGCGGGGACGGAAACGCTTGAGGGTTGCACCCTCGTCGACGTACGCCTTCGCGATGTACAGGTCCTGCTCGTCAAGGAACACGTTGTCCTTGTCGGCCGTGACGCGAGCGTTCGCGATGGCCGAGGCAACGAGCTTGTAGATGGGCTCGCTGGCGCTCTGTGGTGCGAACTTCAGGATGGCCAAGGCCTCCTGAGCCTGCTTGCCACGGATGAGCGCGACGACACGACGGGCCTTCTGGGGGGTGACGCGGATGTGTCGCACGCGGGCGATCGACTCCACCATTTCTCTTCCTCCTTCACGTCACCGCGTTAGCGGCGACGGCCCTTCTTGTCGTCCTTCACGTGTCCACGGAAGGTGCGGGTGGGCGCGAACTCGCCGAGCTTGTGCCCGACCATCGTCTCGGTGACGAACACCGGGATGTGCTTGCGACCGTCGTGGACGGCGATGGTGTGACCCAGCATCGCCGGGATGATCATCGATCGACGCGACCAGGTCTTGATCACGTTCTTGTTGTTGGCCTCGTTCGCCGTGACGACCTTGCGGAGCAGGTGGTCGTCGACGAAGGGGCCCTTCTTGAGACTGCGTGGCATCTTCTCTTACTCCTACTTACGCTTCTTGCCGGCGGTACGACGACGAACGATGAGCTTGTCGCTTTCCTTGTTGGGGTGGCGCGTGCGGCCTTCCTTCTGGCCCCACGGGCTGACCGGGTGACGTCCACCGGAGGTCTTGCCCTCACCACCACCGTGCGGGTGGTCGATCGGGTTCATCGCGACACCACGGACGGTCGGGCGGACGCCCAGCCAGCGCTTACGGCCGGCCTTACCCCAGTTGATGTTCGACTGCTCGGCGTTGCCGACCTCACCGATGGTGGCGCGGCAGCGCAGGTCGACGTTGCGGATCTCACCGGACGGCAGACGGAGCTGCGCGTACGGGCCGTCCTTCGCGACGAGACGCACCGATGCACCCGCGGAGCGGGCCATCTTCGCGCCGCCGCCGGGACGGAGCTCGATCGCGTGGATGACCGTACCGGTGGGGATGTTCTTCAGCGGCAGGTTGTTGCCGGGCTTGATGTCCGCGCCGGCACCCGACTCGACCACGTCGCCCTGGCTGAGCTTGTTCGGAGCCAGGATGTAGCGCTTGGTGCCGTCCACGAAGTGGAGCAGCGCGATACGCGCGGTGCGGTTGGGGTCGTACTCGATGTGAGCGACCTTGGCGTTGACGCCGTCCTTGTCGTTGCGACGGAAGTCGATCAGACGGTACTGGCGCTTGTGGCCACCACCGATGTGACGCGTCGTGATGCGGCCCTGGTTGTTGCGACCACCGGACTTCGACAACGGACGAAGCAGCGACTTCTCCGGCGTGGTGCGGGTGATCTCCGCGAAGTCCGCGACAGACGAACCGCGACGACCAGGAGTCGTGGGCTTGTACTTACGAATAGCCATTTCTTATTCCTCTTCGTTCCCGGCCGTCTTAGCCAACAGCCGTGAAGATGTCGATGGAACCCGACTTGAGCGACACGATGGCGCGCTTGGTGTCCTTGCGCTTGCCGGTGCCGAACTTGGTGCGACGGGTCTTGCCCTGACGGGTGAGGGTGTTGATCGAAGCGACCTCGACACCGAAGATCTTCTCGATGGCGAGCTTGATCTCGGTCTTGTTCGAGCGCGGGTCGACGAGGAAGGTGTACTTGCCCTCGTCGATCAGGCTGTAGCTCTTCTCGGAGACGACCGGCGCGAAGATGACGTCGCGGGGGTCCTTGTTGATCGCGGTCATGCCGAGACCTCCTCGGTTGCGGCCGTGTTGCCGGTCTTGCTGGCGACGAATGCCTCGAAGGCGGCCTTGGTGAAGACGATGTCGTCGGAGACGAGCACGTCGTATGCGTTCAGCTGGTCGTACGACAGCACGTGCACGTTCTGCAGGTTGCGGACGCTGCGGAGGCTGAGCTCGTCGTCGCGCTGGAGGACGATCAGGACGTGCTTCGAGGAAGCGACGTTCGTCAGGTACTCGGACACGGCCTTCGTCGACGGCTTCTCACCGATCGAGAGGGAGTCGACGACGTGCAGGCGGCTGCCGCGTGCGCGGTCGGAGAGGGCGCCGAGGAGAGCCGCGGCGATCATCTTCTTGGGGGTGCGCTGTGCGTAGTTGCGGGGCACTGGACCGTGGACGATGCCACCGCCGGTCATCTGAGGTGCACGGATGGAGCCCTGACGAGCGTTACCCGTACCCTTCTGCTTGAACGGCTTGCGGCCGGCACCGGACACTTCGCCGCGGCGCTTGGTCTTGTGCGTCCCCTGGCGGGCGGCAGCGAGCTGCGCGACGACCACCTGGTGGATGAGCGGGATGTTGGTCTGAACGTCGAACACCTCGGCAGGAAGGTCGACGGTGCCGGCCTTCTTGAGCTTGGTGTCGAGCACGTCGAGAGTAGCGATAGCCATGGAACTACGCTCCCTTCACTGCGGTGCGGACGAATACGATACGGCCACGAGCGCCGGGAACGGCACCCTTGACGAGCAGCAGGCCCTTCTCGGCGTCGATGGCGTGAACCCGGAGGTTCAGCACGGTGACGCGCTCGCCACCCATACGACCGGCCATGCGCATGCCCTTGAAGACACGGCTCGGGGTCGAGGAGGCGCCGATGGAGCCCGGCTTGCGGTGGTTGCGGTGAGCACCGTGAGATGCGCCCATGCCCTTGAAGTTGTGACGCTTCATGACACCGGCGAAACCCTTACCCTTCGAAGTGCCGACGACGTCGACCTTCTGGCCGGCCTCGAAGACACCGTCGACGGTGAGCTCCTGGCCGAGCGAGTACTCGGATGCGTCGGCGGTGCGGACCTCGGTGAGGTGGCGACGCGGCGTCACGCCGGCCTTGTCGAAGTGACCCGCGTCAGGCTTGCTGACCTTGCGGGGATCGATCTGGCCGTACGCGATCTGCACGGCGTCGTAGCCGTCGACCTCGGGGGTGCGAACCTGCGTGACCACGTTGGGCGTGATCTCGATGACGGTGACGGGGACGAGCTTGTTGTTCTCGTCCCACACCTGGGTCATGCCGAGCTTGGTGCCGAGCAGACCCTTGCTGGTCTTCGTGTTAGACATGTCTTCCTTCCGTCTCTACCGAGCTCAGAGCTTGATCTCGATGTTGACGTCCGCCGGCAGGTCGAGACGCATGAGCGAGTCGACGGCCTTCGGGGTCGGGTCGATGATGTCGATCAGACGCTTGTGGGTGCGCATTTCGAAGTGCTCCCGGCTGTCCTTGTACTTGTGCGGCGAACGGATCACGCAGACCACGTTCTTCTCCGTCGGAAGCGGCACCGGGCCGACGACGGTTGCGCCTGCACGGGTGACCGTGTCGACGATCTTGCGCGCCGAAGTATCGATGACCTCATGGTCATACGACTTCAGTCGGATGCGGATCTTCTGTCCCGCCATGTGTGACTCACTCTCTGTCTCGCGTCATGCGGATCGCTCCGTATTGGACGCATATCGTGCGCTTTGCAACGTTCGGTTGCTCCACGCCATTGGCACTACTGGTGTCGCACCACTGTTCTGCTGTCAACGACCACTCGTGTCTTGCGACCCTCGTGGTCATCCACCGGGTTCCACCCCGACTCGTGGTCGGCGCTGGGCGTAGCACTGCTACGACCTGGATTGCGATGAAGTGATTGGTGTTCTGCTACCCGCGGCCTAGGCTCGATCCCTGTCGCGTTGCCGCGTCTGGGAGCTCCTATGCACTACCTGGCAGTGATCCGCCGGAGCGCGCACAGGCACGCTCGTCCGAAGTACTGAACTGGACTAGTTTGCCACGGATCCACCATGCGTGCAACCCGGGCGTGTCGCGGGCGTCGGATGGTCAGGATCCGCCCAGTCTCGGGCGGTCCGAGCACCGAGGCGCCGCTGCTCAGCAGGGCTCGACGGCGTTGTCGACCTCGACCGGACGCACCCCCGGAGTGCCCAGGAACCGCACGGCGTCGACCGTCGCACCGGACACGTCCGCATCGACGTCGAGCGTCACCGTCGAGCCCGGCGCGATCGTCACCACCATGTAGGCCACCGGGCGTCCGTCGTCCGATCCGGCCGTGTACGGGACCTCGGTGCCGTCCACGCGAAGCGAGCGGATGTCGGCACCGTCGGGCGCGTAGGCCATGACCCGCAGGCGCATCCAACCACGAGGGAGCCCCTCACGCTCGTGGAACCCCGCGATGTAGTCGAACGCCTCCGTGTCGAGCTCCGACTCCGTGTCGATCGTGTTCGAGAGTTCCGACGCGACCATCACTGTGCGCGTCCCATCGACGTCGCACGAGCCCGCACGGACACGGACCTGCTGTCGGAGGTAGTACTCGAGCTTGGAGCCGACCGCGTCCGAGAGGTACAGCCCGAACGGCACCGAACGGGACGAACGCTCGGGCAAGCCGCCGCCGACCCCGGCGAGCACCAACGCCCGTTCCTCGACGCGGTCGGGACTCCAGGCGAGCAGACGCCGCTCGTCGACCGCCTGCACCCAGCCGCCGATCGCCCGGGGGACCGACATGGACCCCGCCTGCAGCTGCGAGGTGAGCGCCTGGACGACGGCGGTGAAGGTGGCGTCCTGCGCCCGGTTCGCCTCGTCGCTGAGACCGGGATGATCCCGGTAGACGCCGTTCAGGAGTTCGTCGACCGCCGTGTCGCTCGACAGCTCCGTACCGTCGGCAAGGACCACGGGGCCGGTCGCTCGCAACAGGTGGGACAACGCGACCGGGTCGACGGCGAGCACCAGATCGGGCGTGACGCCCTGACTCTCCTGCCACAGCCTCGAGGCCGCCTGCGCACCGTAGGGGAAGTCCGGCCTCGCCGTCACCTCATGGATGGAGGTGCCCGCGGTAGCGTATCCCTCGGTCCGGTAGAGCGCGTCGGCATCGGCCGGGAGGGGCACCACCGGATCGGCGTGCGACACGAAGTCCGCGCCGCCGAGGGTCCTCGTCACGCTGAGCACCCCATCCTCGATGTGCACGAGCACCGAAGCTCCCGCGATGCCCCCGAGGGCTCGGCTCTCCGCCGAGTTCTGGAACAGGACGACCACGTCTCGCGGCCCGTCCTCCCCCAGGAACCCGGGCAGCGCGCGAAGCACCGGTGCGAGCCGGGCAGCGAGCGGTGACGCCTCGCGCAGCGGACCGTCGAGCCCGACCAGCGCCGACGCCACCTGCGGGAGGAGCACCGAGTGGTCGAGGCGGTCGAGGCGCGCCACCTGCTCCTCGAGCCGCTCCAGCGCACGCGCCGAGGTGCGGGCGATGCTCCCCACCCGCGCCGCGTCCAGTCGTCCGTCGACCGCCAGTCCGTCGAGGGACAGGCCGAGGACCGGCTCGACGACCTCGTCGACGACGACGTGCGCCGCCTCGACGGCCGTGCGCACCGCCTCGAAGTTGGCCCCGGAGACGGGCACGCGTTCCGCGAGCCACCAGTCAGGCCGCTGCGTCGACGCCAGGGCCCGCTCGACCGCATCGCCGGCACGCTGCACGCCGTCGGGATCGATCGCGTCGGTGCCGACGCCATCGACGCCCGCTCGGATCGCCTCGATCTCAGGCAGGACCGAAGCGAGATCGTCCCGGACGGACATGGCCTCCACCGCCGCCGACACGGTGGCTCCGACGATGCCGAGCAGGATGGACAGGACGAAGACGCCCGGGATCAGGACACGTGGGCGCGACAGACGACGCGGACGGATGGACGAACGGGACACGGTCACCTCGGGCGGCTCGATACAGAATGGGTCGACCGATATTTTACATATGAAACTCCGGGGCGCTGATCGCCGACAGCAGGAACGACGAAGGGCCCGGAGCGAAATGCTCCGGGCCCTTCGTGTGGAACCGTGTCGACCCTGAGGTCGATCAGGGGTTCGCGTCAGCGGATGCTTACGCGAGCACCTTGGTGACGGTGCCGGCGCCGACGGTGCGGCCACCCTCACGGATGGCGTAACCGAGGCCGACCTCCATGGCGATGGGCTGGATCAGCTCAACGGTCATGTCGGTGGTGTCGCCGGGCATGACCATCTCGGTGCCCTCGGGCAGCGTGATGACGCCGGTGACGTCGGTGGTGCGGAAGTAGAACTGCGGACGGTAGTTCGCGTAGAACGGGTTGTGACGCCCACCCTCATCCTTGGACAGGATGTACGCGGTGCCCTCGAAGTTCGTGTGCGGCGTGACCGAACCCGGCTTCACGACGACCTGGCCGCGCTCGACGTCTTCACGCTTCGTGCCACGGAGCAGGAGACCACAGTTCTCGCCGGCCCATGCCTCGTCGAGCTGCTTGTGGAACATCTCGATACCCGTGACGATCGTCTTCTGCGTCGGGCGGATGCCGACGATCTCGACCTCGGAGTTGATCGCGAGCGTGCCACGCTCGGCGCGGCCCGTGACGACGGTTCCACGACCGGTGATCGTGAAGACGTCCTCGATCGGCATGAGGAAGGGCTTGTCCTTGTCGCGCACGGGGTCGGGGACGTTGGCGTCCACGGCGTCCATGAGGTCGAGGATGCTCTGCACCCACTTCTCGTCGCCCTCGAGCGCCTTGAGGCCCGAGACACGGACGACCGGTGCGTCCTCAGCGAAGCCCTGCGAGGCGAGGAGCTCGGAGACCTCGAGCTCGACGAGCTCCAGGATCTCCTCGTCGTCGACCATGTCGGACTTGTTCAGCGCGACGAGCAGGTAGGGCACGCCGACCTGCTTGGCGAGCAGCACGTGCTCACGCGTCTGAGCCATCGGGCCGTCAGTGGCGGCGACGACCAGGATCGCGCCGTCCATCTGCGCAGCACCGGTGATCATGTTCTTGATGTAGTCGGCGTGACCGGGGGCGTCGACGTGCGCGTAGTGGCGCTTCGGGGTCTCGTACTCGACGTGCGAGATGTTGATCGTGATACCACGCTGACGCTCTTCCGGCGCGGAGTCGATCGACGCGAAGTCGCGCTGCACGTTGGTCGCGGACGGGAACTTGTCCGCCAGGACCTTCGAGATCGCCGCGGTGAGCGTGGTCTTGCCGTGGTCGACGTGACCGATCGTACCGATGTTGACGTGCGGCTTGGTCCGCTCGAACTTGGCCTTTGCCACTGTGAGTCCTCCTCAGGACGTTGTGCGGGACGCCGGGCACCATTCGATGCCCGACGCACTGCAGGGATGTGTATTCATGTTACGCGATCCGCCCGGGTGTTCGCACACCCGGCCGGACCGCGGTGAAGAGAGAGTGAGTGACTACTCGCCCTTGTTCTTCTGGATGATCTCGTCGGCGACAGCCTTCGGGACCTCCGCGTAGCTCTCGAACGTCATCGAGTACACGGCACGACCGGAGGTCTTCGACCGGAGGTCGCCGATGTAGCCGAACATCTCGGAGAGCGGCACGTTGGCACGGATGACCTTGACGCCGGTGGCGTCGTCCATGGACTGGATCTGTCCACGGCGCGAGTTGAGGTCTCCGATGACGTCGCCCATGTACTCCTCGGGAGTACGCACCTCGACCGCCATGAGCGGCTCGAGGAGGACGGGGTTGGCACGCGAGTAGGCCTCCTTGAGACCCATCGAGCCGGCGATCTTGAACGCCATCTCCGAGGAGTCGACGTCGTGCGCCGCACCATCGGTGATGATCGCCTTGACACCCACGACCGGGTAGCCGGCGAGGCCACCGACCTGCAGGGCGTCCTGGAAACCGGCGTCGATCGACGGGATGTACTCGCGCGGGATGCGACCACCGGTCACGGCGTTCACGAACTCGTAGGTCGTCTCCGGAGTGACGTCCATCGGCTCCAGATCGAACTGGATCTTCGCGAACTGACCCGAACCACCGGTCTGCTTCTTGTGCGTGTAGCCGTACTTCTCGACCTTGCGCTTGATGGTCTCGCGGTACGCGACCTGCGGCTTGCCGACGTTGGCCTCGACGTTGAACTCGCGCTTCATGCGGTCGACGAGGATGTCGAGGTGGAGCTCGCCCATGCCCTTGATGACCGTCTGGCCGGTCTCGGTGTTCTGCTCGGTGCGGAACGTCGGGTCCTCTTCGGCCAGCTTCTGGATCGCGGTGCCCAGCTTCTCCTGGTCGGCCTTGGTCTTCGGCTCGATCGCGACCTCGATGACGGGCTCCGGGAAGCTCATCGACTCGAGGACGACCTGGTGCTGCGGGTCGGACAGGGTGTCACCGGTGGTGGTGTCCTTCAGGCCGATGACCGCGTAGATGTGACCGGCGGTGACGAAGTCGACCGGGTTCTCCTTGTTGGCGTGCATCTGGAAGATCTTCCCGATGCGCTCCTTCTTGCCCTTGGTCGAGTTGATGATCTGCGCACCGGAGTCGAGACGACCCGAGTAGACGCGGACGTAGGTCAGGCGACCGAAGAACGGGTGCACCGCGACCTTGAACGCGAGCGCGGTGAAGGGCTCGGTCGAGTCGGGGTGACGCTCCACGACCTTCTCCTCGTCGCGCGCGTCGTGGGCCTCGATGGCCGGGACGTCGAGCGGGGAGGGGAGGTAGTCGATGACCGCATCGAGCATCGGCTGGACGCCGCGGTTCTTGAACGCGGAGCCGCAGAGGACCGGGTACATGGTGCTCGTGATGGTGAGGTGACGGATCGCGGCCTTGATCTCCGCGACGGTCAGCTCTTCGCCACCGAAGTACTTCTCCATGAGTGCGTCGTCGGTCTCGGCGACGGCCTCGAGGAGCGCGGTGCGGTACTCGGCCGCCTTCTCCTTGAGGTCTTCCGGGATCTCCTCGATGGCGTACTTGGCGCCCATCTCGACGTCACCCTTGGCGTCTCCGCGCCAGGTCAGCGCACGCATCTCGACGAGGTCGACGACGCCCTCGAAGTTGGACTCGGCACCGATCGGCAGCTGGATGACCAGCGGCTTCGCGCCGAGACGGCTGATGATCGTGTCGACGGTGAAGTAGAAGTCGGCGCCGAGCTTGTCCATCTTGTTGACGAAGCAGATGCGCGGGACGTCGTACTTGTCGGCCTGACGCCAGACGGTCTCGGACTGGGGCTCGACGCCCTCCTTGCCGTCGAACACCGCGACCGCGCCGTCGAGGACGCGGAGCGAACGCTCGACCTCGACCGTGAAGTCGACGTGGCCGGGGGTGTCGATGATGTTGATCTGGTTCTTGTTCCAGAAGCAGGTCGTCGCGGCGGACGTGATGGTGATGCCGCGCTCCTGCTCCTGCGCCATCCAGTCCATCGTCGACGCACCGTCGTGGGTCTCGCCGATCTTGTGGTTGACGCCCGTGTAGAACAGGATGCGCTCGGTGGTGGTGGTCTTGCCGGCATCGATGTGGGCCATGATGCCGATGTTGCGGACCTTGTTCAGGTCGGTGAGCACGTCTTGTGCCACGGGGTCCTCCGGGGATAGGTAGGGGTGAGCTGATTCACTCAGGTGTGCGAGGGCGGACGGATCGTCCGCCCTCGCATCGGGCGGCGACTACCAGCGGTAGTGCGCGAACGCCTTGTTCGACTCGGCCATCTTGTGCGTGTCTTCACGACGCTTGACGGCTGCACCGAGACCGTTCGATGCGTCGAGGATCTCGTTCTGGAGACGCTCGGTCATCGTCTTCTCACGGCGGCCCTTCGCGTAGCTCACGAGCCAGCGCAGGGCGAGGGTGTTGGCGCGGTGAGGCTTGACCTCGACCGGCACCTGGTAGGTGGAACCACCGACGCGGCGCGAACGCACCTCGAGGGTCGGGCGGACGTTGTCGAGCGCCTTCTTGAGCGTGACGACGGCGTCGCCCTGGTTCTTGGCGGTGACGCCTTCGAGTGCGTCGTAGACGATGCGCTCAGCGAGGCCCTTCTTGCCGTCCAGCAGGATCTTGTTGACGAGCTGGCTGACGATGGGGGCGCCGTAGACGGGATCGGCGACGACGGGACGCTTCGGAGCTGGACCCTTGCGAGGCATTACTTCTTCTCCATCTTCGCGCCGTAGCGGCTGCGAGCCTGCTTGCGGTTCTTGACGGCCTGCGTGTCGAGGGCGCCACGGACGATCTTGTAACGGACACCCGGGAGGTCCTTCACACGACCACCACGGACCAGGACCAGCGAGTGCTCCTGGAGGTTGTGGCCCTCACCGGGGATGTACGCGGTGACCTCGGTGCCGTTGCGCAGCTTCACGCGGGCGACCTTGCGCATCGCCGAGTTCGGCTTCTTCGGGGTGGTGGTGTACACGCGGGTGCACACGCCGGCCTGCTGGGGGTTGCTCTTCAGGGCGGGCGCCTTGGTCTTGACGACCTTGGGGCTGCGGCCCTTCCGAACCAACTGCTGAATGGTTGGCACTACTTGCTCCTTGATGATGACTGCACGGTGACAGTGGTACTGCAGCATTCGTGGACCGGTCTCCCGGACCACGAGGTCGTATGGACCCACCGGTGACGCGCGAGTGCGCATCACTGAAGTGGTGGGTATGCCGTGGGGGCGATCTGCAACCGGGACCAGCCCGGCGGGGATCAACCCGATGGTGCAAGACTGCTGTCCGCTCCCCCGAGCCAGGCTCCGGAGAACGTGGACAGCACGAGAGCGCACGACAGCGCGCACACCCAACCAAGACTAGCCCGCGGAGGGCCTGTGGTCAAACGACGACGACCCCCGGGAGCAGTGCTCCCAGGGGTCGTACAGCTGTCGGTCTAGGGGAAGGGGACGAACGTCGCGCCCTCGTCGGTGAAGCCCTCGACCGTGCCGCCGACGATGAAGTCGACCGGGTTGATGCTGTAGCCCGGGCCGGTCTGGCCGGTGGCCGGGTCGGTCAGCGTGCACGTCATCGACATGCGCCCGACGGTCTCGGAGTCGACGGCCCAGCCGCCGCCCGAGAACTCGCCGACCGTGAAGGTCGGGCGCGTGTCGAACTTCCAGGTCACGCCGGACGGCGTGAAGCCGGTGTCGTTGCGGATCTCGAAGGGGCACCCCTCGGGGGCGAGCTCCGTCGCGGCGCCGCAGCCGTCGATGTACGCGTTGACGGCCTCCTCGACGGCGGTCGTCCCGGCGTCGGTGAGGGCGACGGCGAGCGTCGCGGGTTCCGCGGCCTGACCGAAGCCCACGGCCGTCGTGGTGGTCGCCTCGGCGGTGTACCAGTCGCTCTCGCTGAGGGCGACGTCGTAGGTGCCGGGGAGTGCACGCAGCTGGTACGACCCCTCGGCGATCGGCTCGACGTCGGTGAGGTCGACACCGCCGACCGTCGCCACCGCGTCCTCAGGGGCGACCACGTCGACCTGGACCGTGCTGAGTTCCGGAGCCTCGAGCTTCCACTTGTCGAAGAGCACGGCGTCCTTGCCGACCTTGGTGAGCGTGAACTCCTGGTCGACGCTCTCGCCACCCTGGGTGAGGCGGGCTTGGACGGTCGCGGTGTTCCCGTTGGTCGTGGTCTTCCCGATCGTGTAGCCGGAGACCTTGCCGGACGCGGCCTTGTACGCGTCGTCCGTCAGGAGCACGTCGGCCGCCGACACCTCGGTGCCGGAGAGCTTGAGCGCCTGTTCGGCGTCACCCGACTTGAGGGCGTCGAGGTAGCTCTCGACCGTCACCTGCGGGGCGTGGAGCGCGTTGCCGACGGTGACACCGACGACGCCACCCACGATGATGAGGAGGAGGGCGCTGCCGCCGGCGATGATGCCGGTGAGCCCCTTCTTCGAGAGCTTCTTCTTCGGCGGCTGCTGGCCGCCGCCATACCCGCCGGCGCCCTGCGCGTAGGGCGCCTGACCGTACTGCTCGGTGGGCTGCTGACCGTACTGTCCCGTGGGCTGCTGGCCGTACTGACCGGTGCCCTGCTGACCGAACTGCTCGGTCGGCTGCTGGCCGTACTGCGCCGTCTGACCGTACTGACCGGTCTGCTGGCCGTACTGGTCGGACTGCTGGCCGTACTGGCCCGTCTGCTGGCTGTGCTGGCCGGACGACTGCTCACCGTACTGGCCGGACTGCTGCCCGTACTGCCCGGACGGCTGGGTCGGCGACTGTCCGTACGGCGACTGCTGTCCGTACTGGCCCGCCTGCTGCTGGCCCGAACCCGACTGCTGCGGGCCGTTGCCCTGCCATCCCTGCTGCGGGTCGGGCTGGGCGGGCGGTCGCTGCCACTGGGGCTGCTGCGGGTTCTGATCTCCGGGATCGGTCATGGTGTTGCGCCCCCAATGAGCATGGATCGTGCTGATGACAAGTGCTCGAAAGTATAGTGACGGGTGTCGGACAGCACGATGGGGAGATCTCCCCTCCTGCGTCCGGGTGAGCCCCGACGACTACCAGGGCGAGGTGGGGGAATCGAGCTCGAGCGCGAGGTCGTCGAGGAGTGCGGCGACCTGCGGTTCGACGTACCGTTCGACGGCGTCGTGGATGGCGAGCCGGTGCCCGACGAGGAGTTCGCAGATGCGGCGCCCGGTCTCGTTCGCGCACTGGTCGGCGAGGGCGATCTCGGTGCGCAGCGCCTCCTTCGCGTCGTCGGACAACGGCGGGGGTGGTGGAACGGTCCTCGCCTGGGACTCGCCGAGCTCCGCGAGGGTGAAGAGGTAGGGCTGCTCGGGATCCGGGTCGGGGTCGAGCTGCAGGCCGTCGAACTCCGGGTCGAGCCCCTCCCCCGGACGGTAGGAGCGCTGCGCCTCGCGCAGGTCGGCAGCGCGGAGTTCGGCACGGAGGACGGGGAGGTTCCGCTCGGTGTACTCCGCCACCGCGTGGTCGACGAGGGCCTTCATCCGGGTGGCGAGGCCGTGCTGCACCTGGTGCGGCACGTCGTCGACGAGGCCTGCTGCGCGGAGGATCGGGGATCCGATGCACCGGCGGCAGATCCGGGTGCGTCCACGGTGTGCGGCGGGGTGCCAGCGCGGCAACCACCGGAGCCAGGCGTCGACGGCCTGGCTCACACTGGTCTCGAGCGAGCGCTCCATACTCACCGAGGGTAGTGCCTCGGTGGCCGCAACGACCTCAGCGACTTCCGGTGGCGCGCTGGTCGCGTGCCGCTCGACGGGCGAGCGAACCGGACGGCTGCAGCCGACTCACGAGACCGCGTTTCGCGCGGTAGCGGAACCGGCTCCGCTGGCGGGCGAACCAGCCGAGCGCTCCCTGCGCCCGTGACGCCTCGGCCTCCGACCGCTGCCACAGCTCGTCGGCCGTCGTGTCGTCCACGTCACGACCGGAGAAGACGACGTCGTCGGTCGTCCCCGCGAGCGCGGTGAGCGTGGTCGCGCCCTCCGGTTCCTGGGCTCCGAGCACGGACGCCGTGGTCGACCGCGTCGCGGCCGCAGGCACCGAGTACCCGAGCTCGGCGTAGCGGTCGATCAGCTCGTCCCACGCACCGGCCGCACTGCGGTCACCACCGCCCGCGCGGCGACGCTTCGTCCGCCGACGCTTCGCACCCGAGATGGCGAGGAGCGGGATGACGTACAGCGACACCGGGACACCCACGATCAGCGCGAGCCACCACACCCATTCCGGGATCACGAGTCCGTCGTTCTTGTCCTTGTCGTCGCCGTCGTCGATCGAGGCCTCGGTGAGGAGGCTGTCGTCGAGGTTGTCGCTGCGCGGCGGCTGACGCACCTGCGGCTGCGGCTCGGTCTTCGGCTTCGGGTCCTGGTCCTGCGGGATCTCGGTCTCATCGGGGGTCGGCGAGAACGCGACCCAGCCGTAGCCCTCGAAAGGCACCTCGACCCACGCCGTCACGTCGTCCCCGACGACCTGCACAGAACCCTGGCCCTCCGTCACCTCCGGCGCGAAGCCCATGACGACCCGCGCGGGGTAGCCGAGCGATCGGGCCATGAGGGCGAACGCTGAGGCGTACTGCTCCTCGTCACCAACCATCGGTGTGCGGGTGAAGAGCTCCGACATCCGGTCGGCACCGTGGCCGGCGCGCGACGGAGAGCTGTCCGAGGCGAGCCCGTGGCTGAGGAACCCGGTGGTGCGGAGGGTCTGTTCGATCCGCCGCAACTGGGCCATGGGGGTCGTCTCGGCGCCGACGAACTCCGAGGCCTTCGCGACCACGATGTCCGGGATGTTCGTGACGGGCGGCAGCTCGACCGCTGCGGTCGGCGTCGTCGCGAGGGCCGTGTCGCTCGGGACCGCCTGCGTGGTGGTCCGCTCCTCGTAGTCGTCACCCGTGCCGATGCCCGAGGTGATGACGGCCGCGCCACTCTCGGCGTTGTAGCGGATGTCCTCGGATCGCTCCGCCGCCTTGCCGTCGAGGGTGAGCGCGCTCGGGTACCCGACGCTGGGCACCCAGATGTCGTCGTAACCGGTGATGTCGATTGACACCCGTCGGTTGCTCCCCGGTGTCATGAGCTGGGGTGCGGGGAGGTGGTCGCCGACGAGCTCGAAGGCACCGGAACCGTCGGTCGCCGTGGAGGGCCCGGAGACGGTCCACAGACGGCCGTCGTAGCTGTCCATGGCCGCCAGACGGATCCGATCCCCCGGCTCGAGGCCGGTCGCGGTGAAGAGCTTCGTCTCGGCGAGGTCCTTCGTGTACTCGCGGAACCCGGCGAGCGGGCTCGGGTACTCCAGGGGGTCGAACGGCGGGGTGACGACCTCGCGGAGGACGAACCGTGAGTCCGTGGGAGGCGAGGCGACGACGGCCGCACCGCCGCCGACGACGACCGCGACCGCGGCGAGGACCGCCGTGCCGATGATCTTCTTGCGACGGAGGACGGCGGTGGTCGACGCTGCCGCGTTCTCGCCACGACCGGCACCCGGCCGCCAGCCGAGCCAGAGGAGGGCGATGAGCGCGAACGCGATCCCGCGGACGGCCGCCAGGAAGGGCGTCTGCGTGCCGAGGAGGACGCCGAGGGCGTAGAGCACGGTCGGGCCGACGAGCACGATCGCGCAGCGCACGGCGACCTGCGGACGGCGCGGCAGCCAGCGGACGGCGAGCACGGCGGAGACGACGCCGACGAGCAGCCCTGCGACGTAGGGCAGGGTCATGATGTACGCGGGCGCGCTCAGCGGGGTCTGCAGAGTGACGAAGTCCTTCCACCCGAACACCGCGCCGATGCTGATCCCGCCCAGGGTCCGCAGGTTCGGGAGGACCGCGAACGTCGCCACGGACGGCATCGCCAGGGCACTGCCGAAGACGTAGAAGACGAGGACGGTCGAGAGGCCGGTCAGGAGGGCGTTCAGCCGGAGGGCGTGGGAGGCGACGCCCACCGCCATGCCGAGCGCGAGGCCTCCGAGGCCCGCGAGGAGGAACCCGGTGCCACTGAGCGCCGCTCCGAAGCCGAGCAGACCGAGGGCCGCGAGGACGAAGACGACCGCGAGGTCGATCCAGGAACGGCCGGGCAACGGCCAGGGCGCGGTGAAGGTCGGAACGATGCCCTGGACGTCGACGTCCGCCGCCGAGCCGGGAACGCGCCCGGGGCGCACCGTCGTGCGCTCGTCGACCCCGCTCACAGGGCCCTCGACATGACCTTGGCGAGGTCGCTCAGCGCCCCGACGGTCATGACGTTCATCCCGGCGACGTCCTTGATGCTGGCTCGAGCGCCGCGCTCGACGCGGATGCCGAACACGTTGACGTCGGGACCGAAGAGACGCTGGATCCCCCGGTACTCCTGTGCCTCGAGTCGCGAACCGGCGACGATGATGACGACGCTCGGTGCCGGCAGGCGCTTCGTGGTCTCCCGGGCGAAGGTGCGCGGGGTGTCGAAGGTGCCCTCGGCGAGCTGCAGCCGGCAGCTGTCGTCGAGGAAGGACGTGACCGTGTGGGTCCGGAGCGCGAGTCGATCGGTCACGACGCTGATCGGCACCTGGTCGAGGATCACCTGGGTGGCGATGGACGCGGTGAGCGACACCGCCAACTCGAACTCGTCCTCGTCCTCGGCGTAGTAGCGGGAGTCGGTCGTCATCACCATGGTGAGCTGCGACCGCCGCGTCTCCTCGAACTGCCGGACCATGAGCTGGCCGGTCTTCGCGGACGACTTCCAGTGGATGTAACGGCGGTCGTCGCCGGCGACGTATCCGCGGAGGGCGTGGAAGGAGATGTCGTTGTTGGTGATGGTCTTCGTGACGAGGCCCTCGAGGTCGCGGATGAGACCGGCGGCCGTCGGGTGGAGGCGCGTGGTCTCGGGATGCACGAAGAGCTCGACCGGCTCCGTCCAACGCACCTCGCGACGCAACAGACCGAGCTGGTCGCCGCGGACCGAGACAGCGGGCCCGGCGGGGATCACGGCTCGCCGGTTCGTCGGTACGGCGAACAACTCCTCGTGCTCGCCGTCCTTCGGGATGGCCGGGATCGCGAACTCCGCCAGGCCGTAGCCCACGGGGACCTCGAGGCGCGTGGGCGTCGTGGCACGGTTGCCGGGGTTGGCGATGAGGACCTGCCCGATCGCGCGCTCCCCGACGGTGACCCGGCTGGGGTTCAAGTGGATGGAGATGCGGAAGGTCGACCGTCCGAAGAGGTAGGCGACGGAGGCGAGCAACGCGGCCAGCGGCACGAAGCCGAGGAAGACGAGTTCCGCCCACCCCAGGATGAAGCCTGCGACGGTCGCGATGACGCCGATCGCCAGCACGACCCAGCCGAGGCCGCTGACCACGGCGAGCACAGGCTGCGCCGCCGTCCAGGCGACCCTGACCCAGGGCACGACGACGGCGCCCACGCCGTCGACGAGGCCGCGGACCGGGTTCGGCCGTCGGGCCGGGACCGGCCCACCGTCGTCGTGCGCGTCGGGGCCGTCCGGGCTCGTCTCGGCAGGCGCGCCGACCGTCGCCGTGCGGACCGGGTCGGATCCGTCCGGCGCGGCGGCGGCGCGCTGCTCGAGGGTCTCGCTCATGCTGCGCGGTACGCCGGCGGAGCGATGCTGACGAGGACCCGGGCCACGACGTCCTGCGCGGTCACGCCGGCGAAGTCGGACTCGGGGTCGATGATGATGCGGTGCGCGAGGACGGCCTGCGCGAGGTCGTTGACGTCGTCGGGGGTGACGTAGGTGCGCCCCTGCGAGATGGCCCACGTCTTGACGGCGCGCACGAGCGCGAGGGCACCGCGCATGCTGACGCCGAGGGCGACGTCCTGGTCGTCCCGCGTGGCCGCCACGACGTCCGCGACGTACTCGAGGATGCTGCCGTCGACGTGCACCTCGGTCGCGAGCTGCGCCATCGTGATGACGGCGTCGGAGCCGATGATCGGCTGCACCTTCGTCGCGCGGGCCCGGTTGGAGGCGTCGAGCAGCAGGTTCACCGAGGTCTGGCGGTCGGGGTAGCCGAGCGTCGTCTTGATGAGGAACCGGTCGAGCTGCGCCTCGGGCAGCTTGTACGTCCCGGCCTGCTCGATCGGGTTCTGCGTCGCGATGACCATGAACGGTTTGCCGGCCTCGTAGCTCGTGCCGTCGATCGTGACGATGCCCTCCTCCATCACCTCGAGGAGCGCCGACTGCGTCTTCGGCGAGGCGCGGTTGATCTCGTCCGCGAGCACGATCGAGGCGAAGATCGGTCCCTTGTGGAACTCGAAGACGCCCTTGCCCTGGTCGTAGATGGTCACACCCGTGACGTCGGACGGCAGGAGGTCCGGCGTGAACTGGATGCGCGAGCTCGTGCCGTCGAGCGTGTTCGCGAGGGCCTTCGCGAGCACGGTCTTGCCGGTGCCCGGGTAGTCCTCGAGGAGCACGTGGCCCTCCGAGAGCATGGCCGTGACGACGAGCTTGATGACGTGCTCCTTGCCGAGGATGGCCTGCTCGACGTTGCCGACGAGCTTGCCGAAGGCATCGGCGAACCAGGTGGCCTGTTCCTGCGTGACAGTCATGGGTGTGCTCTCCGTGAAGTGAAGGTCGTTGTGGTTCTAGAGGTTGTTCCAGGCCGAGCCGGACATCGAGCCGATGGTGAACGTCTCACCGGTGGCGTTGTTCCGGAACGTCGCGGCGATGGTCTCGCCGCCGGTCATGACGCCGAGATGGTTGTGGTGCGTGAAGCTCCCGTTACCACCGACGGTCACGTTCATGGACGTGCCGATCGCGCGTCCATCGCGGGTGATGTCCACGGTGTAATTGCCCTGGGGCACGTTCTGGTAGTTCACACCGACGTCGTAGCAGCCGGTGCCGCCACTCTGACAGGCATGCGCGCCCCCGGACTTGAACAGGGAGCCGCTGGGCTTCGGCGGCGGCGGATCCTTGACCGTGGCCTCCGCCGGTCCGCCCTCCGGGCCGGTTCCGCCGGGCCCGGTCGCGGACACGTACACCTGATAGGTGCCCGCGCCGATGCCGCCGACGGAATCGCTGGTGCTCCCCGTCGTCCCCGTCTTCACGGTGCTCGAACCGCTCATGATCCGCCAGCTGTAGCTCGTGACCTGTCCACCGTCATCCGCTGGCCTCGCCCACTGCATGGTGAGGGTCGCCGGGGCATCTCCGGATGCCCGCAGCGACACGTTCTGCGGCGCGGTCGGGACGCCGTAGGCGGTGGCCGTGACCGTCTCGGAGTCCGCGCTGTTGCCGACGGCATTGTGCGCGTAGGCGGAGAAGGTGTAGCTCTGCCCGTTCGTGACGTCGAAGGTGCAGTCGTTCCCCGGGGCGCACTGCTTCTCCCCGCCGCCGCTCCACTTCACCGCGTGGTACTCGATGGGCGCGCCGTTGCTCGCGGGCGAACCGCCGACGACGACGGTGATCTTGCCGCTCTTCGCGCTCTTCAGACTGAGCGACGGCGGATCGGGGACGTCCTTCACGATGACGGTGATGCGGCCCTGCACTCGTCGGTTGGGGTCGTTCGTCGCGTCCTGGACCGTGTAGATGACGCTGACGGTCCCGCTCTTGGACGAACCGGGCGTGACGGTGACCGAGCTCCCGGACACCGTGGCCGTCGCTCCACCCGCCGGGGCGCTCTCTACCGTGGCGTCGAGGATCTTGAGCGGCGTGTCGGGGAACGGGTTGTAGTCGTTAGCGAGCACGTTGATCGACTCGGCCTTGTTCTTCCGGCCCTCTTCCACGCGGTCGTCGATGGCACGCGGGAGCGGCCTCGTCGACGACACGACGCGGACGTTCACGGACCCCGGGACGGAGTACTCCTTGTAGTTCACGGTGAAGGTGAGCGTCGCCGAGGTGCCGGGCTGGGTGCCCTGCGGGGCGGAGATCGTCACCTGCGAGCCCGACAGGTTCCCCTGGACGCCCGCTGTGGTCCCGCCGAAGCCCTGGTAGGTGAGGGCTGCGAGGATCTTCGGGTTCGGGTGGTCGCTCGACGCCCGCAGGTCGACCGTGATGGGTGCCTCTCCGGCCTCGATCGTCACCGTCGGCGGCGTGAACGTCGGCGGGACGTCCTCGAGGTCCGGGTCACCCACCGTGATCGGCAGGGTGAGCAGTTTGCTGTCCCGGCCGTCGGTCGCCTCGAAACTCACCGACGCCGGTCCGCGGTAGTCCTTGGCCGGGGTGAAGGTGATCGTGGCGTCGTCGACGTAGCTCGACGTGCCGTTGCCCCGGAAGTTGACGACACTGCCCTCGGAGGCGATGGTGACGGGCTTCCCGGACGGCGCCTCGGTGATCTCCGAGAGCTTCCAGGTCCGCGTCTCGTTGACCTTGACGATCTGCTCGGGCAGGGGGCTCTTGATCCGAGGCGGCTCACCGTCGGTCGCCGCCGGCACGATGATGAACGCCGCGCCGCTCAGCTGGGTGACGGGATCCGTCAACCGGTAGGCGATCGCCTGGCGTCGGTCGGTGAGGGTGACCCGGATGGTGCCACCGTCGCGCACCTCGCCGGACGGCGCGTTCGCACCCTCGAGGCTCGGCTGCAGGTCGTCCACGAGCCCCCCGGGGTTCTGCGCACCGTCGAGCACGTCGATGTCGACGGTCTTCTTCCCGACGATGTCGGCGTCCTCGAGGACGTGGTCGTCGGCCTCGGGGAACTGGGGCTTCGCGTCCTTCGTGACCTTGACCTGGATGTAGGCGCTGTCGATCCCGCCCTTGCCGTTGGTGATCTGGTATCGGACGGTGAAGAAGGCCTCCTCGTCCGGCACCTCGATCACGACGCGACTCTTGCTGACCTCGGCGGTGAGGCCGTCGTCCACCGAGAGCAGCTTCGGCTCGAGTTTGAGCTTGTAGCCGTTCGGATCGGAGTCGTTGGAGAGCACCGGCACCGAGGCGACCTTGCCGGGCAGCACCTCGATGTAGTCGTCGACCGCGTTCGGTTGCCCGTCGACCTCGGGACGCCCGATGACGCCGATCTTGATCGTGCCCACTGCGACCGCGCCGTAGGTGTCCTTGACCCGGTACTGGAAGGTGTCGGTGCCGGAGGAGTCCGGGGCCGCCTCGTAGACGAACCAGGTGCTCCCCTGCTCGATGACGCGACCGAGGAGGGGCGCGGAGGCGATGTCGTCGAGGACCACCGAGTCGCCGTTCGGATCCAGACCGTCGAGCGGGACGTCCACGCGGACCGTCGCACCGGCGAACACCCGGGAGGTGAGCAGCTGCGGGACGGGCGGTTGGTTGTTCTTCTTGTCCTCGCCGACCACGTTGAAGGTCACCGTGGCCGTGTCGGCCTCGCCGAAGGTGTCGTACACGCGATACGTGGCGGTGTAGGTGCCGGGCTCGGTCGGCGCCTGGAACCGCACCTCGTCGTCGTCGACGAAGGCCAGGCCGGCGGTCGGCACGTCGACCAGCTCGCGGTCGACCAGCATCACGGCCGCGTCGGGGTGGTAGTCGTTCTCGAGTACCGCGACGTTGGCGATGTCGCCGGCGCGCACGACGACCGCGTCGTCGCTGGCCACGGGAGCCTGGTGCTTGGGCAACGGCGGCACGGGGACGATGGTGACCGCCGCCGTCGCCGAGGAGGTCCCGTCGGAGACCGTGTAGGTGAACTGCAGTTGTCCCTCGAGCGGTGCCGAGGAGGAGACGCGCACCACGGCACTGTCGAGGACCTCGACGGAGAGGGAGGCGGACTCGTCCGGCACGTCGACGGACTGGAGCGCCAACACCTGACCGCCCGGCGACTCGTCGTTCGCGAGGACCGGGATCGTGATCGTCTCGTTCGGTCGCAGGTAGCCCTCGTCCTTCACGGCGACCGGTGGCTGCACGTCGGTGGGCTTCTCCAGCACGTCGACGCGGATGAGCCCGATGCTCGAGGCGATGCCGGCACCGAGCGTGTACTTCAGGTAGTAGGTGCCCGGCTCGTTCGACGAGACGGTGACCGACTGCTTCTCGAGACTCGGCGACGACACGAGTCCGCCCTGCAGGGCTTCGACACCGATGAGACCGAGGGGCGCACCGCTCGGTGACTGGTCGTTCGCGAGTGGCAGGACCTGTGCGGACTCGCCGACGAAGGTCGAGACGAAGTCCGGTGTACCGATGGGGCTGAGGGCGCCGGCGGGTTGCACGTCGACCTTGAGCGTCCCCTCCGCCGAGGTGACGCCGTCGGACACGACGAATTTGACGTCGCGCGGGCCCATCTCGGGCGAGGCGTGCGTGAACGTCACGAAGCCGTCCGGGGTGAAGCGGACGAGGTCGCCGGACGCCGGCGAGGCCGACTGGAGGAAGATGTCGTCACCGTCGGGATCGCGCCAGTCGGCGAGCACGTTGTAGGTGACCGTCTGCCCGGCCTCGACCGACACGGCGGCCTCGCGATGGGACGTGGGCGGCTCGTTGACCTCGGGCGGTTTGATGGCGATGCTCACGTTCGCCTCGGCCACGCCACCCGGCCGTCCATCGTTGACCGAGTACCGGAACGACGTCGTCCCGGCCACGAAGCCCTCTGCGGGCGTGAACTGCAATGCCCGCTTGCCGTCGATGTACTCCAGCTTGCCGGTCTCGGGACCGATGTCGCCGAAGTTCTGAATGGTCAGGACGTCGCCGTCCGCGTCGGAGTCGTTGTCGAGCAGCGGCAGGACCGTCGCGCGGCCCGGGCGGACGCCGAACGCGTCGTCGCGGGCGATCGGCGGCCGGTTCTCCTCGGTCCGTTCGGCGAGGGTGTCCTCGAAGGACTGCTCTGACGCCTTCTCGTCGCCGTCCTCGCCGTCCTCCTCCTGCGGAGGCGTCACCTCGTCCCAGTTGTCGACGAGGCGCATGTTCGCCTGCACGAGCCAGGAGTTGCCGGTCTGGACGTTGTTGAGCGCGATCACCGAGCGGTTCACCCGGAAGACGAGCTGCTGCCCGACGGTCTCCGGGTTGATGTCGGCGATGACCGGCTTCTTGTCGGCGCACTCTGCGGCATACCGGCTGGAGGAGGCCCACGCACCGTGCATGCAGCCGTCGAGGTTGACCGGGGCCGTGACCTCGGCCGCACTCGTCGCCTCGGTGACGACGTCCGCGTCGAGCACCTCCGGGTCGCCGCCACCGAGCGGGATGCGCACGAGGGAGTCGCCGGTCGCGATGACGGCAGCGTCGTCGGAGGCCGACGGCTCCTGGATCTTCAAGGGCTTGCCGGGCAGCTCGACGATGGAGCCGTCCTGCTTCACGAGGTCGCCGGACTTCAGGTCGAGGATGACCGCCTGCTCACCGGCCGCACTGAGCTGGTACTCGTCGAGCTTCGGGAGCTTCGACTCGGTCTTCGTGCCGTCGGGCAGGATGCGGTAGAGGATCCCCTTCGCCGGTGCCACCGCGAGGATGGTGCCCGTCGAGGTGACGACCGCCTGACCGGCCTTGCCGATGGAGACGATCGGTTTCGTTTCCGTGGGGTCGAACCGGAGTTCCCCAGCGGCGTCGACGGACCAGAGCTTGCCGGTCTCCCCCGCCACGACCGAGAGTCGGTCGCCGCCGTAGTGCACCGTCGCGCCGGTCGGCAGCGAGACGCGCTGGATGAGACTCGTGAACGCCGGGTCGATGCGCTCGAGCGAGGAGAGCGCCTTGTCCTGGAGGAAGACGTCGTCGCCGTCCTGCAGCACGTCGGCGTTGTTGGAGGCCGTCGAGACCGCTCCGTCGAGTTCGGAGATCTGGTCGTTGAGGCGCCCGGCGAGCAGGGATTCACCGTTGGTGACCCAGACGTCGCGGGACTCGAGGTCGACCTCGGTGACGGGGAAGCCCTGGTGGATGAGCGCAGCGGTCACCGGTACGGCGACGAGGACCGACAGTGCCGTGATGGAGGCCGCGGTCTTGCGCTTGCGCAGCCAGGCGCTCCAGTTGCTCACGATCCCCCAGGTGATGTTCGGTCAAGGCACGGTCCACGCACCGCGCTGCAAACGCGGAGTCACTCTAACAAACAAGTGCCGTCTGGAAAACGGTTGCGGGGGTCAACCTCAGGCTGGTCGTCCCCCGTCGACGCCCGCCTGGTCGGCATGGTCGAGGAGCGGCAGGTCGCTGGCGTCGACGAGCCTGGTCGAGACGGCGTACTCGACCAGTCGTGCGCGACGTCCGGTCGCGAGCTTGCCTGGTCCGCCGCGCAGCCCCTGCACCCCGAACTTGTCGAGCTTGTCGCAGACGTTGTCGAGCTTGCGGTTGAAGGTGGTCTGGCTCCATCCAAGGCGTGCGGCGGCGGCCGCAGACGCCGGGATCTCACCGCGGCCGGGCGACGCCTGACGCAGGACGTCCTCGGCCAGGGCGACGATGAGGAGGCGCTGGCTGCTCGTCAGGTGGATCGGACCGACGGTCGTGGTCCCGGCGGTGGTCGTCGAGAGCTGCGACGGACTGAAGTACTCGAGATCCGAGGTGATCGTGAAGTCGTAGGTCGTCGTCCCCGCACTGAACAGCACCTGCAGCTCGGGGAACACGATCGGGAGCCGCGCGCCGGGCGCGAGCCACGCCTGCACGTTGCCGGTCGTGTCCGTCACCGTCGCGGAGAGGGTGTTCCCGATGTTCGTGAGCCACCAGAGCCCGGCGTCGAAGGTGACACTGAGGAAGGTGCGGTGCAGGAAGGGGTTCTCGTCGACGACGAGGTCGCCCTCGCGCCCGATCAGGAACGGCTTGCGTGCGTCCACGGCGTACTCCTCGCCGCAGAACTCGACGCGCACCGCCGTCTTCGTCGTCGTCGTGTCCGTCGCCTCGTCCATGCTCATCGCCCAGTCCCCCTGATATCTGTCATCGTGTCGCTCCCCGTGCGTCCGTCCCGTTACTGCTGCGAGCACATCTCGAGTGGATCGGGCGAGGTGACGCCGCCCCGGACGATCACCACCTCGATGCACAATTGCGCGCCCGGAGCACTCGGCTTTAGATCGACCGCGTACGTCGAGGTCGGTACCTTCGGCGAGTTCTTGCCGCTGCTCGTCACCTGGTAGATGTACGAGTCGCCGTCCTGCGGATCCGGGTTGTCCCAGATGAACGTGACGACGCTGCCGTCCTCGCTGATGTTCACCCCGAACGGCTTCGGCGAGGGGACGTCGCTCAGTTGGATCGGCGCCCCGGTCGCGGCGGCGGTCGGCTTCGGGTCGGCGGCCGCGCCCTGCCAGATGATCCCGGCGGCGATCCCACCGACCGCGAGCACCGCGATGCCGCCCACGACGAGGAGGCGGGTCAGTCGGCGACGTCCGCCTCGTCCGTCCGTACCGGCATCGGGGTCCTCCGTCGGACCTGCGGCGGCGGTCTCGAGGCGGTCGCGGCGGATCGTCTCGGAAGGCGCCGAGGCCGCTCCGACGGTGATCGGCGCCGACGGTTGGATCGGCTGCACGAGCGGTCCCGCCGAGCGGACCACCGTCTCGTCGCCGATCGACGGCTGCACACTCGGCACGCCGGGACGTGGCTGGGCCTCGACCGTCGGGACCTGTCGGACCCGCGTCTCGTCCGACGCACTGCTGGACGTGTCCGGTCGGGGGGTCTGCGACTGCGGCTGCACGAGGTTCGGGATGTCGATGGGTGTCGGCGCGTACGCCAGCTCCATCTCGACGCGCTGCAACGCCCGCGCGAAGTCGACGGCGCTCTCGAAACGGTTGGCGCGGTCCTTCGCGAGGCCCTTCTGCAGCGTCGCGACGAGGGAAGCCGGTGCGTCGTCGCGCCCGAGCGGCGTGACGGTCCCGCGCTCGATCCGGCTGATGAGGTCGGCCGCTCCGTTCGACTGCCCGGGGATCTCGAACGGCGTCCGTCCGGCGAGGAGCGTGTAGACCGTCGCTGCCAGGGAGAACACGTCGGACCGCACGTCCGGATGCGGCTCGTCCTCGAACATCTCGGGCGGCGACCAGGGGATGGAGAGACCGACCGTCTGCGTGCCCGAGGCACCGGTGGAACCGACGTCGCCAGGGCGCCCGGGGCCGGCGTTCGTCGGAACCTCGAGTTCGACGGCCTGCGAGATGCCGAAGTCGGTCAGCGCCGGCCAGCCGTACGCGTTGGTGAGCACGTTGGCCGGTTTGATGTCGCGGTGGAGGATGCCGGCCGCGTGGGCGGTCGCCACCGCACTGGCCAGGCGGACGCCGGTGCGCAGCGCATCGGCGACGGCGAACCGCCGCAGCTTCGCCTGCTCGGCGAGGCTCGGCCCCGCGCAGTACTCCATCGCGAGGTATGGTCGTCCGTCCGGGGCGACGTCCGCCGTGTAGATCGTCACGATGTAGGGGTGCGCG
The DNA here is from genome assembly GCF_001865025.1 of Plantibacter sp. MMLR14_011. NCBI lineage: Bacteria > Bacillati > Actinomycetota > Actinomycetes > Micrococcales > Microbacteriaceae > Plantibacter > Plantibacter sp. MMLR14_011. Next base: position 154,478 of record NZ_MJGW01000002.1, read on the forward strand.
GAGAGCTGCGCCATGAGGTTCGCCTCGGCGACGAAGGCCTCACGGGTCTGCTCGCTGAGGTGCTCGGCGAGGAGCACCTTGACGGCGACCTGACGCCTCGGCAACTGCTGCTCGTACAGGAAGACGTCGGAGAACCCACCCGCTCCGAGCTGTCGTTCGAACCGCAGCCCGGGGATGGCCGGCGGTTGCGAGGGTGAACGGCGCACGTCAGCCCTCTCGGACGCGCAGCGCGACGCCGCCGCCGAGGTCGATGACGGTCCCGACGATCACCGGTGTCGGCTCCCCTGGTCGGAGGGACTGCGGTGCCTGACCGGGCAGGACGACCTGCGTGCCGTTCCGCGAGTGGAGGTCGGTGACGACGACCGTGCCGCCCTCGACCGCGACGCGCACGTGGCTCCGCGAGATGTCGTCGCCGGTGAGCGTGACGAGTGTCGGGACGACGGACGCCGGGACCTGCGAGACGCTCGGCGCCCGGCCGAGGACGACGGGCGAGGCGAGCGATTGGCGAGTGCCGCCGGGGAGTTCGAGATACGTGAGCGGGGTCGCCGACGGCGTGGACGACCGGGCAGGCGGAGTCTCGGCCGCTCGACGCGCACGCAGCGCGGCGAGGTCCTCGGCGAGGATCGTGTGGCCGTCGTGGTCGCCGAGGTCCGATGGTCCGACTGCCGCGGGTTCCGGCGCGGCGACCGCGGTGGCTGCCGCCTGCTGGTGCGCCGACTCCTCGGCCGCCGCGCGTTCCGCGTCGCCGGCCTCGTCGACCGCCGCCGCACCGACCGGTCGGAGCACGGTCTGGCCGAACAGGAAGTCATAGCCCTCGTCGACGGGCTCCTCCGGGGTGGAGGGGGTCTCGTCCGGGTCGTCCTCGTCGTGGAAGAACTGGGTGTCGGAGACGGACGGCACGACGTGGAGCGACTGCGCCGGCTCGATGTGCGCCACCGGGGTCGCCTCGTCGCCGTCCGTCCCGTCGTCCGCGTCGTCCGAGGTCGCCGCGGACGCAGCGGGCTCGGCGGGAGCCGGGACGGGCGGGGCCGCGAGCTGCTCCGCCGCCGTCGGCGCATCGGTGGACGATTCGGTCGACCGGCGCTCGTCGCTGGTCGGAGCGGCGACGGAAGCCGTGGACTCCTCGTCGAGGGTCGCCGTGATGGACGTCGTCCAGACGGCTCCCGACCCGAGCGGGAGTCGCACGCCGGACGGGTTCGGCTGGTCGCTCCGGAGCGTGACGCTCACCGCGTCCGCGTGGTGTTCCTCGACCCAGGTGGTGGCGCGGGCGCCCAGGACCGTCTCGGTCCCGGCGGCGCTCGTCACGACGGCCGCGGCGAGCCCGCGCACGATCACCGTCGCTCCCGATCCGTCCCAGACGGCCGCTGCGAACGCGGGCGTGTTCGAGAGACCGCCGGCCGCGAGGCGGTCGACGATCAACGACAGCGACGCGTCGCCCGGGAGGTCTGCGGCGAATGCGGCAGCAGCGGTGTCGTCACCCTGGGCGTCGACCAGCACCAGTCTGCCGGGCCCCGCCACAGCGAGCCAACGGCGGACCTCGGCCGGTTCCATTTCGTACGAGTACACGGCCACTCCTCTAGCCTCGCGGCATCGTCTCTTCAAGATACCCGAGACCACCCGCGTCATCGTAGCCGGGGCCGCTGGACATCAGCGAGGTCGACACGACGTCGACGACCAGTGCGGTCACGTTGTCCCGCCCACCGGCGGCCAGCGCGAGCTCCACGAGGCGGTCTGCCGCTCCCTCGAAGCCCTGCGACAGGACCTCGGCGATCCGCTCGTCGGACAGCTCGCCGGTGAGCCCGTCGGAGCAGAGCAGGAACCGCTGCCGCCCGGCGACGGGAAGGAGCCAGACGTCCGGGTCGATGCCGGCCTCGACGCCGATCGCCTTCGTCACGATGTTGCGATCGGGGTGTTCGCGCGCCTCCGCCTCCGTGATGGAGCCGGCGTCGACGAGTTCCTGCACGGCCGAGTGGTCGACGGTGATCCGACGGAGTGCGCCGTCGGCCCAGGTGTACACCCGGGAGTCCCCCACGTTGAACACCATCCAGTGGAGGTCGGTCTGCGGCGACAGGGCCACGAGCGCGAGACCCGCGACGGTCGTGCCGATGACCCCGTTCGGCGTGGGGATGCTGCGGATGACCGCGTTGGCGGCGACGATCGTGGTCACGACCGCCTCGGTCGTCGTCGGGATGCCGATCGGGATGCCGCGTTCGAGCGCCGCCGCGACCTCCCGGCTCGCGACCTCGCCGCGTTCGTGCCCGCCCATGCCGTCCGCGACGACGAAGGCGGGCGCGCCGGCATAGAACGCGTCCTCGTTCAGGCGTCGGACCAGGCCGGTGTCGGTCCGCCCCTCGCTGCGCAGGGTGTGCGTGGACCGCGCGGTCTCGATCGTCGTCATCCCGCACCACCCAACGCCGCGGGGAGGGTCGGCACCTCGCCCGGCCAGCTTCCGTACCGCGCGTCGAGGTCGGAGCTCGAGAGCTCCACGGAATCGCCACCGGCGTACTGCTCGGAGGCGATGTCCAGCGTCGCGAGGATGGCGATCGTCGACTCGACGGTCTGCCCGGGGGCGTCGAAGGCGAATCGCACGAAACGCCCGCGGTCGACCTCGTCCTGGGAAGCGAGCTGCGCGAGGGAGTAGTCGACGAGGGCACCGGGGTCGCCGGTGAAGGCGTCGGTCGCCGAGAGCGTCGCGGTGACGTACGCCGTCGTGCCGTCCCAGGCGCGGGCGGCCCGGAAGCCGGCCCCGGGGATCTCGGCGACCGCTTGCTCGACGGCGGCCAGTGTCCGGTCCGGGCTGCGGGCCGGGGTGCGTTGCGCCGTCGGCCCTGCGGTCCCGCAGGCGGTGAGGATCCCCAACAGGACGACCGACACAGCGCCGGATCGGACGATGGTGCTGATGCGCATGGAAGGCCTCACGGTCGGGAACGGGCTGCGGACGGGCGACCCGGGCTCGGGCCGCGCTCGATCATCTCCGCGTAGGACTGTAGTCGGTCACCTGTTGATCACCACGGAAGAAGCCGCCCGCCGAGTCGAGGTAGGAGTCGACGCTCGGGTCTCCGGACGACGTCGCCTGGTCAGCCATCATCTCGTACCGCTGCGCGTTGTGGGCACCAGCGATCCCGGGATCTTGCTTGTCGGGGTTCAGACCGCCCAGTCTCGGGGCGTCGCCATGGACCGTCGTCCAGTTGCCTGAGTCCGGATTGCCGCGCCCGTCGAGACGAGCGACCGGGTCCTCGTTGAACTCCAACGAGAGGACCTGCACGTCGTCGGGGATGGGGAACCGCGCGATCGGTGACCCAGCGGTGACGACGTGCGTCACGTTGTAGCCGAGGTCGGGATCCGAGGCCATCGAACCGGCCGTGATCCCGCCGAGGCTGAAGCCCTCGAGCATCACCGGATCCGTCGACGGTATCTCGGCGGCGGCCATAGCGTCCTTCACGGCCTGGGCGAGCGCCGTCTGCTCACCCTGCATCGCCGCAATGTCGGAGGTGAGGTCGTTCGAGATCGCACCGCCGTGCGGATCCCAGACCTGCGTGCTCGGGATCTGCACAATCCAACTCTGCGGTGGACCGGCCGAGCGGATCACGCGGATGTTGCTGAGCTCCTGGTCGCCCTTGTCGATGTCGGCCGAGCCCTGCATGAGGTCGCCGAGGTCCGTGACGGTGCGGTCGCGGGGCACGGCGAGCGGCTCCGACGGGTCGTTGGGATCCATCGCGAGTCCGCCCCGACCGTCGTCGAAGAGGCCGAACCTCCCGCCACCGCCGGCGATCGCAGCGATGGCCTGCTCATAGCTGAGCGGCGGCCAACCCTGGCCGGTGAGGCCGGACATGAGTCCGTTGAAGCCGGGCAATAACCCGGGGAGGAAGGTGAGGCCGGCCAGCAGGCCTGGGGCGCCGTCCGTGAGGATGTCCTCGATCCACGCGTTGTCGCCCAACCACTCGTTGGCCGCCTGAGCTGCGATCGGAGCGAGTTCCTGCAGTCTCGCGAGTGCGTCCGCATACGTCGCGGCGGTCCGATCGATGACTTCCTGCGGTGAGTAGGCGGCGATCGAGTTGGCGGTGAACAGTCCCGCGACGCCGGCCGGCGACAGCAGCAGCCAGGGGTTGTCGCCGATCTGGTCGAGCGTCTGCTGGGCGCCCTCGACGAGCGAGTCGACACCCTCGACCACGATGTTGACGCCTGCCACGGTGAGCATCCACGCCCCGCCCAACACCGCCACGCCCGCCGCTGCGACGAGGCCGACCGGCACCGCGAGGACGCCGATGACGAAGGCGACGCCGTTGTGGAGGGCGACGGTCGCCGCCGCGATCAGCTGGTCGGCGGTCTCGTAGGCGACGACGGCGCCCTCGAGGAAGACGGCGGAGACGCCGGTCTCGGTCGCCACGAGGAGCAGGGAACCGGAGGCGAGGACGATGGCGCCTTCCGCAGCCGCCCCCGTCACCGGCGACAGGATCATGGATTCGAGCAGGTCGCCGTCGACCGCCTTCGCAGCGGCCGTGCCCGAACGCCCGATCAGCTCGGTCGACAACGTGGCGAGCTGCTGCGCCTGCAGTCGCATGTCGTCGAGCTTCGCGCCGACGCCGCCAGCGCCACCGGAGACCGTGATGCCGCTCATGCCCGGGCTCCCTGGATGGTCGCGGCGATCGCCAACACCTCGGCGACGATGTCCGCGCGACGGACGGCCCGGAGCGAGACCCGGGTCCCCTCGGCGACGGTGGACGGGTCCATACCCGCCGCTTCGACGTCCGGAGTGTCGACCGACACGGCGACCCAGCCGTCGGCACCGCGGAGCCACGTGTCCGTCCAACGTCTCAGGGGCTCACCGCTCCGAGACAGCGCGTCGAGCCGGAAGCCGCCGTCGATCCGCCGCGCGACACCGCCGAGGAGCACCGCGGCCTGCGGGCTGTGGAGCTGTTCGACGACCGCGCCGACGACGTCGGGTCGGTCCTGGCGGAGCGCGAGGACGAGCGCCTCGGCGTCGGCGAGCGGCAGGACGACGACGTCGGTCGAACGGCCCCGCGTGTCGGGGACGTCGTGGAGTGCGGAGAGGGGTCGCAGGAGTTGCTGGGCCAGCCCGGCGGTGTCGAAGGCGCGGATCTCGACGGCGTCCTCGTCGCGCGCGGCCGTGCCGTGCTCGGCGACGGACGCGTCCGAGTGGTCGACCCGCTGCGTCCGCAGCAACGCCAGGGCGTGGGCGCCGATCACGGAGACGGACTGGATCGCCGTGCGGTCGAGGGTCCAGCAGGAGGCGTCGACGGCCGCCGTCGCGAACTGCGGCATCGACAGGAAGGCGGCGAAATCGGGATCCACGTCAGCGGTGAGGTCGTCCGGGAGACTGTCGTCGCCGCGGGCGAGGAGTCGCCGCTCCCGGAGCCGCGCGACGGCTCGCTGCTCGCGCTCACGGACGTCGGCGGGCGACACGTCCGAACCCCATTCGGTGCGGAAGGCGGGTGGCAGCACGATGTGCGGGGTGCGGTGCTCCAGGACATGGAGTTCGTCCGCGGTCAGCAGGAAGGCTGCTGCGGCCGGAGCCGGGCGGGTACGGGTCATGGGCATCAGAGGGTCCATCCTCGGCTGCGGTAGAGGTCTGCAAGGTCCAACCAGCTGCGGTCACCGGGGGTCGGCAGCGATGGCGTGGAGGCGACGATGTCCTTGGCCTGGTGCACGAGGAAGTCCGGAACCTCCTGGCCGAAGAACTCGAACACCTTCGCGGCACCGTCCTTCACGGTCTCGACCGCACCGGAGACGAGGTTCACCGCGTCGTTCCAGCGGTCGCCCACCCAGCGCGCGGCGTCCTCGATGAGCTGCTTCACGTGTTCGACGGCGGTCGCGTGCGCGTCGAGTTTGTCAGCGGCGTCGTCGAGCTGCGTCGCCGAGTTCTCGAGCGAGACCGCCCGGGTGCCGAGCTGCTCGATGAAGGTCTCCGCTGCGGTGGAGGTCCACGCGAGCTCGGCCGCCGAGCGGAGGTCTCCGGCACGGCCACGGACCTCGGTCGCGAGGGTTCGGAGCTCCGTCGCGCGGAGGCGGATCTGTTGGGTGTCGCCGTACACTGCTCGCTCCTCGTCGGGTGATGCTGCCTCGCTGTCGCCGTGGGTCGCCTTCGCCGGAAAAACCGCGCGCCCTCACCGACACGTGGTCGGGAGGGCGCGCAGAGCGAAGCCGACGGTGGTGACTACTGGCCGGCGCCGGCAGCGAGCGCTGCGTCGGTCTGCTCGAGCGTGGTCACAGCGTTGTTGAGGTAGCCCGACAGCTTGTCGAGGTGCTGGATCGTGACCGTCGCGCTCTGCGTGAAGGCCGTGTAGGTCTCGTTGAAGGTGCCGGACGCGGTGTCGGTCTGGAACCCGGAGGACACGAGGTTGTTGATGAGGGTCTGGAGGCGGTTGAGCGTGGTCTCGACCTCGCCCTTACCCGTCGTCAGGTTGACGGCGGCCTGCTTGATCTCGCTGTAGTTGACGTTGATGTTGGCCATGAGTCTTGCTCCTTCGTTGTGGTCACCGGCACCGTCGGTGCCTTCATCATGTAACCACAACGCCTCGCGGGAGCACATGGGGAGCACTCCCCATGCAGTCCCCATCCGGGGACGACGCCGCTCAGGCGACGGGGAACTCGGGCGCGATCGGCAGCTGCACGCGCGACAGCGCACCGCGGTTCGCGTACATTCCGCGCCCCTGCGGGAAGTCCTTGCGTGCGAGCCGGGGGAAGGTCGTCCGGAGGACGAGGTCGCCCTCCATCTGCTCCGGCTGCAGCAGGATGCCCCGCCTGGCGCTCTTGATCTCACCCATGAGCGGCCAGGACGACGACCATCCTGACACCTCGTTCTCGGCGATCACGAGATGGTCGCTGCGCTTGATGGCCTTGATGAGCTCCACGAGCGGCGGGTCGGCGATGCCGTTGAGGTAGTCCGACAGCGTCTCGATGACGACGACCGTCCGGCCGGTCACCGTCTCGGCCGCGATCGCCGCGGACAGCGCCTTCGCCTGCTCGGCGATCGTCTCGGGGGTGACGGCCGACTCGTCGAAGCGAAGCTCCCGCAGCAGTTCCGAGCGCTTGGAGCCGAAGTAGACGAAGCGCGTCGCCGGATCGAAGCGTCGCATGGCGCCGACCAGGGATGCGACGGCGTTCGTCCGACCGCTGCCGGGAGGGCCGCCGACGAGGAACGCGCCGGTCGGGTCGAAGCCGATCGGCGCTAGGTCGGCGTCGCCGATGCCGAGTACGGGGCGGTCGCCGACCCGCTCGGGCAGTTCGCGCGCCTCGATCTCCTTCGGCAGTGCGCCGATCGGCGGGGCCGTGATCGTGGCTCCCGCGCGGGACATGGCCTCCGCGAGCCGGACCGTCGCGACCGACTGGTCCGACAGCACCGGCGAACCACCGAGGATCGCGACCTGGACCTCGAGGCCGTCGACGATCGCCCGGCCGGCGGGCGACTCGGGGCCGAGGATGTCCTTCGGCACCCCGAGGAGCTGGTAGCCGGTCTCGTCCGCGAGGCGCAGCACCACACGCCGCTGCACACCGGAACTGATGTTCGTCGGGACGGAGCCCGGGCGGTCGGCCGAGAACGCGATGTTCACGCCGAGCTGCCGGCCGTCGGTGATGAGCTGCTGGAACAGCGTGTACCAGGAGGACAGGCCGAGCGTCGTCTCGTACTCCTGCCGGAAGGACTGGAAGCCGTCGACGAGCAGGAGGATGCGGCGCTCGTCGTTGCGACCCGAGACGCGGCGGTAGTCGGTGATGGAGGACGCGTTCGCCTCGGCGTACCGGACGCTGCGCTCGTCGACGATCTCCTTGATCCGGCGGAGCAGTCGGATGACGCGCTCCTGGTCGTCGCCGGGGATGATCGATCCGACGTGCGGCAAGGCCTCGAGCATGCGGAGGCTGCCCGCGCCGAAGTCGAGGCCGTACACCTCGACCGGACCGCCACGCGGCGTGATGCCGGCCGCCGTCGCGAGGGTCCGCAGGACGGTGCTCTTGCCCGAGCCACCGGTGCCGAACACGGCGATGTGGCCGTCGACGTCCGGCCGGAAGTAGACCGGACGCTGCTCTTGCGAGTCCGGGAGGTCGGCGACACCGATGAGGAGTTCGGCGTCGGACCGCTGACGGAGCTTGCTGAGGTCGTAGACAGGCGCGAGCTCGTCGAGCCAGGGTCGGCGCGGTGCCGGGATGGACGCACGGTCGGCTGCGGCGATGATGCTCGCGACGAGCCGCTGCTGGTCGGTGGGGCCGAGGTCGCGCTCCTCCTCGGCGTCGGCCGCGCGGGGCTCCTCCCAACGCGTCTCGCCGCCGAACCGGAGCTCACGGACCTCGATGTCGGAGCGCTTGGGCTCGTCGCTCGTCCAACCGCCCGCGTAGCCCGACTGGAAGATGCTCAGGCGGCCGGGGCCGGTCTTCGCGATGCCACGCCCAGGCACGCCCGGGTCGAAGTGCGCCGCGTCCTTGACGCCGACCACGTCCTGGCTGTCGGACTCGTCGGCCATGCGCAGCGCGACGCGGAGGTTGGTGTTGGCGCGCAGGTTGTCCTTGATGACACCGGCGGGCCGCTGGGTCGCCATGATGAGGTGGATCCCGAGCGAGCGACCGCGCTGGGCGATGTCGACGACGCCGTCGACGAATTCCGGGACCTCGCCGACGAGCGCCGCGAACTCGTCGATGACGAGGACGAGGGCGGGCGGCGAGTCCGGGTCGCCGCGCTTCTCGAGCTCGAGGAGGTCCTTGGCCTTCTTCCGGTTGAGCAGGTGCTCGCGGAAGTGCAACTCGGCGCGGAGGCTCGTGAGCGCCCGCCGGACGAGGTGCGGGCTGAGGTCGGTGACGAGTCCGACGCAGTGCGGGAGCGTCACGCAGTCCGCGAAGGCCGAGCCGCCCTTGTAGTCGACGAAGAGGAACGAGACGCGGTCGGGGCTGTACTCGGCCGCCATCCCGAGCACCCAGGCCTGTAGGAACTCGCTCTTACCGGCACCCGTCGTCCCGCCGACGAGGGCGTGCGGGCCCTGGGATCGGAGGTCGAGGTGCATGGCGTCGACACCGCCCGATCCGACGGTCGCGCGCAGCTGGCCGGCCCGGCGGGGCTTCGGCGGGAGCCCGGGCGTGCGGTCGTGGATGGACGAGTTCTGCCGCCAGCGGTCGACCACGGCGTCGCTCGAGGTCGTGAGCTCCGGCCCGAGCAGCGTCACCATCGACACCGACCGCGGGAGGTCGCTCGAGTCCTCGACGAGGGCACCGGCGTCGATCACGGACGCCATGCGCCTGGCGTAGTCGAGGGCCGTCACGGGGTCGACGAACTCCGGGCGGGCGTCGTCGACGGAGTAGCCGAGGCGGACCATGCCGACCGTCGCCGGTGCGTCGACGCCGGCGCCGGCCTCCGGGACCTGCAGGAAGGTGCGGCAGGCGGCCGGCAGCGAGACGACGTCGTCGGCGATCCAGATCGGGAAGACACCCGCGTCCGCCGCGATCTCGGCGAGCTGGACGAGGCGTGCGCGGTCGACGCCGACGTCGTCGGAGATGAGCAGGACGATCGCGGGGATCGGGGACTTCGTGCCGGTGTCGTTGGAGCTCTTGGTCCCGATCTCCGCGCCGCGCTCCTGGGCGGCCTGCTTCTCGGAGATGGCTCCACGTCGGGCGTCGCCGGCCCTGGCCGCCTGCAGGCGGGTCTGGACGAGTTCCTCGATCGCTGCCAGGAGCAGGTTGCCGCTCGACACGCTGTCGGCGAGGTGGCCGACGTCGAGCGGGCTGTTCGGCGACGACGCGTGCGGGAGCCACTTGACCCAGGAGAGGGCGTTCGACCACGCGGGCGAGACGATCGCCGAGACGACGACCTCGGCCGGCGAGTGGAGGGCGGTGAGCTGCACGAGGATGCCGTTCACCGCTCCCCCGGCGGTCTGCGGTGAACCGGCGATGCCGAGCGCGCCCGCGTCGTAGAGGTTGTCGATGATGGGGACGTCGGCGACGGTCGCGTACTGGTCTTTGAGCTTCTCGAGCCGTTCCTGGAACTCCGGCAGGAAACTGTCGCGGGCCTTCGCCGAGACCTCGTTCCTCGACGGCATCGTGCCGACGCCGAGCCGGAGGTTCAGGAAGGACCAGTGCTCGGGGCGCCTGGTCCACAGCAGTGGCCCACGCGTGAGCGCGTGCTTGAGCGCCTCCGAGGTGGACGGTGCCTCGCGCATGCGGACGTCGTGCTCGATCTCCCGCTCGGCCGCGAGCTGCTTGCCGAGGGACTCGAGCCGCTCGTCGAAGATCTTGATCTGCTGCTTGAGCTTGCGCTTGTTGCGCCCGCGACCGGTGAAGTAGTTGCCGATGAGCATGAGCGGCGTCATGGCGATGAAGATGAGCGACAGCGGGTTCTTCGTGAAGAAGTACATCGCGCCACCGAGGAGCATCGGCGTCAGCATGCCGAGGAGCGGGAACGGCTGGTTCTCGCGCTCGGTCGGCGGCTCGGGGGCGGGGAAGGTCTCCCCCGCGTAGCGCTGTTCGACGCGCGGCGAGCGGTTGAAGTACACGGGCCCGGCCTTCGGGACGACGCCCGCACGGCCGACGGTCCCGGCGAACCCGATCTCGACCTCGGTGTCGCCGATGAGCACGCGCTCGGGTTCGATGACCTTGAGTCGGGGCACGATGCCGCCGTCGACGACGATGCCGTTGGCCGCGCCGAGGTCGACGAGTTCGATCTCGCCGCCGACCTCGAGGCGTGCGTGCCGCTTCGAGACGAGCGGGTCGTCGAGGACGATGTCGCAGCTCGCCTCGCGACCGATGGTCCAGCTGCCGGCCGGCAGGGTGAACTCACGGCCGGCGTCATCGCCGGAGAGGACCCGCACCACCGCGACGGCCGGCGCCTGACCGGTGCGCGCCGCGGAGTAGTAGACGCCCGCGTCGGCGAGCTCGATGACGGCACCCGAACCGACCCACGCCTCACCGATCGGGGCCTCCGGCGGGAGCGGCAGGGTCTCGGTCGAGCCGGGAAGGCGGGCGTGCAGCGTGAAGTCGGCGTTCGCGGAGTCGGGCCCCTGCGGGTCGACGCGCGCGATGGTCGACGCGACCTCCGCGATGCTCGCCGCCGCGTCCGTCGTCACGACGATGTCGGCGGACGAGCCCGACGGCCTGGTCAACGTCAGCTTGATGCGCATGCAGGATCCCCTTGGAAGTGCGGGTCGCTCGGCGCGACCCCGATCAGCCTAGCGAGCGTCCGGTTCTGCCCTGACGATGTCGTCGATCGAGGTGACGCCGCTCGGCGTCGGCGCCGGATCGAACACCCCGACCGGCAACTCGGTCTGCGAGCAGTCCAGATCGGCGCCGGCGGTCGACATGACACGGATCGATCCACTTGCTTGTTCGAGGCGGTAGGTGATCCCGACCGCTCCGAACGACGGTGGCGGTGTTCCAGCGTCGTTCGCCCACTTTGTCGCCAGGCAGCCCGTGACCTCCGCCTTCCCGGATCCGTCCGCATCGACGACCACCGGGGTGAATGGCCAGGGACCTGGCAGGAGACGAGTCACCTCGCCGGCGCTCACGGTACGGACCGCTGATGCTGACAGTCGATCACGAAGATCCGGCCCGGTCGTGTCCACGAGCTGCTTGATCGTGAAGTCGTTGCGATTCCGGGCGACCGCCTGTGCCTCGAGCGAAGCACGGACGGCCATCACCCATTCCGAGTCTGCGAATTCGGTCGGGGCTCCACCGTCCCACCGCACGTCGGGATACGGCTGTGGCTGCTGTGGCGGAGGCGTACAGGCGGTCAAGGACATGAGGAGCGCCGCGAGCAGGGCGACACCGCCAAGACGACTACCGCTGGCCATGTGCGTTGAACGCTGCATAAGCATTCGAGTAGTCGCCCTGCAGTTCTTCGATGTCCCGATGAGACAGCAGCTCGTCGAACGCGTCCATGGTGTCGGGATCCGAGGCCCAAGCGAACTGCTCCTCAGGATCCATGGTGGAGGGATCCGGCATGCCGGCCGGCTGCAACGTGTCGTAGAGGAACAGACCGAGCGTGACCGCCGCCGCGCGCTCTCGCGGGATCTCGAGCTCGCCCTGCTGGTTGAGGAGTTGTTGTTCGGCCGCGCCCCACGTCGACAGCCCGACGTCCTTGGCCGCCCCGACGAGCTGACCGGTCACGTACCCTGATCCGCTGCTGACCAGGTGATCGATGACGGCATCGCCGGTCACGCCGACGAGCTTGTCCAGTCCGGGGATGGGGAGGAAGCCGACGCCCGTCTCGACCAGCCCGAGCGCACTCTCGACTGCGGCATCGCGATCCGCCGCTGCATCCAGGGCCACACCGTCCGTCGACCCGTCGAGGAGGCCCTGCAGCGCCATGATGCGCTTCGACGCCTCACCCGGGTCGGACAGCCCCGTCTGCACGGTCGCGCTCAACGTTTCCTGATAGTGGGCGACGACGGTGTCGAGGGCTGCGGCTCCGGCGTCGTTCTGGCCTGCGACACCGAACACCTTCGCCAGCGCCTCCTTGGACAGGTTCGCGTAGTCGAACTCGTCGAGTCCGTCGATGCCGAACATCGAGGAGGGGTTCGTGCTCGGCATGTCCTCGCCCTCGATCCCGATGGGCTCGCCCGCGATGGGACGCTCGATCAGACCGGGGAACTGATAGGACAACGCTTCGACGAGCTTGACCGCACCGAGGTCGGAGATGGAATTGCCGTCGAACGCGTCGTTCCCGGGCACGTACTCACCGACCTCCGCGTCACGGGGGTTGCCGACGAGGCGCTCGATGACATCGTGTGAGAGCGTGGCGACACGCGTGTACGCATCCGGGTCCGCACCAGCAGGGTCGGCGGGGCCTCCGGGGATCGACTCGGCTCCAGCCCACAGGGCGAGGACGCCTTCGAATCCGTCGAGTCCAGAGTCCCGGCGACCGAACCAGTACTCGAGACGGTTCGCGCCGAGCTCATTGCTCTCATAGGGCTCGTCCGGATACAGCGGCGCGTCGCGGTACGGGTCCTGCTCCGTCGAGGTCAGCCAGTCCATGGCGGCCTCGGGGTACTCACCCAGCGTGCTGAAGACCCGCGAGGTCCAGTCGCCCAGGCGGTTGACGTCGTAGCCGGCCTGCTCCGCCTCGGCGAGGCTGAGGAAGCCGCCGGGGCCCATGACGCCCTGTGCGGGTCCGTACATGCCCTCGTGCGCGCCGGGCAGACCGCGCTCCATCTCGTCGGCGATGTTCGCGAGACCGACCGTCGTCGTCTCTCCGATCGGGTTGTCCTGTTCGTCGCCGAACAGGAACGCGAGGCTCGTCCAGCTCTCCGTGCCATGAACGGACGCGGAACCGTCGTAGAGCTCCTGCGCGAAGTTCTGGCCGACCGCGTCGGTCCAACGCTGGGATCCGACGGACAGACCACCGCGGACGGACTGTGCAAGGAGCAGCGCCGCTGCCGGGGTCATCCATCCGTTCGCACCGGCGTCGTCGATCCGGCTGATGAGCGAGATGAGGTCCTCGCCGCCGAGCGCCAGATTCATCTGCGCCATGACGGACGGGTCGTTGCCGTAGAGCGCGTACAGCGACTGCAGCTGTGCCGCGAGATCGGTCTCGAACGTGCCGTTCCCGAGTTCGGCCGCCATCTCCGCCATGCCGCGGGCGACGGCGGACGGGGTGAGGTCGGATGCGGAGGTGATACCGATGGCCGCGAGGGCGGCCTGCTGCCGGTCCCAGTTGTCACCACCCGGTGAAGACAGCGCCGACGCGAGCGCCTCGTCGGCGGCCTGGCGCTCTTCCGACAGGGCGTCGAGGAGGCGCTGCGCGCTCTGCCGATCGGCGACCGCCGCCTGGTGGACCTGGTCGCGCTGCATCTGCTGCTCGGGCGTCGGCCCACCCATCGGGTCGAGATAGGTCTGGTTGGCGGAGATGTTGGCCTGGAAGATCATCTCGGTGTAGCTCGTCGCACGGGTCTTGATGTCGTCGACCGTGGTCGTGTACGTGGCGATCGCGTCGCGCACCGCGGCCATCGCCGGGGTGATCGCGTCGATCTTGCCGATGGGGGTCGAGAGGGAGGACACCCAGGCGGTCGCGGCGTCGCCGCTCCAGATGGCGTCTGAGATGCCACCCTGAGCGGTGACCGCGACCGTGCGTGCCTCGGTCAGACTCGTCTCGGTCGTCTGGATGGTCGTCGCAGTGGTGCCGAGCGCGCCAGAGTCGATCCGCCCCGGATCGTCGGCAGTCCAGTTGGCCATCAGCCCTCTCCTCCCGGGTTCAGCTGTGCGTCGGTCTGCTCCCAGGCGGTCACGATGTCGCTCGCCGCGCGACCGGCCTCGACCATCGCTCCGCCGGCGAGGGCCACGTGCACGGAGATGTACATCGCGAAGCTCTCCGCCGCGGCGGTCACCGTGCTGCTGCAGCTGCCGGAGAAGTCGAGCGGGACGTTCTGAGGCAGGCCGGACCCGCTGGGTGTCAGTGGTGCGGCGACGGCCAGGATCTGGTCCCCGTCGACGACGAGTGGTTGCTCGCTCATCATTCCCCTTCGTGACACCGGCGCAGTGGACCTGCGCCGCCCGCCGATGGCTCCTCAGCGGGTACGTCGTTCAGCGTAACCGAGAGCGCGGGTGACGACGATGGGGAGCACTCCCCATGCCCCGGAGGCCCGTCAACCGACGACGACGCGGATCGGGAACTCGCCGATCCCGATGGTCGACCCGGCTTCCGCGACGTAGGCCTCGCCCGGCTGGCAGACGGTGACCGCGCCGGACGCGTCCGTGATCGTCGTGCCGTTCGTGGAGTGCAGGTCCGTCACGCGGAGCGACCGTCGTCCGGGTACGACGACCGTGTGCGTCTTCGAGACGGACATGCGCGGGTCGACGAGCGAGCGCAGCTCGGCGTCGGGCTGTTCCGGCCGCGCCGCAGGGTTGCGTCCGAGCAGGATCGGCCCGCGGAGCGGGATGCGCTCGCCGTCGGGCAGCTCGAGCGCGAAGTCCCCCGCTCGCAGCGATGCGGAGACGACCGTCGCGCCGAGGTCGGCATGGACCGGCGCCTGCTCGGTGGCGCGCGTTGAGGCACCGGCGGGCGCGTCGGGCGCTTCCGGGGCGATCGGAGCGCCGGCGATCAGACCCGGGGGAACGGTGATCTGCAGCTCGGGCGGGACGGAGGACGTCGACGCGGCCGGAGCGCGCGTCTGGGCGGGCGCTGCCTGCGGCTCACGGAGCGGTGCTGCAGGAGTCGGTGGCTCGACGACGACCGGCGACGGCACGGGCGCGGAACTCGACGGGGTCGACTGTGGTTCGGGATCACCTGTAGCGCGAGTCGGGACCCCGATCACCGGTGCCTCGGGAACGGCGGGTTCGGGGGCCGGAGGCTCGGCTGCCGGTGTGTCGGAGGCCGTCGCCGGATCGGCATCCCTCGGGATCGCGACGTCGGGAGCCGTCGCCGGGGACGGGGTCGACGCGTCGGTCACCGTCTGAGACCAGCCCGCGGAGACCGCTCCGCCCATGACGGGCATGTTCGCGAGTGTCGCCGCAGGCCCAGCGTCGGCGCTGGTCGGTGCTTCCGCCGGACGCGGAGCGAGCTCGGTGCGCGTGCCGTGCACGCGCAGGGTGGCGGACGCGCCGGGATCGGACTCCGAGACCAGCTCGGCGAGCGCGCGCAGGAAGCTCAGGAACGGCTCCTGTCCGAGCAACGAGCGCTGACGCCGGCGCTTCTGGACGCCGTGCTGCATGATGAAGGTCGCCGCCGCCGTACCGCGTGCGGACGGGGCGGTCGTGATCGCGAACGCGAGCAGTGGCGCGGGGTCGTCGACCGAGACGACCCGCAACCGGATGTCCGCGCTCGTCCCACCGTCGATCGCGACGTAGTGCCTGGTCTGCTGAGCATCCTCACCGGAGGCGGCGACCGCACGTTGGACGAGGGCGACGACGTCGTCGGCGGTCCCCGCGAGGTCGAGATCCAGACCGGTGTCGGTCAGGTCGGGTGATCTCATCGGTGGTTCCTCCCCAAGCGCCGTCGGCCGACGACGGCAACGGATCGATTATCGCCTACGCCGTCGCCCTCGTGGGGAGGGACGGGCGGTGCACCTCGCGAGCGGCCCCGGGTGGACGTCGCATCGGCTCACCGCGCGTCGTGCTCCCAGGGCCAGCGCGGGGTCGGGCGCCGCCCGGTCGACGACGTCGCGACAGCGGCGGCCGCGAGGACGATGACGAGCGCGAGCACACCCACGGTGACCGAGAACGGTCCGGTCAGCGTCGTCACCGCGAAGGCGGCGGCGTCCGCTCCGTCCCGGCTGGCGATCGCGTCGAACACGCCGCCGCTCACGCCGTAGGCGAGCCAGGCGAGGAGCCCCGCGAGGACCGCGGAGCCGACCGAGACGCGCAGCGGTGTGCGGCGCGTCTCACGGATGATCGCCCAGAGGACCACGGCCGTGGCGACCACGACCATGAGCGGACCGGTCAGCGGGCCGGCGTCCCGGTCGGTCACGACGTCGAGGTCCGCCAGCAGGCTGATGAACCCGAAGGCGCAGACGACGAGCGCCACGTAGGTGACCGCTGCGAACGGGGCGACCCACCAGGGGCCACGTGCTCCGTCCGCGTCACCGGTCATGCTCAGCGGGCGGTCGTCGGTCCGGCTTCGAGGACGCGCTCGTACTCGGCGCGGGCCTCGATGTTCGCCTCGCGCACCTTGCGTCCGCGTGCCGCGATCCAACCACCGAGCCAGACGGGGATCTCACGGGCGACGACGAAGGCGAGGACCGGCCCGAAGGTGAAGGCGACACCGGTGACCTCGGCGAGGATCTCGTCGATGCTGAGCGTCCACGCGCGCTCCTGGATCAGGAACCCGCCGACCCACGCGAGGAAGACGACCAGGCCGATGATGAAGCCGCCGAGCACCCAGTGCACCCAGCCGGAACGGTTCACGATGGTCGCGGTGACGACCCAGGCCAGGAAGA
Organism: Plantibacter sp. MMLR14_011; assembly: GCF_001865025.1. Taxonomy (NCBI): domain Bacteria; kingdom Bacillati; phylum Actinomycetota; class Actinomycetes; order Micrococcales; family Microbacteriaceae; genus Plantibacter; species Plantibacter sp. MMLR14_011. Next base: position 171,340 of record NZ_MJGW01000002.1, read on the forward strand.
AGCCTGCGGCGGCCATGAGGAACGGCCAGCTGGTGGCGATCTGGATGAGGTTCTCGACGAACGTGCCGTCGCCTTCCAGCACCAGCTGAAGGCCCGCGACAGCGGCCGCGTAGAGGCCGGCGAAGATGATGGTACCGAGGAGACCGATGAGGATGCCGAAGCCGCGGTTGCCGCGGACCTCCGGCTCGGACGGTGCCTGGACGTACAGCGGGAAGGCCTGCTGCTGCTCGGTCTCCGCGGCGGTGGCAGTCGCGGTCGCGCCGGAGCGGGCGACCGGCTCGTAGGCTGCCGCGGGGTACGGGTGGGCACCGGTGTCGGCCTGCCGGGTGGTCGAGGTCGGGGTACCGGCGGTGTCGTCGTCGTCGAAGTCGATGTTCGAGTACGCACGCTGCGGCGTGTGCGGCTGGTAGGGACGCGTCTCGCGCACCCCGGCGTCCGAGGCCGTGTCGGCGCGGTCTGCGACCCGGCGGTCGTCGACGACCGGGTCCGCCCCGACGCCGTCCGCCGTGGTGATGGTGTCCTGCTGCACGGTGTCCTCGGAGAGGATGTCCCGCTCGGCCACGGGCCGCTCGGCCGCGGGCTGTTCGGCCGCGGTCGTGGGACGCGCGGAGCCAGACGCGGTCTGGGCAGCCGCCGGAGTGCTCGGGTCGGTGGGCGATCCGGGCTCGGGGTTCTGGGTGCTCATCGCGTACTCCTTCGGCGGAAGCCAGTTCAGGAGCGCCCTCACGGCGCTCCGCTCGCCACGGTAGCAAGCCGGGACGCGGATGCCCGGCAACCTCGCCGGGACTCGCTCACTCCCGTCGACCCGATTCAGGTCCGATTCATATCCGGAGGAAACGGTCCCCTCAGCTCCGCACGGTTGAGTAGGGGCTCTAACAGACATCTGTCGGATCACAGCCGATCCCGCGACGCCGATCCCCCACGGCGCATCCTCAGGAAAGGCCCCATGCCCGAGCACCTCCCCCAGGCCCGTCACGCCGACGCCCGTTCCCCGTTCGGCCGGCTCTCCGCGCGCTACCGCGCCCTCCCCCTGCGCGGGCGACGCGTGGTCGCCGGCGCCGCTGCCGGAGCCGCCCTCCTCCTCGCCACCGCGGTGATCACCCCGATCGCGCTGCAGCACTCCGACGCGACCGGGTCCGAACCGGCCGCGCAGGCTCTGGACGGGACGACGTCGACGGTCCCGGCCTCCACGGTCAACGCCACGGCGGTCACCTCGATCTCCGCCACGACCGGTTCCGTCGCGGGTGGCAGCACCCTCACCGTGAGCGGTGTCGACGTGGACGGCGTGACCCGCGTCGTGTTCGGCGAGGAGGAAGCCCGGATCCTGTCGGCGACGAGCACCGAGGTGACCGTCGCCGTGCCGGCAGCCACCGGCTTCTCCCCCGCCGACGTCGGCATCGCCGTCTACGCGGACGAGCTCCGTGTCGACGGTGACGCGCTGAGCTACAGCTACGACATCACGAGCCCCGTCGACGCGCAGATGGCCTACGTGTTCACGCACTGGAACGACTACAACCTGGCTGAATACGGCTCCCTGGTCGACACCGACTGCGCGAACTTCGCCAGCCAGAGTCTGCTGGAACGCGGGTGGACGATGGACGAGGACTGGTGGGCCGAGGGGACCGGTGACGACTTCGACTTCTCGAAGGCCTGGGTCAGCTCGACGTTCTTCATGAACTACGTCGAGGAGCACCCCGAGCTCGCCACCGCTCTCGACGACACGCAGCGCGACCAGGTCAAGGTCGGTGACATCGTGCAGTTCGACTGGGACAACAGCGGGGACCGCGACCACACGGGCATCGTGTCGAAGGTCGAGACCACCGACGCCGGCACCCAGGTGTACTACGCCGGGCACACCGACGACACCGACTACCGCACCGTGGACGAGGCGATCACCGTCATCCACCCCGGCGCCTCCGTGTACTACTGGAGCATCGCCTAGCTGGTCCCGCCCGGTTCACAACTCAGGGCGGCGCCGGCGCGCCGACCCGACTCACCGCCTCGTGGGCGGGACACACCGCGCGCGTCCTGAGTTGCGACCGGGAGGACCTGTCAGGCGGGGAACAGCGTCGAGACGATGGTCTGCGTCCACCCCGTGATGGCGACATTCGCCCAGCGGGTGGCCACCCAGGTGCCGTCACGCAGGAAATGGCGCTCACCGACGGTGTTCCCTGAGGGGTCCGCGCGTTCCGTGAAGCACATCGTCCCGCCGGTCTCCTCGGAACAGGTGAACCCGGCTTCGGACATCCTGGCCTCCGCCGCCGCTTGGACGTCCCCCTCCACCTGGGCCACGTTCGTGAGAATGAAGACCTCACCGGCACCGCTCGCCTTCGTGAGGTCACACGTGAGTCGGTCCGTCGGGGTGAGCAAGGCCACCAAGGCCTCGTCGTTCGACCCGAAACTCTCGGACAACAGCGGCTGCGACCAGGCGGGATTCAACTCGAGGAAGCCGTCCGCCGTCAGCGACTCGATGTAGCCGGCGGGGAAGAGCTGGGTGCATTCGGTCGGACGCACCGGCGCAGCGGGCGTCTCCGCGGCGTCGGTCGCGGTCGGAGCAGGAGAGGAGCCGGCGGTCGCCGTCGCACTCGGTGTACGGGTCGAGTCGGCGGCAGGGGTACCGCCCGGGCCGACGACCAGGAGCCCGATGACCACGACGAGCGCGATCGCCAGCACACCGGCGAGCACGCTCAGACCGATGACGACGGGATTGCGCTTCCGCTTGGGTGCCGGAGCACCGTAGCGGACGTCTGGCTGCGCCGGAGTCGCGTCCGGCTCCAGCGGCTGGAACTGGCCGGTGGGCTGCTCGGGCTGATCACTCATCGGACCAGCATGTCGTGCGGAGACCCGCCACACAACTCACCGGTACTCGATTCACTCGCCCATTCCTGGGCGAATCGTCGTTCGCTCGCCCAGGAATGGGCGAACGAACGACGGAGGGCCCGTCCCGATCGAGAAACGATCGGGACGGGCCCTCCGGGTGAGTCGTTCAGCCCTAGTTGTAGTTACCGGGGGTGAAGTCGTCGGAGCTGAAGCTGTCGAAGTCGACGAAGCTCAGGTCGGACTCGTTGAACGCGCCGTCCTCACCGAAGATGCGGTTCGGGTAACGCTCCGCCTTCGCCTCCTCGGTGGCCTCGACCGTCACGTTGCGGTAGCGCGCCAGGCCGGTACCGGCCGGGATGAGCTTACCGATGATGACGTTCTCCTTGAGGCCGACCAGCGGGTCGCTCTTGCCTTCCATGGCGGCCTGCGTGAGGACACGCGTGGTCTCCTGGAAGGAAGCGGCCGACAGCCACGACTCGGTCGCGAGGGACGCCTTGGTGATACCCATGACCTCCTGGCGAGCCGATGCGGTGCGACGACCCTCCGACACGGCCGAGCGGTTGAGCTCGGCGTAACGCAGGCGGTCGACGAGCTCGCCGGGCAGCAGGTCGGTGTCGCCGTGGTCGACCACGGTCACCTTCCGCAGCATCTGGCGCACGATGACCTCGATGTGCTTGTCGTGGATCGGGACACCCTGCGAGCGGTACACGCCCTGGACGCCACCGACGAGGTGCTTCTGGACCTCGCGGACGCCCTGCACGCGCAGAACCTCCTTGGGGTCGACCGCACCGACGTGGATCTTCTGACCGAGCTCGACGTGCTGTCCGTCCTCGACGAGGAGGACCGCACGCTTCAGCACCGGGTAGACGACCGGCTCGTCGCCGTTGTCGGGCGTCAGGATGACCTTACGAGCCTTGTCGTTCTCGTCGATCGTGATGCGACCGGCGGCCTCGGCGATCGGGGTCGCACCCTTGGGGGTACGAGCCTCGAACAGCTCCTGCACGCGGGGCAGACCCTGCGTGATGTCGTCCGCCGATGCCGAACCACCCGTGTGGAAGGTACGCATCGTCAGCTGGGTACCGGGCTCACCGATCGACTGGGCCGCGATGATGCCGACGGCCTCGCCGATGTCGACGAGCTTGCCCGTGGCGAGCGAGCGGCCGTAGCAGGCTGCACACACACCGACGGTCGACTCGCAGGTCAGGACCGAGCGCACCTTGATGTTCTCGACACCCGCGGAGACGAGCTTGTCGATGAGCACGTCACCGACGTCCTCGCCGGCCTCGGCGACGACCTCACCCTTCGGGTTGACCGCAGCAGCGGCCAGCGAACGGGCGAACACGGAGTTCTCCACGTTCGGGTCGCGCACGAGCTCACCGGAGCTGTCGACGTTCGCGATCGCGAGCTCGAGACCCTTGGTCGTGCCGCAGTCGTCTTCGCGGATGATGACATCCTGCGAGACGTCGACGAGACGACGCGTGAGGTATCCCGAGTCGGCGGTACGGAGCGCCGTGTCGGCCAGACCCTTACGAGCACCGTGGGTCGCGATGAAGTACTCCGCGACCGACAGGCCCTCACGGTAGGAGGAGATGATCGGGCGAGGGATGATCTCACCCTTCGGGTTGTTCACCAGGCCTCGCATACCCGCGATGTTGCGGATCTGCAGCCAGTTACCACGAGCACCCGACGACACCATGCGGTTGATGGTGTTGTCCGCCGGGAAGTTCGCGCGCATGGCCTCGGCGACCTTCTCGGTGGCCTCCGTCCAGATCTTGATGAGCTCCTGACGACGCTCGGCATCCGTGGTCAGACCCTTGTCGAACTGGCTCTGGACCTTGGCGGCCTGCTTCTCGTAGCCCTGCACGATCTCGCGCTTGTTCGGCGGGGTCAGGACGTCGCTGAGCGCAACGGTCACACCGGAACGCGTCGCCCAGTGGAAACCGGCGTCCTTGATGTTGTCGAGCGTGGCGGCGACGACCGTCTTCGGGTACCGCTCCGCGAGGTCGTTGACGATCGAGGACAGCTTGCCCTTGTCCGCCACGTCTTCCACGTAGGGGTAGTCCGCCGGCAGCGCCTCGTTGAAGAGTGCGCGACCGAGGGTCGTCTCGACGAGTGCGACACCCGAGCCCTCGTAGCCCTCAGGACCCGTGCCCTCGGCGAACGTCACGTCGGTCAGACGGATGCGCACCTTGGCGTTGAGGTCGAGCGAGCCCTGGTCCTTCGCGAGGATGGCCTCGGCGACGGACGAGAAGGCACGGCCCTCACCCTCGACACCCTCCTTGAGGGTGGTCAGGTGGTGGAGACCGATGATCATGTCCTGCGTGGGCAGGGTGACCGGACGGCCGTCGGACGGCTTCAGGATGTTGTTCGACGCGAGCATCAGGATGCGCGCCTCGGCCTGGGCCTCGACGGAGAGCGGGAGGTGGACAGCCATCTGGTCGCCGTCGAAGTCCGCGTTGAACGCGGCGCAGACGAGCGGGTGCAGCTGGATGGCCTTGCCCTCGACGAGCTGAGGCTCGAACGCCTGGATGCCGAGACGGTGCAGCGTTGGCGCACGGTTCAGCAGCACGGGACGCTCGCGGATGATCTCCTCCAGCACGTCCCAGACCTCGGGACGGCTGCGCTCGACCATGCGCTTCGCGGCCTTGATGTTCTGAGCGTGGCTCAGGTCGATCAGGCGCTTGATGACGAACGGCTTGAAGAGCTCCAGCGCCATCTGCTTGGGCAGACCACACTGGTGCAGCTTCAGCTGCGGGCCGACGATGATGACCGAACGGCCCGAGTAGTCGACGCGCTTGCCGAGCAGGTTCTGGCGGAATCGACCCTGCTTGCCCTTCAGCATGTCGCTGAGGGACTTCAGGGCACGGTTGCCGGTACCGGTGACGGGGCGACCACGACGACCGTTGTCGAACAGTGCGTCGACGGCCTCCTGCAGCATCCGCTTCTCGTTGTTGACGATGATCTCGGGAGCCCCGAGGTCGAGCAGACGACGCAGACGGTTGTTGCGGTTGATCACACGACGGTAGAGGTCGTTGAGGTCGGAGGTCGCGAAGCGGCCACCGTCGAGCTGCACCATCGGGCGGAGCTCCGGCGGGATGACCGGGACCACGTCGAGGACCATCGCCGCCGGCGAGTTGCCGGTGATGAGGAACGAGTTGACCACGCGCAGACGCTTGATGGCGCGGATCTTCTTCTGACCCTTGCCCTCCGCGATCTGGTGGTGGAGCAGCTCGGACTTGGCCGCGAGGTCGAAGGACAGCAGGCGCTTCTTGACCGCCTCGGCACCCATGTAGGCCTCGAAGTACAGGCCGAAGCGGTCCTGAAGCTCGTGGAACACGGAGTCCTCGGGCTTGAGGTCGCCGACCTTGAGGTTGCGGAAGTCCTCCCAGACGCGCTCGAGGTGAGCGATCTGCTCGTCGTAGGACTTGCGGGTCTGGCTCATCTCCTTCTCGGCGGCGTCCTTGGTGCGGCGCTTCTGCTCGCTCTTGGCGCCTTCCTCCTCGAGGGCGACGAGGTCGTCCTCGAGCTTCTTCAGGCGGTCTGCGATGCGCGAGTCGCGCTGGTCGCCGAGGGTCTTGATCTCGAGACGGAGCTCGTTCTCAAGGCCGGGCATGTCCTGGTGACGTGCGTCCTCGTCCACATCGATGACCATGTAGGCCGCGAAGTAGATGACCTTCTCGAGGTCCTTGGGCGCCATGTCCAGCAGGTAGCCGAGGCGCGAGGGGACACCCTTGAAGTACCAGATGTGCGTGACCGGGGCGGCGAGTTCGATGTGGCCCATGCGCTCACGGCGCACCGACGACTTCGTGACCTCGACACCGCAGCGCTCGCACACGATGCCCTTGAAGCGGACCCGCTTGTACTTGCCGCAGGCGCACTCCCAGTCGCGGGAAGGACCGAAGATCTGCTCACCGAACAGACCGTCCTTCTCGGGCTTGAGGGTGCGGTAGTTGATGGTCTCGGGCTTCTTGACCTCTCCGTGCGACCAGGCACGGATGTCGTCTGCGGTGGCCAGACCAATGCGAAGCTCGTCAAAAGTTGTGACGTCGAGCAATGTATCTCCTATGAAAGGTTTCGTCAGTCTCTACAGTGGTCAGGCTTAGATCTCGTCGATGGACGACGACTCGAACCTGGAGGAAATGTTGATCCCGAGCTCCTCGGCGGCGCGGAACGCGTCGTCGTCGGTGTCGCGCAGGCTCACCGCGGTGCCGTCGGCCGAGAGGACCTCGACGTTCAAGCACAGCGACTGCATCTCCTTGATGAGCACCTTGAAGCTCTCGGGGATACCCGGCTCCTGGATGTTCTCGCCCTTGACGATGGCCTCGTACACCTTGACGCGGCCGAGGATGTCGTCGGACTTGATGGTCAGGAGCTCCTGGAGCGCGTACGCGGCTCCATAGGCCTCGAGGGCCCAGACCTCCATCTCACCGAAGCGCTGTCCACCGAACTGAGCCTTACCACCGAGCGGCTGCTGCGTGATCATCGAGTACGGACCCGTCGAACGCGCGTGGATCTTGTCGTCCACGAGGTGGTGCAGCTTGAGGATGTACATGTAGCCGACCGAGACCGGTGCCGGGAACGGTTCGCCGGAGCGGCCGTCGAACAGACGGGCCTTTCCGGAGGAACCGATGAGGCGGTCGCCGTCGCGGGTGACGTTGGTCGAGTCGAGCAGACCGGCGATCTCCTCCTCGGAGGCGCCGTCGAACACCGGGGTCGCGACCTTGGTGTTCGGCTCGGCCGAGTGCGCGGCAGCCGGGAGCTTCTTGGCCCAGCTGGGCTTGCCCTCGACGTTCCAGCCCTGCTTCGCGATCCACCCCAGGTGGATCTCGAGGACCTGACCGAAGTTCATTCGACCGGGGATGCCGAGCGGGTTGAGGATGACGTCGACCGGCGTGCCGTCCTCGAGGAACGGCATGTCCTCGACGGGCAGGATCTTCGCGATGACACCCTTGTTGCCGTGACGGCCGGCGAGCTTGTCGCCCTCGGTGATCTTGCGCTTCTGGGCGATGTAGACGACCACACGCTGGTTGACGCCCGAGCCGAGCTCGTCGTCGCCGTCCTGTGCGTCGAACACCTTGACGGCGATGATCGTGCCGGCTTCACCGTGAGGGACCTTCAGCGAGGTGTCGCGGACTTCGCGGCTCTTCTCGTTGAAGATGGCGCGGAGCAGGCGCTCCTCGGCGGAGAGCTCGGTCTCACCCTTCGGCGTGACCTTGCCGACGAGGATGTCGCCGGGGCGGACCTCGGCACCGATGCGGATGATGCCGCGCTCGTCGAGGTCCTTCAGCAGCTCCGGGCTGACGTTCGGGAGATCACGGGTGATCTCCTCCTTGCCGAGCTTGGTGTCGCGGGCGTCGACCTCGTACTCCTCGATGTGGATCGAGGAGAGGACGTCGTCCTTCACCAGGTTCTGGCTGAGGATGATCGCGTCCTCGAAGTTGTGACCCTCCCACGTCATGAAGGCGACGAGGAGGTTCTTGCCGAGCGCGAGCTCGCCGTTCTCCGTGGCGGGGCCGTCGGCGATGACCTCGCCGGCCTCGATGCGTGCACCCTCGGAGACGATGACGCGGTTGTTGTAGCTCGTGCCCTGGTTGGAGCGGTCGAACTTGCGCAGGTAGTAGGTCTGCGTGCCACCCTCGTCGAGCTGGATGGTGACGGACTCGGCCGACACCTCCTGGACGACGCCGGCCTTGTCGGCGGTGACGACGTCACCCGCGTCGATGGCTGCGTAGCCCTCCATACCGGTACCGACGAGCGGCGAGTCCGACATGAGGAGCGGGACGGCCTGACGCTGCATGTTGGCACCCATGAGTGCGCGGTTCGCGTCGTCGTGCTCGAGGAACGGGATGAGGGAGGTCGCGACCGACACCATCTGGCGCGGGGAGACGTCCATGTAGCCGATCTCCTCGGACGGGATGAGGTCGACCTCGCCGCCCTTCTTCCGGGCGAGGACGCGGTCCTCCTGGAAGTGGCCGTCGCTCTTCAGCGGAGCGTTGGCCTGCGCGACGATGTAGTTGTCCTCTTCCATCGCGGTCAGGTAGTCGATGTCCTCGGTGACCCGGCCGTCGACGACGCGACGGTACGGGGTCTCGATGAAACCGAACGAGTTGATCCGCGCGAACGATGCGAGCGAACCGATGAGCCCGATGTTCGGGCCTTCCGGGGTCTCGATCGGGCACATGCGGCCGTAGTGCGACGGGTGGACGTCTCGCACCTCGACGCCTGCACGCTCACGCGACAGACCACCGGGGCCGAGCGCCGAGAGGCGACGCTTGTGGGTCAGACCCGCGAGCGGGTTGTTCTGGTCCATGAACTGCGACAGCTGCGAGGTCCCGAAGAACTCCTTGATCGCGGCGACGACGGGGCGCACGTTGATCAGGGTCTGCGGCGTGATGGCCTCGATGTCCTGCGTGGTCATGCGCTCGCGGACGACGCGCTCCATGCGGGACAGACCGGTGCGGACCTGGTTCTGGATGAGCTCGCCGACGGCGCGGATGCGACGGTTGCCGAAGTTGTCGATGTCGTCCGTGTCGAGACGGAGGTCGACGGGCTTGCCGTTGCGGACACCCGGGAGGGTGGCCGTTCCGCGGTGCAGGGCGACGAGGTACTTGATCGTGGCGACGATGTCGTCGGTCGTCAGGACGGAGTCGCTGAGCGGCTTGTCGAGACCGAGCTTGTTGTTGATCTTGTACCGGCCGACCTTCGCGAGGTCGTAGCGCTTCGAGTTGAAGTAGAAGTTGTCGAGGAGCGCACGCGCGGCCTCGGCTGCGACCTGCTCGCCCGGACGGAGCTTGCGGTAGATGTCGCGGAGCGCGTCCTCCTTGGTGAGGATCGTGTCCTTCTCGAGGGTGAGCTCGATCGACTCGTAGCCCTTGAACTCCTCGAGGATCTCCTCGCTCGTCATGCCGAGCGCCTTGAGGAACACGGTGACGGACTGCTTGCGCTTGCGGTCGATGCGGACGCCGACCTGGTCGCGCTTGTCGATCTCGAACTCGAGCCAGGCACCACGGCTCGGGATGACGCGAGCGGAGAAGATGTCCTTGTCGGAGGTCTTCTCCTGAGCCGACTCGAAGTACACGCCCGGGCTGCGGACGAGCTGCGAGACGACGACACGCTCGGTGCCGTTGATGATGAAGGTACCGCGCTCGGTCATGAGCGGGAAGTCGCCCATGAAGACCGTCTGCGTCTTGATCTCACCGGTGAGGTGGTTCATGAACTCGGCCTCGACGTAGAGCGGGGCCGCGTACGTCTTGCCGCGCTCCTTGCACTCGTCGATGGAGTACTTCTCGGGCTCGAGGTACGGGTTGGCGAAGGAGAGCTGCATCGTCTCGCCGAGGTCCTCGATGGGCGAGATCTCCTCGAAGATCTCGTCGAGGCCGCTCTTCGTGGGCAGGTCCTGTCGGCCGGCCTGGGTGGCTTCTGCGACGCGTGCCTTCCACACGTCGTTGCCGACCAGCCAGTCGAAGCTCTCGGTCTGCAGAGCCAGGAGGTCTGGAACCGTGAGCGTGTCGGTGATCTTCGCGAACGAGAGGCGGGATGCTCCGCGGCCGTTCTTGGGTGAGTTGGTGGTTGCGTTGCGCGCAGCAGCCAAGGGGATAACCTCCGGAGGCCTGTTGGGGGCCGAGTTACTGGTCGTCAGTGGAGTTACTCACCAGAAAGAGAACATGTGGCGGGTTGGACCCGCACACCAGCCGACCGCAATATGAAGGCATAGAGATTCTGGGAGCGCAAAGAACAACTATATGCCGGAATCTTCGGCGTGTCTACTGTTTCCTTGACGAGTTTTCGACTTTCCGGTATAACCGCCGCGTCGCCCTCGGTGTTCCCGTCAACCCGTGCTGAACCGCAGACGCTGACCGGGCCGGAGTTGCGCCAGGAGGTCTCGGTCCGCGGCACGCACGACCGCGACGACCGGATACCCGCCGGTGACCGGGTGGTCGGCCGACAGGATCGTCGGCAGACCGCTCGGCGGCACCTGGACCGCCCCGGCGACCATGCCCTCGCTCGGCAGCTCACGACCGGGATCGAGTCGCTCGAGCGGCGGCCCGTCGAGGCGCATCCCGATGCGATCGGCGTCGGCCGTCATGGTCCACGGCTGCTCGACCAGGCACCGCAGGGAGGCGTCGTCGAACCAGTCCCAGCGGGGCCCCGGCGAGATCCGCACGAGACGCTCCCCGGCGTCGGGCCGCGTCCACGGGGCGATGTCGAGCGGAGGGACGCGGCGGCGCGGGGTGGGGAGGACGGGGAGTCGATCGCCGGCGACGACCGGTGCCGGGCCGAGGCCGGCCAGGGTGTCCGTCGACCGCGAGCCGAGGAGCTGCGGGCCGTCCAAGCCGCCGCGGACGGCGAGGACGTACCGGAGCCCGTGGGTCGCCGCGCCGAGTTCGAGCCGGGAGCCGGCCTGGACGCGGACGGCGCGGTGCCCGTCGGACGGCCTGCCGTCGACGGTGATCGGACCCCACGCACCGGTCACGGCGATCCAGAGGTCGACCTCGGCGACGGCCACGAACGGGCCCAGGACGACCTCGAGCGCCGCACGGCCCTCCGGGTTGCCGACGAGACGGTTGGCGAGGCGCAGGGCGCCGCGGTCGAGCGCGCCGGACGGGCTGACCCCGAGGGCCGCAGCCCCAGGTCGACCCAGGTCCTGCACGGTGGTCGCCGGTCCCGCCGCCTCTACGAGCAGCGTCCCGCCCATCATGCGACGACCTGCACGAAGCGCACCCGGCCGCCGGGGACGAGGAGGGCGGGCGGGTCCGCTGCATCGTCCCACAGGACGGCGTCGGTCGTCCCGATGATGCGCCACCCGCCCGGGGAGGCTCGCGGATAGACGCCGCTGAACGTCCCGGCGAGCGCCACCGAACCCGCGGGGACGGTCGTCCGCGGCACGCTCAATCGCGGGATCTCGAGTGGCCGGCCGATCGTCTCGTCCTCCCGTTCCGGGACGAGGTAGGCGAATCCCGGCGCGAAGCCGCTGAAGGCGACGGTCCATGCGCGAGCGGTGTGCCAGGCGATGAGATCCGCTGCCTCCATGCCGAGCAGCTCCGCGGTCTCGCGGAGGTCCGGTCCGTCGTAGCGGACGTGGATGACGACGTCCGGCCGCGCCAGCTCCTCCTCGACAGCGACCGTCGAGCCTCCCGCGCCGGGTGCGAGCGCCCGTTCAGCGGTCGCGAGCAACCAGGTACCCACCGCGGCGAGCGCCGGACCCCGCGCGTCCGTCACGGCGAGCACGGTCCGGGCGGCCGGGACGAGGTCGACCAGCCCCGCCGGGCGCGACGCGGCGAGCGCCCGGTGCACGAGCAGCACGTCCTCGAGCGATCCGAGTTCGAGGAGTACGGCCTCCTCCCCCATCGCTCGGAGCACGGGTCCCGATGAGGTGTCCGTGTTCACCACGGCGCGACCAGTGCGACGCCGGCGTCCAGCAGGGCGGTCCTGACCGCCGTGGCGAGCGACACGGCTCCCGGGGTGTCGCCGTGCACGCAGAGCGAGACCGCGTCGAGTTCGACGTCGGCACCGTCGACACTGGTGATGCGTCGGTCGAGGACGAGGGAGACGGCGCGGCGGGCGGCGGCGGTCTCATCGGTGACCAGTGCCCCGGGGGTATCACGCGGGACGAGCGAACCGTCGGAGCGGTAGCCGCGGTCGACGAAGGCTTCAGCGACGAAGCGGAGCCCGGCGACGAGGGTCTCGCGTTCGATCACGGAGCCGGGCATCCCGAGCACGGGAAGTGGTCGCCCGAGCTCCTCGGAGGCCGTGACCACCGCCCGGACGACCGCCCGCGCCTGGACCCGGTCGTGCGCGATCCGGTTGTAGAGGGCGCCGTGCGGCTTCACGTAGGCGAGCCCCACGGCGGTCCCGTCGGCTTCGCCGACCTCGTCGACCGCTCGCTGCAGGGCGCGGAGCTGCTCCAGGACCTCCGCTTCGAGCACCTCGGCGGGTAGGTCCTGGTCGCGGCGCCCGAAGCCCGCCTCGTCCCGGTAGGAGGGGTGGGCTCCCAACGACACCCCGTGGGCCGTCGAGCGGCGGACGGCGTCGCGCATGGACGCGTCGTCCCCGGCGTGGAAGCCGCAGGCGACGTTCGCGCTCGTGATGAGGGCGAACATGGCGTCGTCATCGGCGGTCGGCACGCCGCGCCAGACCTCGCCGAGGTCGCTGTTGAGGTCCACCTGCGCCACGGCCGCACCCCTTCCGCTCCGCCTCCCACTCCTGCGGGAAAGTCTAGGGTGGGGGTATGGACGAGGCACAGGTACGACTCGGCGTCAGCGGATACCTGGCCAGGATCGAGGCCGACCGCTTCGTGCCGGGCACCTATCAGCTGGTGGTCGACGGCACGCCGCAGTCGCACGTCAACCTCGATCAGCCCGAGGAGCTCTTCTTCGAGTACATCCAGCGCATCGGCCACATCATCGACGAGATCGCCGATCCCGGTCAGCCGATCACGGCGGTGCACCTCGGCGCCGGCGCGCTCACCCTCCCCCGCTACGTCGAGGCGACGAGGCCGGGCTCGCGGCAGCAGGTCGTCGAGCTCGAGCGCGAACTCATCGATCTCGTGCGCGAGCACCTCCCCTGGTCGAAGCGCGCCCAGATCCGCGTCCGCTACGGCGACGCCCGCGAGATCGTCGCGAAGCTGCCGCCGGGGCTCCGGGGCACCGTCGACCTCGTCGTCGTCGACATCTTCAGCGGCGCCAACACGCCGGCCCACGTCACGAGCACGGAGTTCTACGCCTCGGCGGTCGAGCTGCTGTCGCCGACCGGCGTCATCGTCGTGAACGTCGCCGACGGCCGCGGACTCGCCTTCGCCCGCGGACAGGCCGCGACGCTCGCCGACTCCGTGTCACACGTCGCCGCCCTCGCGGAGACGCAGATCCTCAAAGGCCGCCGCTTCGGGAACGTCGTCCTCGTCGGATCGAACACCGCGCTCCCACTCGACTTCCTGCCGAGGCTCCTCGCGGCCGGACCCCACCCCGCCAAGGCGGTGGCTGGCGCCGAGCTGCGCGCCTTCATCGCGGGGGCACAGGTCGTCACGGACACGACCGCCGTCCCCTCCCCGAACCCCGCCCAGGGCATCTTCCAGACGAAGGGCTGACCATGGCCACCACGCAGACGCCGCGACGACGGGGCCTGCGTGCGCCCGCCTCGCTCACCGCCCTGCTCGCCGCCACCGCCCTGGCGCTCGTGGCCTGCACCGACGGGGAGCCACGATCACCGGGTACGGCCTCCCTTTCACCCTCCCCCGCGCCGAGTGCGTCCGCATCGACGCCCACATCCGCGGTTCCCACCGGGCCGGTCGCCCCGACCGGTGAGGCCACCACGGTCGTCGGCGGCCTCGACGCGCCCTGGTCGATGGTCCGACTCGCCTCGGGCAGCACGCTGGTGAGCCAGCGCGACGCGGGCGACGTCCTCGAGGTCGTCAGCGGCGGCGCGGTGCGGCAGGTCGGCGTGGTCCCCGGGGTGGCCGCGGGCGGCGAGGGCGGGCTGCTCGGACTCGCCGTCCTCACGCCGACGGGAGAGGAGACCGCGGGAACCTGGCTCTACGCCTACCTGACGACGTCGTCCGACAACCGGATCGTGCGGTTCCCGCTCACGGGAGCGGCAGGGTCGTACGCGCTCGGCGGCGTCGAGGAGGTCCTCGTCGGCATCCCCCGGGCCGGGAACCACAACGGCGGACGCATCGCGTTCGGACCGGACGGCATGCTCTACGCCACCACGGGCGACGCCGGTGACCGGAGCCTGGCCCAGGACGTGAGCAGCCTCGGCGGGAAGATCCTGCGGCTCACTCCCGACGGCGCGGTACCGGGCGACAACCCGTTCCCGGGGTCGCCCGTCTACTCCCTCGGCCATCGCAACCCGCAGGGCATCGCGTGGGATCGCGACGGCGGCCTGTGGGCGAGCGAATTCGGCCAGAACACCTGGGACGAGCTCAACCGGATCACCCCCGGCGGGAACTACGGCTGGCCGGTCGCCGAGGGCATCGCCGGAGCCCAGGGCATGATCGACCCGGTCGCGCAGTGGGCCACGGAGGACGCGAGCCCGAGCGGTCTCGCGATCATCGACGACACGATCTTCATGGCCTCGCTCCGCGGCGAGCGCCTGTACGGCATCACCGACGGCGTGCACGTCCCGGCGGGGAGCAGCGCGCTCGTGGGCGTGATCGACGCGGTGCCCTACCTCGTCGGTGAGTTCGGACGGATCCGCGACGTCGTGGCCGGCCCGCCGGGGACCGCCTGGATCCTCACGAACAACACCGACGGCCGCGGTTCGCCCGGGTCCCAGGACGACCGGATCGTCGAACTCCCCCTCGCCCCGCTCGCGGCCCGCTGAGGGCGACCGCCACACCGGTGGGTCATCCCGCTCCTGCGGTCCGGTGTCGGTCGCCGGGAGTACCATCCAGGCATGGCAGAACTCAGTCGGGTCACGGCGTGGGCACAGGCGCTCATCGTGCTGCACCTCGACCCGACGGTCTGGACCTTCGGCTTCGACAACGCCAAGCGACGCGCCGGCCTGTGCAACTTCACGACGAAGCGCATCACCGTCTCGCGCTATCTCGCGGCACGCTACGACGACGACGAGATCCACCAGATCCTCCTCCACGAGGTCGCGCACGCCCTCGCCGGGGCGCGCGCCGGGCACGGACCCAAGTGGCGCAAGGTCGCCGAGGAGATCGGCTACGAGGGCTCGCGTCTCCACGAGGGCCAGACGGCCGACGAACTCGCCCCGTGGGTCGGCACCTGCCCCTCGGGCCACGTCCTCTACCGGCATCGGCGCCCGAGCCGGGCCACCTCGTGTGGCAAGTGCTCGCGTTCCTGGGACGAACGTTTCCTCCTCAGCTGGGTGCACCGGGAGGTCACGCCGGCCATGCGGCGTCGGGCGGCGGCGTTCGACAGCTCCACCCCGCCCGAGCCGGGCATCGGGTCATGACCGGCGGCGCGGTTCCCGCCGACAGCTGGATCGCACTCCTGCGCGGGGTCAACGTCGGCGGCGTCACGATCCGCTCCGCGGACCTCGCCGAGGTGTTCCGATCGGCCGGGTTCACGGGAGTCCGTACCGTGCTGGCGAGCGGCAATGTCGTCTTCGACGACCCGGAGCACGAGCCCGGCGAGACGGCGGACGATGCACGCGGCGCGCTGAAACGGCGAATCGAGCGGGCGCTCGCGGAGGCCTTCGGCTACGAGGCGTGGATCGTGCTCACACATCAGCACGCACTCGCCGACGTCGTCGACGCCTACCCCTGGACGGAGGCCGACGAGGTCCAGCCGTACGTCATGTTCTCCTCCGAACAGAGCTCGCTCGACGCACTGCTCGCGTTCTCGGCGGCAGCCGGGGAGCAGCCCGACCGCGTCGCACCCGGCGACGGCGTCCTCTACTGGGAGGTCCCGAAGGGGTCGAGCACCGACACCGCCTTCGCAAAGGAGTCCTCGAAGGCCCGGTTCAAACCGCACGTCACCACGCGCAACCTGCGGACGCTGCGGAAGCTCCTCTGAACAGGCGGATCCGCGGCGTCGGCGCAAGCCCCCGCGAGGTGCCCGACGGTGGCGTACGCTGAATTGATCAGCTAGCTGCACAATTCTGGAGGCACGCGTCATGACCGGCATCGATTCACCCACCACCGCGGACCGCGTCCGGCAGATCGCCGTCGCCGTCAGCGCGGTCCTCGCGATCATCGGCTCCTACATCGGGTCGGGAGCCGCCGGGGGCACGCAGGTCCAGAACGCGGCGAACGGCGCGTTGAGCGCCTCCTCGACGCCGATCGCACCGGACGGACCCGCGTTCTCCATCTGGAGCGTCATCTACCTCGGGCTCGTCGCCTACGCGGTCTGGCAGTTCCTGCCCTCGCAGACGACCCGCGAGCGCCACCGTCGTCTCGGCTACTGGGTCGTGGCGAGCCTGTTGCTGAACGCGGCGTGGATCCTCGTGGTGCAAGCGGGCTTCCTGATCCTCAGCGTGTTCGTGATCGTCGCCCTCCTGGGTGTCCTGGCCCGCATCTTCGTGCTCGTGCTCCGGACCAGGCCGTCCGGCGTGGTCGACACGATCATCACGGACGGCACCTTGGGGCTCTACCTCGGGTGGGTGTGCGTCGCGACGGCGGCGAACATCACCGCGGCATTCGTCGGATCCGGGATCGGGAGCGCGGACGGCCCGGCCGCCGGTGTCTGGGCGATCATCGTCCTCGCGGTCGCCGGGGCGGTCGGGATCCTGCTCGCGGTCGTCGGACGTGGGCGCATCGCCCCCATGCTGTCGCTCTGCTGGGGGCTGGCGTGGGTGGCCGTGGGTCGATTCACCGGCGAACTGCTGTCGACCGAAGCGGGGGTCACGGCGCTGATCGTCGCGGTCGTGGTGGCCGTCGTCACCGTGGTCGTCCGCGTCTCACGGGGACGCGACCGCGCAGCACTCGTGGGCGCCTGACGCTCGGCTCGCTCGACGGCCGCGGCGCTACTCGCCCGTGCGGCCGTCGAGCTGTTCGCGGAGGACGTCGACGTGCCCGAGATGCCGGGCCGTCTCCTCGATCATGTGGAGCTCGATCCACCGCAGTGTGAACCGCTGGTCGTTGCCGAGGCAGACGTCGTCGAGCTGATACCGCGACGCCACCTCGCGGGACTCCGCACAGGCCGCCTCGTAGTCGGCGATGATCTCGGCCAGACTGTCGTCGGCCGTGATGCGCCATTCGCCGTCGGGGTCATCGTCGGTCCACCGTGCCGGGACGTCCGACTGCCCGTCCATGTCCTCGCGGAACCAGCTGCGCTCGACATCGGCGAGGTGTCGGATGACGCCCGAGACCGTCGTGATGCTCGGCAGCAGCCGCTTGGCCGCGAGCTCGTCGGTGAGTCCGCGTGCCTTCCAGACGATGCTCGCGCGCTGCAGATCGAGGAAACCCTCGATCGTCTCGCGCTCGCCACCGCGCTCAGGCGGCTGCGGGCGGTCGCCCCAGTCGGCCATCAGCCGACGACCTCGACCTCGTTCCCGAAGGCGACGTAGCCGGAGAAGTCCTTGCCGACGCGGTCGAACGCGGTCGGATACGGGGTCGGGTACGACCAGGCCACATCGGGCTTGACCTCGCCACCGTCGGTGACGCCCCAGTACTGGGCGTCGCCCTTCCACGGGCAGTGGTACTGGGTGTCGGTCTCGACGAAGCGCTCGCGATTGAGGCTCGACGGCGGGAAGTACCAGTTGCCCTCGATCTTGATGAGCTCCGACTCGGGGGCTTCGGCGAGGACGGTGGTTCCGAGGAGTGCGCGCATGCGCCGAGACTACGCCCGGAACAGGGCTCCGTCCAGGACCGGGACGACGCTTGACACGTCGACCTCGCGTGCCGCCTGGACGTGCTGCGTGGCACCCGCCTGCGCGAGCTGCTGGGCGGTGGCGGACGCGGACAGCAGGTGCCCGACGCCGTTGCGCAGGCCCTCGTACGCGGCGGCGGCGGCAGCGGCCTCCGGTGAGGTGAAGTCGATGCCGCGGAGCCCCAGCGCCTCGATCACGGCGCCCGCCCCGAAGAGGTCCTCGACGGCGAACCGGGTCTCGGCCGTGTCGTCGAGTTCGCCGACCGCGATGACGACGATGCTCGTGCGCCGACCGAGCTCGGCCTGCTTCGCGATGATCCAGTCCGCTACCGCCGACCGGTTGCGCAGGCACCCGGCGACGACCGTCGCACCCGCGTCGGCGAGCAGGGTCGCGATCTGAGCCGTCTCCCCGCGGTCGTCCAGTTCGGCGACGGCTACGGTCTCCCCACCGCTCACGCGTCGCTCGACGGAGGTCGTCGCGTGGAGCACGTCCACGACGACCGCGACGTCCGCCGCCTCGACCCGGCCGGCTCCTGCCACGCCCCAGTCGAACCTGACCTGGTACTTGGTCTGGGCGAGCGGCGGGTGGACGGGCGGCGGGGTGACGGCTGCGGTACTCACCCGTTCATCGTATCCAGGCGCACCCACCAGCCCCACGACTGTTGCGTCCGAAGACCTCCGTGGGGGTGGTGGCCAGCGCGGTGCGCTGACGCGAGCGCGGGCCATCGGACGTGAGCGCGGGCCTCCGGAAGGGCGCGCTCACGCGCCGGACCCGCGGTGACGTCAGCGCACCGCGCTGGCGCAAGGACAGGAGGGGGTCAGCGGGAGGCGGTGGGGAAGCGACGGTCGTCGGGGTGGGGCGGACGCATCTCGGTACGGATGAGCTCGAAGTCGTGACGACTCAGCTCGAGGAACCCCCGACGGAGCTGGACACCCCAGTTCCGGGTGAAGCTCGTGAAGTCGAGGAGCGCGAGCATCGGACGGATGGGCGCCTCGACCGCATCCGGGTACCAGTCGACACTCCGCCGCCAGGGCCGCCAATCGGCTCCGTCTGGTCGCGGCACGGCCGCCTGGTACACGGTGTCGTCGGAGACCCGCCCGATCGCGGTGAACGCCTTGAGCGGCGCGCCGTCCGGGGTGCTGACCCTCGGCGAGTAGTACACGAAGCCGTCGGACTCGCGCATCTGGTCGAGACCGCCGCGCTGCCCGTGGTTGATCTGCACGAAGCCCTGCCGGACGCCGAGGACGACGTGATCCCGCTGGATCACGCCCAGCCAGTACCGGATCGCCATAGGCACAGTCTTCCCTACCGGCGCACCCCCTGCAGCCGCCGAGCCGCACATGCGACACTGAGGCATGCGCGTGATGCTGAAACTCGTCCTGGACTGTGATGTCGACGTCGCCTGGCGGGCACTCCGCTCCCCGGCGGTCCTACGGGAGCTCTACAGCCCCGTCATGGGCCTCGAGGCGCTCGACGCCGACGGGTTCCCCACCATCTGGGAGCCGGGAGCGCACCGCGTGCGCGTGAAGGCCGCCGGCGCGATCCCGGTCGGCGACCAGATCATCGACCTCGAGTTCATCGAGCGCCGTGACGGCACCCGCATCCTCCACGACCAGGGCGACCCGGTCAGCGGGCCGCTCAGCAAGCTCGCCGGGTGGGACCACCAGATGGCGGTGGCCCGCGACAAGCAGGATCCGACGAAGACCCTGTACCGCGACCGACTCGTGATCACCGGCGCGATCGCCCCGCTCTACTGGTACCCGCTGTGGGCGACATGGCAGTGGCGCGGTGCGCGGATCAAGGCGCTCGCGCCGAGCTGGGCCTACGACCCGCCGCTCCCCGGCGACGAGGAGGACGACGAGGTCGGCGCCACGGTCGAGGGCGCCATCTGACGCCTCGCCGTCCGGAGGCCCGGCCGGCCGCGCGTCAGCGCTGAGCCGCCTCGCCCCAGTGCGTCGAATCGCCCGCGGGTGCGATCGTCCGCGGGACGCAGGTGGCCGACGATCGCAGCACCTCGGGCAGGAACCGGTCCGGCATGTTCTGGAACGCGACCGGCCGCAGGAAACGGGTGATCGCGGCCGTCCCCACCGAGGTGCTCGAGTCGTTCGTCGTCGCCGGCCACGGTCCGCCGTGCTGCATGGCGGGCGTGACCGCGACGCCGGTGGGCCAACCGCCGAACAGCACCCGTCCGGCGTGCGCCGAGAGCTGCTGGACGAGTTCCACGAGGTCGTCGCTCGTCTCGTCGGCACCGGCGTGCAGGGTGGCCGTCAGGTTGCCCTCGCAGAACTCCGACACGAGCGGTGCGAGCGCCGTACCGGCCGGGACCTCGACGAGGATCGACAACGGACCGAAGGCCTCGTCGAGCAGGGCGTCCCGACCGGCCCGCAGCGCGTCGAGTGGGACCGCGACGATCGTGGGGGTCGCCCAGCCCTCGCCGTCCTCGTCGACCCGGAGCGAACCCTCGGCGATGACCCGCACGCCGTCGGTTCCGAGGATCGTGTCGCGCCTCGCCTGGTACCCGGCCGTGATGCGGTCGTTCAGGAGTCGGTGCTCGGGGACCGCGGCAGCAGCCTCACGGATCGACTCGTCGAGCCCCGCACCCTCCGGCAGGTAGACGAAACCAGGTTTCGTACAGAGCTGACCGGCCGACCCCGCGACGCTCGTGACGAACCCCGTCGCGATGGTCGCCGCGGACTCGTCGAGGGCCGTCTGCGTCACGAACACGGGGTTGACGCTGCCGAGCTCGCCGAAGAACGGGATCGGGACGGGGCGTGCCGCCGCGAGGTCGGCGAGGATCCGACCCGCCCGGAGGGAGCCCGTGAAGGAGCCGGCCCGGACGCGCTCGTCCTGCAGCGCGACGACGCCGGCCTCCTGGCCGATGATCGTCTGGAAGACGCCGTCAGGAGCCCCGGACGCCCGGAGCGCGGCCTCGAGGACGGCCGCCGTCGCGAGCGAGAGCCGCGGGTGCCCGTCGTGCACCTTGAGGATCACCGGGCATCCGGCCGCGAGGATCGACGCGGTGTCACCACCGGCGACGGAGAAGGCGAACGGGAAGTTGCTCGCAGCGAAGTTCACGACCGGGCCGAGCGGCACGAGGACGCGGCGGAGCTCCGGGCGCGCGCCGAGTGCGAAGTCCGGGTCGGCCTCGTCGATCCGGACGTCGAGGTAGGAGCCGTCGACGATCGTCTCCGCGAAGAGCCGCAGCTGCACGGCGGTGCGGAGGAGCTCGCCGCGGAGCCGGGCCTCGGCGAGCCCCGTCTCGACCATGCCGACCGGGACGAGCTCGTCCGCGTGGGCCTGCAGGGCGTCGGCGACGGCGACGAGCGCACGCGCACGGGCGTCCGCCGGCGTCGCGGCCCACGCGGGTGCAGCCGCGGCGGCTCCCCGGAGGACCTCCTCGAGCTGCTCGGGGGTGGTCTCCGCGATGGGGGCGTCGGGGGCTGGCGTGGTCGTCATGTGATCCTCCGGGATCGTGGTGTGGTTCAGAACTGGAAGCCGGTCGGGAACGGATCGGCGGGGTCGAGGAGGTAGGAGCCGATACCGGTGACCCAGGCCCGACCGGAGATGGTCGGGATGACGGCCGGCCGGCCCGCCACCGACGTCTCGGCGATCAGCCGGCCGGTGAACCGGCTGCCGATGAAGGACTCGTTGACGAAGTCCTGATCGAGTGGCAGCTCACCGCGGGCCCAGAGCTCGGCCATGCGGGCCGAGGTTCCGGTGCCGCAGGGCGAGCGGTCGAACCACCCCGGGAAGATGGCCATCGCGTGCCGGGACAGCACGGCGTCGGATCCCGGCGCGATGAACTCGACGTGGTGGCAGTGGTCGAGGCCGGCGATCTCGGGGTGCACGGGCGGCGCCTGCTCGTTGATCGCCGCCATGATCCGCAGGCCCGTGTCGAGGATGTCCTGCTGACGGTCGCGGTCGAAGGGCAGGCCCACGTCGTCGAGGTCGACCATCGCGTAGAAGTTGCCGCCGAACGCGAGGCTGTACGGCACGGTGCCGAGGCCCGGCACCTCGATCGTGGCGTCGAGGCGGTCGACGTAGCTCGGGACGTTCTCGATCGTCACGCGGTCGGCGTGCCCGTCGCTGACGTCGACCCGCGCGATCACGAGTCCGGCGGGGGTGTCGAGCCGGATCGTCGTGACCGGCTCGACCACCTCCACCATGCCGGTCTCCACGAGGACCGTCGCGACCCCGATGGTGCCGTGCCCGCACATCGGCAGGCAGCCGGACACCTCGATGTACACGACGCCCCAGTCGCAGTCCGCACGCGTGGACGGCTGCAGGATCGCCCCGCTCATCGCCGCGTGACCGCGGGGCTCGTTCATGAGGAAGAGCCGCAGGTCGTCGAGATGCTCCATGAAGTGGAGGCGCTTCTCGTTCATGGTCGCGCCGGGGATCACGCCGACCCCGCCGGTGACGACGCGGGTCGGCATGCCCTCGGTGTGCGAATCGACCGCACTGATCATGCGGGAGGACTTCATGGTGTGCCTCTCAGGACTGGTGGTCGTGGTCGGGGTGTCGCGTCGGCCACCAGGCTCAGCGTGCCGCGAGGTAGTCGAGCGCGCGACGCGTCTGCGTCGTGACCTGCTCCGTCTGGAGCGCGTTCAGCGGACCGCGCGGCGGACGCGTCGGACCACCGTAGCTCTCGCCGGCGATGTCGATCGAGAGCTTGATGGCCTGGACGAACTCCGTCTTCGAGTCCCACCCGAAGACGGGCACGAGCTCGCGGTAGAGGGTGCGGGCCTCGTCGACGCGACCGGAGGTGACGAGCGTGTACAGCTCGACGGCCTCGCGGGGGAAGGCGTTCGGGTAGCCGGCGAACCAGCCGACCGCACCGGCGACGAGGGACTCGAAGAGGAGGTCGTCCGCTCCCGCGATGACGTCGAGGTCGGTCTTGTCCTGGATCTCGAGCACCCGACGGATGTCGGCCGAGAACTCCTTCACGGCGACGACGTGCTCGAGCTTGGCGAGTTCGACGAGCAGGTCGGGCGTGAGGTCGACCTTGGTGTCGATGGGGTTGTTGTAGGCCATGATCGGCAGGCCGACCTCGTCCACGCGGCTGTAGTGTTCGATGACCTCGTCGTCGTTCGCGCGGTAGATGGTGGGCGGCAGGAGCAGGACGCCGTCCGCGCCGTCCTCCTTCGCGTACTCGGCCCACTGCTGGGCCTGGTGCCAGCCGACGCCGTGCACCCCGGCGACGACGAGGCCGCGGTCGCCGACGGTGTCGACCGCGACCTGGATGACCTTGCGACGCTCGGCGTCCGTCAGTGACGAGTACTCACCGAGCGAGCCGTTCGGGCCGACGCCGCGGCAACCGTTCTCGATGAGCCAGTTGCAGTGCTCGGCGAAGCGGTCGTAGTCGACGGCGAGGCCTGCGGGCGCCGAGGCGTCCTCCTTGAACGCGAGGGTGGTCGCGACGATGACGCCGCCGAGGTCGAACTGCTTGGCCATGGGTGGTTCCTTTCCGAGGGAGTGGCGCGGAGACCGGTCGGTCATCCTGGGTGTTCGGCCGTCGGGGTCGACGGCGGTTCGTGGGGAGGGTGTCCCGGTGCCTGCGCGGCGAGTTCGCCTATGCGCAGCGGGGAGGCGATGGGCCGGCGGTCGCTCGAGACGCCGTCGATGAGGCCGCTGCCGCCGGATTCGGCTGCGACGCGGTGGAGGAGCTCCTCGACGGTGCGACCGCACATGCGCCCCTGGCAGATCCCGAGTCCGGCGCGCGTGCTGAGTTTGAGGGAGCGCAGGCCGGTCGCGCAGGTGGCGGTCGCCGTCGTGCGCAACGAGCCGTAGTCGACCTCCTCGCAGCGGCAGATGGTGGTGTCGTCGTCGAGCCAGTCGCTCCAGCCGGCGCGGATGCCGTGGGCGCGTTCGAGCCGGTCGGCGAAGGCGAGGAACGTGTCGCGTCGGCTCACGGCGGCACGGATCCCGGAGGCGCCGGGGAGTCCGCCGGCGGCAGCGTGCCCCGCGATCGCGCCCTCGGCGAGCGCGGCGTCGACGCCCCCGATGCCGGTGATCTCCCCCGCCGCGAAGACGGCCGGGACGCTCGTGCGCTGCTCGTCGTCGACCTGGACGAACCGGGCTTCGGTGAGCGCGCAGCCGACCGCGACGGGCAGCTCGAGCCGTGGGGTGAACCCGTGGCTGACGCAGACGGCGTCCGCGTCGACCGTGCGCTCGGTCCCGGGTATCGGCGACCAGTCGGCGTCGACGGCGGCGATGGTCACGCGCTCGACCCGGTCCGTACCGTGCGCGGCGACCACCGCGTGGCCGACGCGGTACGGGATCCGGTGACGGAGGTGGCCGCCGACGTAGCCGAGCAGCTCACCGGCCTTCCCGGTCACGCCGAGCAGCTGCCAGGGCTTGGGGAGCCAGCCCCTGGCGAGTCCGCCGACGGTCGTGGCCTCGTAGACGCCGAGGACGCGTGATCCGGTCGCGGTCAAGGAGGCGGCGACCGGCAGCAGGAACGGTCCGGCGCCGGCCACGACCACCCGCGCACCAACGGCGACGCGCTCGCCCTTCGCGAGGGCCTGGGCGGCACCGGCCGAGAAGACGCCGGGGAGGTCCCAGCCGGGGAACGGCAGCGTGCGGTCGTGCGCGCCGGTCGCGAGGACGAGCGCGTCCGGCCGGAGGGTGAGCGCCGTGCGGTCGGTGCCGTCCGGCGGTCCGACCAGGACGTGCAGACGCAGGCCGGTCGCCCCGGAGACGTCGTCGGAGCCGTGGTCGACGGCGGCGCGGTCGACGTCGATCGCCCACACCTGCGCCTCGGTGATCACCGTGCAGCCGTCGTCGGCGTCGAGCGCCGCGCGCATGGCGACGAAGCGCTCGAACCCGTGATGCAGCGAGGCCTCGGCCGCAGACGGCCGGCTGGCCGGCAGGTGCCGCCAGTACTGACCGCCGAGCTCGTCCGAGGCGTCGAGCAGGGTGACGGACGCACCGAGGGCCCGGGCGGCGAGCGCGGCCTGGAGGCCGGCGGGACCTGCACCGACGACGACGACCTCCCGCTGCCGGGCGCTCATGTCCGGTCCCCGAACGGGTCGTTCTCCGTCGTGGGTTCCGGGAGGGCGTCGTGCTGCGTCTCGATGCGGTCGCCGTCCGCGGCGCGACGCTGGCAGGCACGGACGTCCCGCTGGCCGTTCACCGTGACGATGCAGTCGAAGCAGACCCCGATGCCGCAGAAGACGCCGCGCGGCTTCCCGGCCCCGCTGGTGCGGCGCCAGGCGAGGACGCCGGAACCCAACAGGACACCGGCGATCGTCTGGCCGCGGAGTCCGTCGACGGGCGTCCCGTCGAGGTCGATGCGCAGCGCGTCCTCCGTGCCGGGCAGGATCCGATCGCTCGTCGCGGGCAGTCGTCTCGAGACCATCAGGCCACCTCCGCCGGCCGGTCGACGCGCAGGTGCGGGGCGAGCCCCGGGCGGTCGAGTTGGAACGGGACGTCGTCGAGGTCGGCCGATCCGCCGAGCAGGCGGGCGGCGATGAGCTCGGCCGTCGCGAGGGCCAGTCCGATGCCGGCGCCCTCGTGGCCCGTCGCGTGCCACAGGCCGTCCAGGCGGTGGTCGGGGCCGATGACCGGGAGATGGTCGGGCATGTACGGCCGGAAGCCACCGTAACTGCGCATGACCGAGGCGTCGCGGAGGAACGGGAAGAGGCGCAGCGACTTCGCCGCGACCTCGCGGAGCACGTCGACGTCGAGGCGCGCGTCGAACCCGATCTGCTGCCGGCTCGATCCGATGAGGACGGTGCCCGCAGCCGTCGACTCGACGACGCTCGAGGTCTGGAGCGAGGCGTCGCTCGACTGCGTGGCCCCGAAGTAGTCGCCGTCGTAGACCTTGTGGTGCACGCGGTGCGGCATGCGGGTGGTGACGAGCACCATGCCGCGACGGGGACGGACCGGGACGGGTGCCCCGAGCACCTCGCCGAGCTCGGCCGACCACGGTCCGGCGCAGACGAGGACCGCATCGCCCGAGACGTCGCCCACGGAGGTCCGGACACCCGTGAGGCGACCGGTCGCGCTCCGGACGCCGCCCGTCACGGTGACGCCGGTGCGCACGATCGCGCCCGCCCGCCGGGCCGAGGCGAGCAGGGCCTCCGTGGCGATGACGGGCTGGACCTGTGCGTCCTCGGGATAGTGGACGGACGCCGTGGAGGAGCGGGTGATCGACGGCTCCGCCGCGAGCAGCTCGTCCTCGGTGAGGGGCCGGGCGTCGACACCGGCCGCGCGCTGGGCGGCGGCGAAGTCGAGCAGCGGCTGCGCGCCGGCCTCGGTGGTGGCGACCACGATGCCGCCCTTGCGCTCGAACTCGATGCTCGGGAAGGTCGGTCCGAGTTCGGCACTGAGTTCGGCGGTGACGACGGGCCAGAGGCGTGAAGCGTACCGGGCGAGGTCGAGTTCGGGGCCGGGCCCCTTGTCGGAGACGAGGAGGTTCCCCTCCCCCGAGCCGCTCGTACCGCCGGCGGCCGCCGAACGGTCCAATACGACGACCTCGGCGCCACGGCGGGCGAGGATCCGCGCGCAGGCCGCACCGACGATGCCGGCGCCGACGATGACGATGCGGGTCATGGGCGGTCCTCTCGGTCGGTGCGGGGAAGGGCTTTCAGTAATGTGTCACACATTCACTGAACAGGCAAGCGTGCGCGATCGCGGATCCTGGTCGAGGTCCGCGCACGCACGCCAGGGGCTACTCGGCGTCGGATTCCGGCTTGCCGGCCCACCAGCCGGTGGTGTGCCCGATGTGTCGGTGCATGAGCTCGCGAGCGGCGGCCCCGTCACCCCGCTCGAGGGCGTCGAGGAGCTCGTGGTGCTCCACGGCCGAGCGGTCGAGCTGCTGCGAATCGAGCATTGCGGCCAACCCCACGAGGCGGGTACGTCCGCGGAGGTCCGCGACGAGCTCGACGAGCAGCGGGTTGCCGAGTTTCGCGGTGAGTGCGAGGTGGAACGCCTGGTCGGCTTCGAGGTACCGGGTCAGGTCGCCGTCGCGGGCACCGGCCACGATGTCGTCAGCCTGCTGCCGGAGCTCGGGCAGCGACCCGTGGTCGAAGACCTCCGCCAGGTCCGCCATCGCGGGCGGCTCGAGGAGCTGGCGGATCTGCGCCGTGTTGCGGAGCGAGGCCTCGCTGACGACCGTGACACGGAACCCCTTGTTCCGGACCGCCTCCACGAAGTCGCGCTTCTCGAGATCGAGCATCGCTTCACGGACGGGCGTCGCCGAGACGTTGAACTGCACCGCCAGCGTCGGTACCGAGATCATCGTCCCCGGCGCGAGCTCGCCCGAGATGATCGCCGCGGACACCGCCCGCTCCACCTGCGCCCGCAGGCTCAGCCGTTCCTCGGCCGGTCGGATCGCCGACATGCTCATCGCGACTCCCATCCTTCGTCTCCCACCACGGTCCGCTCAGGTTACTGGGCGCGCATCCACGCTTCGATGCCCGACGCGTCGATGGGCAGCGCATCCGACAACACCTCGGCGCCGTCGGCCGTCACGAGGAGGTCGTCCTCGAGCCGGACGCCGATGCCGCGCAGTTCCGGTGGAACCGTCTCGTCGAAGGCGTGGAAGTACAGCCCCGGCTCGACCGTGAGGACCATACCGGGGGCCATCGAGCCACCCTGGTAGGCCTCGTAGGAGGACTTCGCGCAGTCGTGGACGTCGAGGCCGAGGTGGTGACCGATGCCGCACACGAGGTACCGCCGGTGCTGTTGCCCCATCGGGCTGAGCGCCTCGTCGACGGAGACCGGCAGGAGGTCCCAGTCGTGGAGTCCCTGTGCGATGACCTCCATGGCCGCGTGGTGGAAATCGGTGAAGTCGCGGCCCGGCCGCACGGCGGCCATCCCGGCGCGGTGGGACGCCTCGACGAGGTCGTGGACCCGTCGCTGCTCCGGACTGAAGGTGCCCGAGACGGGGAAGGTCCGGGTGACGTCCGCCGTGTAGAACGCACGCGTCTCCACGCCCATGTCGAGCAGGATCGCGTCCTCGGGTCGGACCGGGCCGTCGCAGCGCACCCAGTGGAGCGTGGGTGCGTGCGCGCCGCTCCCGACGATGGTCGAGTAGCCGGGGCCGTTCCCGGTGGTGCGGGCGTGTCGGTCGAAGGTCCCCTGCAGCCAGCGCTCACCGCCGCCGGCGACGGCTGTCGGCAGCTCCCGGATCACGGCGGAGAACCCACCGACGGTCGCGTCGACCGCTCGCCGCAGCTCCGCGATCTCCCACGCGTCCTTGATCATGCGCAGTTCCGAGAGCACGCGGCCGAGTTCCGGCGCGACCGTCAGCGGCTCGAGCGCGCGATGCCGCGAGGTCAGGGTCCCCGCGAGGAGCGGTCGTTCGACGCCTCGGAGCGCGTCGGGCAGCGCGGCGAGCACCTCGACCCGGAGGTCGAGGACCGCCGACCAGTCGGCCGGCCCCGGCGCCGAACCGACCCAGAGCTCGCCGTGGTTGGCGTCCGCGAAGAAGCCGGTCTCGCCCGGGTGCGCCGGTGCCGGGATGTACAACGTCGCGTCGTGACCGGCACCACTCGGACGCAGCATGAGGACCGCGTCCTCGGCGGAGCAGCCGGTGAGCCAGAAGAAGTCGCTGTCGGGGCGGAAGTCGTAGTTCGAGTCGTTGGCACGGACGGGCGCGCGACCGGCGGCGACGACGAGTGTCCGCCCGACGAAGGCCTCGCTCAGCCGACGACGGTGCTCGGCTGCGGCTGCGGGGATCCCGGGCTCGACCGGCGGCGTGCGGTCGGGGGTGCCCCAGCCGGTGCCGAGGAACTCGCGGAACGCCGGCACCTCGGCCAGGCGGGGCAGCTTCGGGTCCGGGTTCGCCGGGCGCGGCATGGACGTGGCGGGTGCCTCCGTGGTGGCCGGCGCGAGGCCCGCCGTCTGCTCGGGTGCCTGCTGCTGCGTGTCGGTCATGCCTGCTCCTCATCCGCGCGACGGCCGCCGCGCTCGTCCACCATCGAGAACAGGCGGCGCACCACGGCGGCGTCCTGGATCCCGTCGTGCTCGTACTCGTTCGTGACCCAGGCGGTCGCCCCGCCGACGGCGTCGACCGTCTCCAACTGCAGCTGCGCGTCCACATACATGTCGTCGAAGTACACGGCCGCGGCGAGCGGCACCGTGCTCGCCTCCAGGACCGCGGGGTCGTACAACGGGTCCCAGTCGGTCTTGGCCGCCAGTCGCTCCACTGCACCCTGGAAGGGTTGGAGCGAGCGGATCTCCTCGAACATCCAGGGGTAGACCATCTCGCCCGTGAACAGCAGCGGCCTGGCCGTCTCGGCGAACGCCGGCCGTGCATCGCGCTCGGCCTGCGCCGCCCACGCGGTCGCCCCCGCGCCGGCGGCACCGTAGATGCTCTCCTGCAGGGCGATGAAGAGGGGGTTGTCGACGTAGGACGTCCTCCCCCAGACCTGCGCCAGAAAGGTGTCGCTCAAGCGGTCGCCGCTGTCGAACGCCTCGTCGAGCAGCCAGTGGAGACGCTCGTAACCGGGCTTCATCCCGAAGTCGATCCCGAGGTTCTGGAAGCGCCGCACGGTGAGTCGGTCGCCGTCCGGCAGGAGCACCTCCTCGGCGGCGAGTCGGTCGGCGATCCGCGCGACGGTGTCGACGTCCTGGGGGTACCGCTCGGCGAAGGCCCGGTTCTTGCGCTCCGTGCGCGGATAGGTGCGGCGGTAGACCTCAGCCGCCGACGGGTGGATGCCCGCAAGACCGCCCGTGACGTAGCAGGCGGCCAGTCCCTCCGAGGCTCGCGAGAGGTAGGTGAGGGTGAGGAACCCGCCGTAGCTCTGACCGAGCGTCGACCAGCGACGGCCACCGAAGACGGTGCGGCGCAGGTACTCGGCGTCGTCGACGATCGAGTCGGCCCGGAAGCGTTCCAGGTACTCGGCCTGTGCGGCAGCGTCACCGACGGCCGCGATGGAGCGCCCGTCGATCCTGGTGCTCCGGCCGGTGCCGCGTTGGTCGAGCAGCACGAGGCGGAAGGTGCGGAGGGCCTCGGCGACCCAGCCGTCCCTGGACACCGGACGCGGGCCTTTGCCGCCCGGTCCGCCCTGGAGGAACACGAGGACCGGGAGCTGCTCGTCGCGACGCAGGGGGTCGACGAGTTCGCGGGCGAACACGCTGATCGTGCGGCCGTCGTCGGGCCGTCGCCAGTCGAGCGGGACGTCGACCGTGTGGTCGGTCACGTGGATCCCCGGCAGCAGGGAGGTGGTGGTGCGGTGGGTCATGCCTCTGTCCTTCCGGCGGCCGATCCGTGCGTCCGCTCCTGTTCGAGCATGGTGGCACGCGCGGCCTCCCAGCTCGGGTCGATCGTGGGCACGGCGGCGAGCAGGGTCTTCGTGTACTCGTCCTGCGGGTGGTCGAAGATCGCCTCGCGGTCACCCTGCTCGACCACCTTGCCCCGGTGCATGACGGCGACGTCGTGGGCGATCTGCCGCACGACGGCGAGGTCGTGCGCGATGAACAGGTAGCTCAGGCCGCGCTCGGCCTGCAGGTCTCGCAACAGGTCGATGATGCGTGCCTGCACCGACACGTCGAGCGCCGACACCGCCTCGTCGCAGATGACGAGCTTCGGGGAGACGGCGAGCGCCCGGGCGATCCCGATGCGCTGGGCCTGGCCGCCGGAGAACTGCCGCGGGTATCGCTGGAGGTGGTCGGGGTTCAGGCCGACGCGGTCGAGGAGGTCGCGCACGAGGGCGCGCTTGCCCTGCTTCGGGGTGATGCCCTGGTAGTCGAGCGGCGCCGACACGATGCGCTCGACGGTGTGCCGCGGGTTGAGGGAGGAGAACGGGTCCTGGAAGACGACCTGCACCTTCGTCCGGAACGCGGCGAGCGCCGGCCCACGCGCGGCGGTGACGTCCTCACCGTCGAAGGTGATCGTGCCGGCGGTCGGTTCGATGAGCTTCGCGATCATCCGCGCGGTCGTCGACTTGCCGCTGCCCGACTCCCCGACGATGCCGAGCGTCTCGCCCGAGCGGACGGCGAACCCGACGTCGTCGACGGCGCGGAACCGGGTGGTGCGTGCGCGGAACGCCCCGTCACCCTTGGTCGTGAAGTCCTTCGTGAGCCCGGTGGCCTGCAGGAGCACTGGTGCGTCGTTCATGCCCGTCCCTCTCCGGTCGTCGCGGGTGCCGTCGGGCGCTCGGTGAACGGGTCGTCGATCCGCGGGAGGGCGTCGAGCAGTGCGCGGGTGTACGGCGCCTGCGGCCGGGAGAAGATCTGCTCGGCGGCGCCCATCTCGACGGGGTCGCCGCCGCGCATGACGAGCACGTCGTCGGCGACCTGACTGACCACGGCGAGGTCGTGGGTGATGAAGATCATGCCGGTGCCGGTCTCCCGTTGCAGTTCGGAGAGGAGGTCGAGGATCTGCGCCTGGACGGTGACGTCGAGCGCCGTCGTCGGTTCGTCCGCGATGAGCAGGTCGGGTTCCAGGCAGAGCGCCATCGCGATCATGATGCGCTGCCGCATGCCGCCCGAGAACTGGTGCGGGTAGTGGTCGACGCGCCGAGCGGCGTCGGCGATGCGGACCCGCTCCAGGGCTTCGATCGTGACGGCCCTGGCGGCCTTCCGGGAACCGCCGCGATGGGCGCGGTACGCCTCCTCGATCTGCAGTCCGACGGTGTAGTACGGGTTGAGCGAGGAGAGCGGGTCCTGGAAGACCATCGCGATCCGGTCGCCGCGCACGCGGCGCATCTCGCGGTCGCTGCGACCGACGAGCTCGTGTCCGCTCAGTCGGACGCTGCCGGTCGTGCGCCCGCCGTTCGGGAGCAGTCCCATGATCGCGAGCGAGGTCATGGACTTGCCGGAGCCGGACTCGCCCACGATGCCGAGGGTCTGGCCGTGCTGGACCGCGAACGACGCCTTCCGCACCACGTCGACGTCACCGGAGGTGGTCGGGAAGGTGACCGTGAGGTCGTCGACCTCGAGCAGCGCCGCCCCGGGGACGGGCAGGGAGATGGTCCTGGTGACGGTGGGGCTCATGCGCTCTTCACTCTCACTCTCGGGTCGAGGAACGTGTACGCGACGTCGACCACGACGTTGCCGATGACCACGAAGAACGCGGCCAGGAGGGTGACGCCCATGATGACCGGCTGGTCGTTCTTCGCGATCGAGTCGGCGGCGAGCTTGCCGACGCCGTTCAGTCCGAACACCGTCTCGGTGATGAGGGCGCCACCGAGGAGGCCCGCGAAGTCCATGCCGAAGAGCGTGACGACGGGGGTGAGCGCCGGGCGCAGCGCGTGGCGGCGCAGGATGAGCGGCGCGGGCAGGCCCTTCGCCCGGGCGGTCCGCATGAAGTTCTCACCGAGGGTGTCGATGACGTTCGACCGGACGAGCCTCGCGTACATCGACGCGTAGCCGAGGGCGAGCACGATCCACGGCATGAGGTAGTTCTGGAACCACCGGACCGGGTCCTCGGCGAACGGTACGGCCTGCGGGAACGGCAGGATCTGCAGTTGCACCACGAGGACGTACTGCAGGAGGAGCGCGAGGAAGTAGTTCGGCAGGCTGATGCCGGCGAGCGCGACCATCATCGCCCCACGGTCCCAGCCGGTCCCCTGCTTGACGGCGCTGAGCAGGCCACCGCTGACGCCGACGAGCAGCCAGAGGACCGCCGCACCGATCGCGACCGTCGCGGTCACGGGGAAGCGCGCGGTGATCATGTCCATGACGGACTCGTTCGTCTGGAAGCTGAAGCCGAGGCACGGCGCCGCGCAGGAGACCGCCGAGGCACCCTCCCCGTAGCTCCGGCCCATGACGATCCCCCGGATGAACTCGAGGTACTGCTGCCAGAACGGCTGGTCGAGCCCGAGCTGCGCCCGGATCTGGTCGATGCGGTCGGGGGTGCAGGTCTTGCCGCAGATCTGCACCGCCGGGTCGGGCGACAGCAGGAAGAAGATGGCGTAGGTGAAGAGGCTGATGAGCAGCAGGATGCCGATCGCCGACGCGATGCGGCGCAGGAGGTAGAGGGTCATGAGGCGGCGTCTCCCGAGTCGAGGGCCTTGCGCAGGCGGTCGCCGAGCACGGTGAAGGACAGCACCGTGAGGAACAGGAAGGTGCCGGGGATCAGGAAGTACATCGGGTCGACCGCGTACCAGCCGACCGCGGTCGCGATCATCTGGCCCCAGCTCGGCGTGGGCGGGGTGACGCCGACGCCGAGGAAGGAGAGGCCAGCCTCCGTGCCGATGTAACCGGGAACGGCGAGGGTGGCCAGGACGATGATGGTGCCGCGCAGGTTCGGCAGGATCTCGCGGAAGACGATGCGGATGCCCCCGGCGCCCGACGCACGCGCCGATTCGACGAACTCGCTCGTCCGCAGCGACATCGCCTGACCGCGCACCACCCGGGCGGTGTACGGCCAGCCGAAGAGGCTCAGCACCACGACGAGCAGGACCGGTCGGTTGCCGGCGGGCAGGGCCGACAGGAGCGCGATCATGAAGATGAGCGACGGGAACGCCATGAGGAAGTCCATGACGCGGGAGACGACCTGGTCGACCCACCCGCCGTAGAAGCCGGCGAGCATGCCGAGCACCACGCCGAGCACGGTGGTGACGATGGTCGCCGAGACGGCGATCGACAGCGACACCTGCGCACCGAAGGCGATGCGCGCGAAGATGTCGCGTCCGTTCCCGGGTTCGACCCCGAACCAGTGCTCGGCGGAGATCCCGCCGAGGTTGCCGATCGGCACGCCGCCGAGGTCGGAGTCCACCGCCGACTTGTCGAAGGTGTACGGACCCCAGCCGCTGATCGCGGTGATCAGTGGGGCGAGGATCGCGAGCAGCACGACGAGCACGATGAACGCGACGCTGAGCAGCACCGGTGGGCTGGAACGGAGGGTGGCGATCACCCGCCGCGCGGGGGTGGGCGCACCGACCGGCGCACCCACCTCCTCGGCGACGGTGGTCAGCTCACTGGGAACGGACGACGACATCTGCGGCTACCGGCTTTCCGACTACTTGCCGGCCGAGGACAGGCCGACGGACACGTAGTCGATGCCACCGGAGTACCCGGCGTGCGAGTACGCACCCGCGACGTTGGCTCCGACGACCATGACCGTCTTCTCGAACAGCAGCGGCACCGTCGGTACGAGCTTCTGGATCTGCTCGTCGAGCGCGCCCCAGGCGGCGTTGGCCTCGTCGGTGTCGGTCATCGCGCGGATCTCGGCGATGCGCTCGTTGACGGCGGGGTCGTTCAGCTGCGCGATGTTCGAGTTGCCCTTCGGGAAGATCTGCGAACCGTCGAAGAGCGGCGGCAGGAAGGTCGAGCCTGAGGCCCAGTCCGGGCACCAGCCGGTGATGGCGGCGTCGTTCTGCTGTGACGTCGTGCCGATGACCTCGTAGTAGGTGGAGGTGTCGATGAGGTTGAAGTTCACCGTGATGCCGGCCTTCGCGAGCGCCTGCTGCACCGCCTCGGCCTGCGCCTGCATCTTGGGCTGGCTGCGGATGTCGAGCGTGAAGGAGAAGCCGTCGGGCAGGCCCGCCTCGGCGAGGAGTTCCTTGGCCTTCTCCGGGTCGCCGGCGTTGTCCTTGCTCGGGTAGAGGTCGAACTCGGTGTGACCGGCGACGGTGGGCGGCAGCATGGTGGTCGCGACGTCCGCGAGCTGCGACCCGCCCGAGGCGTCCTTCACCGACTCGCGGTCGATGGCGTACGCGATGGCCTGGCGGACCAGCGGGTTGTCCATGTTCGGCTTGGTCGTGTTCAGACCCATGTACGTGGTGCAGCCCTGGAGACCGGCGATGGTGCGTGCCTTGAGGGCCGGCGTCTGGATGCGGGAGATGGAGGCCGCCTGGACGGACCCGGCGATCGCGTTCGCGTCGTCACCCTGGCCGGCGATCATGCGCTCGTCGATGGTCGAGGCGTCGAGACCGAAGGTGAAGTCGAAGCCGTCCGGGTAGGCCTTGCGGACGTCGTCCGTCTTCGGGTCCCACGAGTCGTTGCGGACGAGCTTCAGCTGCGAACCGCGCTCGTAGCTGTCGACCTTGTAGGGGCCGGAGGCGATCGGCATCTTGTCGAGGCTCGTCGTCGTCACCCGCTCGGTGTCGGCGGGGAAGGGTGTGAAGCTGTTCTGCCCGACGACGCTCGCGAAGTCGGCGAACGGCTCCTTGAGCGTGAAGACGATGGTCTGGTCGTCCGGCGTCTGGATGGACGGCAGGTCACCCGTGATGTACGGGCCCTCATACGAGTCCGTGCCGGCGATCGTGAGGCGGGCGTAGGGCGATCCGACGGCGATGGCCGGGTCGAAGGAGCGCTCGACGCCGAACTTCACGTCCTTGCTCGTGATCGGCGTGCCGTCCTCGAACTTCAGGTCGTCCTTGAGCGTGAACGTCCACTGGAGGCCGTCGTCGCTCACCGTGCCGAGGTCGGTCGCGAGGTCGGGGACCATCTCGGTGCCCTTGGCGCCCTCGCCCGTGGACTGCGTCGTCAACGTGCGGTAGATCAGACGGTAGAAGTTGTTCACGCCGCCGTCGAAGCCCTGGACAGGGTCGAGGTGCGAGAAGTCCGCGTTCAAGAGGACGTCGACGGTGCCGCCCTTCACCGGGGTGCTGGACGGTCCGTCACCTCCCGAGCCCGAACCCGCGGAGGTACACCCCGCGAGGAGGAGGACGGCCGCCGCCGCGAGGGCGGGGATGGAGAATCGTTGCTTCATGACGCTCTGCTTTCGTGTCGATCGGGCGGGTCGCCCGCGGGTGGAGAGGGTGGAGCGGGGTCGGGGACGGGAGGAGGTCAGCGGGCGCGGAACCAGACGCGCATGGCGCCCGGTTCGCGGTTGCCCCAGAGGGCGTAGGGGATGAGGGTCGCGGTGGTCTGCGTCGCCGCGGCTGTCGTCGCGACACCGACGAGCGGTGCCGCGGCGGGCTCGGCCTCGGGCGCACCGGAGAGGACCGGGTAGAGCACGGCCGGAGCGGGAGCGTCGACGGCCGCCGGGACGAGCAGTGCGACGGCGTCGATCCCCTCCCGGGCCAGGATCCGACGGTGCTCGACGACCGCGAGATCCGCGTCGGCTCCGGAGAACCGCAGGAGGT
Organism: Plantibacter sp. MMLR14_011; assembly: GCF_001865025.1. Classification (NCBI taxonomy): domain Bacteria; kingdom Bacillati; phylum Actinomycetota; class Actinomycetes; order Micrococcales; family Microbacteriaceae; genus Plantibacter; species Plantibacter sp. MMLR14_011. The sequence continues at coordinate 207,420 of NZ_MJGW01000002.1, forward strand.
CGAGGTCCGCCGTCGTGTCCTGCTGCTCGGCGCAGGAGACGATCGGTCCGCGGGCGAAGGCGATCGAGCCGCGGAGGGCGTCGACGGAGGGGTGCGCGCCGTGCGCCCGGACGGGCATCGGGAGGTCGAGCTCCAGGGTGTCGCCCGCACGCCACCAGCGCCGGACCCGGATCCATCCGTCGACGGGTTCGAGCGGCGCGGCCGATCCACCCACGCGGATGGAGCCGCCCACGACCCACGCGGGGATGCGGATCGCGAGCTCGACCTCGTCGTCGGCGGCGGTGTCCACCGTCACGGTGACCACTCCGTCCCACGGATACGCGGTGTCGACGGTGACGGAGAGCCGCTCGGTCGTGATCGACGCCGCGGTGAGGTGCGCGACTTCGACACCGGCGGGAGTCGACGTCGCGAGGTGGTCCTGCAGCTCCGCGGTCCAGCGCACGATGTTCGGCGGGCAGCACGGGCACCCGAACCAGCTCCGCCTGAGGAGTTCGCCGTCCGCTTCCGCCCCCGACCGCTGCAGGTGGTCGGGGCGACGCTGCAGCGGGTTGTCGTAGAAGAAGGCCGTGCCGTCCGCGGAGAGGCCGGCGGCGTAGGCGTTGTAGAGGACGGTCTCGACGGTGTCGAGGACGGCCGCCGACCCGGTCGCGAGGTACAGGCGCCAGCCCCACTGCATCACGGCGATCGCGGCGCACGTCTCGCTGTAGGAGCGTTCGGATGGCAGCTCGTAGCGGTCGCCGATCGCCTCGTCGGAGTGTCGGCTCCCGAGGCCGCCCGTGAGGTAGAGCTTCGTCTCCACCATGTCGTCCCAGAGCCGCTGCAGCGACGCGAGCAGTTCCTGGTCGCCGTGTTCGAGGGCGACGTCGGTCGCTCCTGCGGCCAGGTACGCCATGCGGACGGCGTGTCCGGTCACGGAGTCGAGGTCACGCAGTGGGGCCGAGTCCTGGAAGTACTCGGCGGGGAAGACCCGGAGCTCGACCGTGCCGTGGCCGCGGCGGTCGACGAACGCGGTCGCGAGCTCGAGGTAGGACCGCACGCCGGTCTCACGGAACAGCTCCACCAGGGCCATCTCGACCTCGGGGTGCCCGCACACCTGCGGGTCGCCGTCCGGTCCGAACCGATCGACGGCGAGGTCGGCGAAGGCCCGGGCGACGTTCAGCAGACGGTCGTCGCCGAGACGGCGCTTCGCGGCGATCGCCGCCTGGATGAGGTGCCCGAGGTTGTACAACTCGTGGCCCCAGGCGAGGTCCTCCCAGGGTTCCTTCTCGATCTCCGGAGCCTGGAAATAGGAGTTGAGGTACCCGTCCTCCCGCTGCGCGGCTTCGATGACACCGACGGCCTCCTCGTAGAAGTCGCGGACATCGCCGGGTGCCGCGCCGACGACCTCGTCCTCGGCGAGCAGGTAGGCGAGGCCTTCCAGGGTCTTGAAGACGTCCGTGTCGAGGAACGGGTAGCGCCCGCGGAAGCGTGACGTGCCGTCGCCGGGGTCGGCGATCCGGGCGAGGTTGTCGAGGTTGCCGGCGAGGCGGAGCTGCTCGATCGAGTGCGGGACGGTGGCGCCCCGGTTCCGACGCTGCCACGCACCGAGTTCGCCGTCGCCCAGCGCGACCTGTCCGGCACCCAGCGGGATGCGGACTCCGGCGATCGGTGCGACGGCGGCGTAACGGCCTCCCGCGTGCACCGCGGTGCTCGCTGCTCGGGCGTCTTCGTCGAAGCTCATGGGCGACAGGCCTTTCTGTACCGTGTGACACAGTACACGGATCCGGGTTTGTGGTGGGTGACACATTACTCACCCGCTCCAGCGGACTGTCAAGCGCCGACGACCGATTCCAGGAGATGGAAACACAGCCGTAACGCGCCACTCCCAGCAGACTCCTCGCCGGATGCGCTACGCTGGAGCAACTTGCGTGCGATCGCGCCATCCGGTGCGGTACTCGCTTGCGTCGTAGAACGCTCCCTCTCTCCCCTGCACGGCACCCAGCGGTGCATGCCAGGGTCGATGACACTTCATACGGCGAACGGATGCGCGACCTGCGCCTTCGCCACCTCCCACCAGCGACGACGCCGACGGAAGCACGCCGTACCATCCACGTGAGTCATCACGTGCGTGGTCGTCCCGGCAGTGCCCGCTACCGCACACGAGTGCGCCGGCAGCCGTCATCGAAGCTCGTGGCCGTGCCTGAAAGAGACACACACCCATGACCGAAGCAACCATCACCTTCGACGCCCTCGGCGTCCCGGCACCACTCGTCGCCTCCCTCGCGAAGGACGGCAAGACGAGCGCGTTCCCCATCCAGATCGACACGCTCCCCGACACCCTCGGCGGACGCGACGTCCTCGGCCGCGGCAAGACCGGCTCCGGCAAGACCCTCGCCTTCAGCATCCCGATGGTCGCCCGTCTCGGCGGCGCCCTCGCCGGCGGCAAGCGCCGTCCGGGTCGCCCGCTCGGACTCGTCCTCGCCCCGACCCGCGAGCTCGCCACCCAGATCGCCGCGGTCATGCAGCCGCTGGCCGACGCCTACTCGCTGAAGACCACCACGATCTTCGGCGGCGTCTCGCAGAAGCGTCAGGAAGAGGCGCTCCGCGCCGGCGTCGACATCGTCATCGCCTGCCCCGGCCGCCTCGAGGACCTCATGAAGCAGGGCTTCGTGAACCTCGACGCCGTGGAGATCACCGTCCTCGACGAGGCCGACCACATGGCCGACCTCGGCTTCCTGCCGGTCGTCACGCGCATCCTCGACAAGACGCCTCGCGGCGGGCAGCGTCTGCTGTTCTCCGCGACGCTCGACAACGGCGTGGACAAGCTCGTCCGCAAGTTCCTGCAGAACGAGGTGCTCCACTCCGTCGACGAGGCGAACTCGCCCGTCGCCGCGATGACCCACCACGTCTTCACGACCCCCTCGGTCGAGTCGAAGAAGGACCTCATCCAGGCCCTCGCCTCGGGTAGCGGCCGTCGCATCCTCTTCATGCGCACGAAGCACCACGCCAAGAAGCTCGCGAAGCAGCTCACCGACTCCGGCATCCCCGCGGTCGACCTGCACGGCAACCTCTCGCAGGTGGCCCGCGATCGCAACCTCGCGGCCTTCAGCGCCGGCACCGCCAAGGTCCTCGTCGCCACCGACGTCGCCGCACGCGGTGTGCACGTCGACGACGTCGAGCTCGTCATCCACGTCGACCCGCCGACCGAGCACAAGGCGTACCTGCACCGCTCGGGCCGAACGGCTCGCGCGGGCAGCGCCGGTGACGTCGTGACCCTCGCGATCCCCGGCCAGATGGACGACCTCAAGAAGCTCCTCCGTAAGGCCGAGATCACCGTCACCCCGCAGGCGGTCACCGCGACCTCCCCGGCGGTCCTCGAGCTCATCGGCGACGTCGCCCCCTACGTGAAGCCGGCGCCGCGCGCGGCCGTGCAGCAGCAGGGTGGCGGCGGTCGCTCACAGGGCGCCAACGCGCAGCGCAAGCGCGCAGCCCGCGACGGCAACGGCCTCGGCAACGGTCACCGCGACCGCGACGGCGCCCGTGCCGGCGCGAGCCGCGACAGCGCTCCTCGCGAGGGAGGCCAGGGCGGCGGCGGTCGTCGTGGCGGTCGTCCCGCCGGCGGCAACGGTGGTCAGGGAGGACAGCGCTCCGGCGCCGGTCGCTCGGGCGGTGCCCGTGCGGGTGCCGCCACCGGTGGCAGCCGCACGCACTACAGCACCGGCTACGCCGCGAACTCAGGCGCTCCCGCCGAGTCCTCGCGTCCCCGGACCAACCGTCGCGCGTCCAGCGGCAACTAGTAGCGAACCGCTCGAACGAAGCGCCGTCCACCGCAGGGTGGGCGGCGCTTCGCCGTTCGCGGACCCGCTCGATTTCGCGAGACGGGGGCGCTCGGGATACGGTTCCACCATGAACGTCAACGCAGTCGTCCGCCCCGTCCGCGACGTCGATGCCGAGTCGCTGGGACGCGTCCACGCCACCACCTGGCACGAGACCTACGACCACCTCATCAGCGCTGCGACGCTCGCGAAGCTGTCGCCGCGTCGCATGGCCGAGCTCTGGACCCACTGGGCCGCACAGGGCCCCGAGTACACGCACTTCGCCGCCCTCGTCGACGGCGAGATCGTCGGGTTCTCCGGTTCGGGTCCGGCCCGCGACGAGGACGCACCCCGCGAGCGCGAGCTGTACTTCATCTACCTGCTGGACGCGTGGCACGGCACCGGGATCGGTCAGCAGCTGTTCGACGCCGCGATCCCCGACGGTCAGCCGTCGTTCCTGTGGGTCGCCGCGGACAACCCGCGTGCGCACCGCTTCTACCAGCGCAACGGGTTCGTGCTCGACGGTGGAGCCAAGACCGAGCCGTTCCTCGGCGAGATGATCGACGAGGTCCGCTACACCCGCTGACGCACCCCGGTCCCCGACCCCTGAGCCTGTCGAAGGGCTAGCGGAGCCGGCCGACGGAGGCGAGGGCCGCGCGGAGGAGCGTGCCGCGGCCGCCCTCCATCTCGGCGGCGATCGCGTCGGAGGACGCCGCCTCGGGCGTCATCCACGTGAGTTCGAGCGCGTCCTGGCGGGGTTCGCAGGTACCGGTCACCGGGACGACGTACGCCAACGCGACGGCGTGCTGCCGGTCGTCGGAGTACGGCGACAATCCGGGCAACGGGAAGTACTCGGCCACCTGGAACGGCACGGGCGACGCGGGGAGCAACGGGAACGCCATCGGACCGAGGTCCTTCTCCAGGTGACGGAAGAGCGCGTCGCGGATCGTCTCGCCGTACATGACGCGACCGGAGACGAGCGTGCGCGTCATCTCGCCGAGCGCGGTGGCCCGGAGCAGGACGCCCACCTCGGTGACGACGCCGAAGCCGTCGACGCGGACCGGCACGGCCTCCACGTACAGCAGCGGGAGCCGGCGGCGGATCTCCTCGAGTTCGACGTCCGACAGCCAGCCCGGATTGGAATTGCCGGGGAGATCGGGTTCCGGGTTGGGGTCAGGGGTGCGAACGCTCATAGCTCCTTCATACCGTATGGAGCCGAGCGGCGATCCAGGTGGGCGGCGGTTCGACCGGACACCGCGCCCGACGCGCGGCGGGATCATACGGGGCCACGCGGCCGCGCGCGACGCCGGTCGCGGTGTCGGTGGGGTGCAGGATGATGGAACCCATGACCGAGGTGCTCGAGCGCTTCTCCCCCGCGACGCGCGACTGGTTCGAGGGGGCGTTCGTCGCGCCCACGCCGGCGCAGGCGGGTGCTTGGGACGCGATCTCCCGCGGCGCCAACGCCCTCGTCGTCGCGCCGACCGGTTCGGGTAAGACCCTGTCCGCGTTCCTCTGGTCGATCGACCGCCTGCTCTCCGAGGCCATCGCCGAGCACGCCGTCCGGCCACGCAGCGGCGTCCCGCTCACCGGGCTCGAGGCCGACGAGGCGGAGGCCGCCGCCGCCCAGCACGAGCGCTCCCGCGGCACCCGCGTCCTCTACATCTCGCCGCTGAAGGCCCTCGGCGTCGACGTCGAGCGCAACCTCCGCACCCCGCTCGTCGGCATCGCCCAGGCGGCACGCCGCCTCGGCACCGAGCCGCCCACCATCAGCGTCGGCGTCCGCTCGGGCGACACCCCGTCCGCCGACCGCCGGGCGATGGCCAAAGAGCCACCGGACATCCTCATCACCACCCCCGAGTCGCTCTTCCTCATGCTCACGAGCGCGGCGCGAGAGACCCTCCGCACGGTCGACACCGTCATCATCGACGAGATCCACGCCGTCGCCTCGACGAAGCGCGGCGCGCACCTCGCGGTGTCGCTCGAGCGGCTCGACGCCATGCTCGAGAAGCCCGTGCAGCGCATCGGGCTCTCCGCCACGGTGCGCCCCGCCGAGGAGGTCGCGCGGTTCCTCGGGGGCCGCGCACCGGTCGAGATCGTGGCCCCGCCGGCTGCGAAGACCTTCGACCTGCACGTGGTCGTCCCGGTCGACGACATGACCGACCCCGACGCCGGCATGCGGACGCCCGGCGAGGCCGACGACGACGGCAGCGGTGGCGGGTTCACCGGGTACACCCCGAACAGCGACGGCGGTGGAGAAGACCGCGTCGGCAGCATCTGGCCGCACGTCGAGGAGGCGATCGTCGACCGTGTGCTCGCGCACCGCTCCACCATCGTGTTCGCCAACTCCCGCCGGCTGGCGGAGCGGCTCACGGCCCGGCTCAACGAGATCAACGAGGCCCGACTCAGCGACGCCACCCTCACGACCCCCGGTGCGGGGCGTCCACCGGCGCAGCTCATGGCCCAGAGCGGACAGACCCGCGGATCGACGAGCGTCGCGGCCGCAGCGGCCCGGCCGGCCACCGAGGAGAGCGACGACGACATCCCCCTCCTCGCACGCGCCCACCACGGTTCCGTGTCCAAGGAGCAGCGCGCGGGCATCGAGGAGGACCTCAAGTCCGGACGCCTGCGCTGCGTGGTCGCGACCTCGAGCCTCGAGCTCGGCATCGACATGGGCGAGGTCGACCTCGTCATCCAGGTCGAGTCACCGCCGAGCGTCGCGAGCGGCCTGCAGCGGGTCGGCCGCGCCGGCCACCAGGTGGGCGAGGTCTCCCGAGGCGTCCTGTTCCCGAAGCACCGCGCCGACCTCATCAGCACCACGGTCGCGACCGAGCGGATGGAGGCCGGGCTCATCGAGGCGATCGAGGTGCCCTCGAATCCACTCGACATCCTCGCGCAGCAGACGGTCGCTGCGGTCGCGCTCGACGAACTCGGCGTGGAGGACTGGTTCGAGACGGTCAAGCGCAGTGCCCCGTTCGCCTCCCTGCCCCGCTCGGCCTTCGAGGCGACGCTCGACCTCCTGGCCGGACGCTACCCCTCCGACGCCTTTGCCGAACTGCGGCCGCGGATCGTCTGGGATCGCGACGCCGGGGTGCTGACCGGTCGGCCGGGAGCCCAGCGCCTGGCCGTCACGAGCGGCGGCACCATCCCCGACCGCGGGCTCTTCGGCGTGTTCATGGTCGGCGAGTCCGGCGCCGGCGCGCGCGTCGGCGAGCTCGACGAGGAGATGGTCTACGAGTCCCGCGTCGGCGACGTCTTCGCCCTCGGCGCCACGAGCTGGCGCATCCAGGAGATCACCCACGACCGCGTGCTCGTGACCCCGGCGTTCGGTCAGCCGGGGCGACTGCCGTTCTGGAAGGGCGACGGCATCGGACGCCCGGCCGAGCTCGGTCGCGCCATCGGCGCCTTCGTGCGCGAGCTCGACACCACCGGCACGGGGTCCACCCCACGTCTCGAGGCAGCCGGCCTCGACGAGCGGGCCATCAGCAACCTCGTCGCCTACGTCCGCGAGCAACGCGAGGCGACGGGCGTCGTCCCCAACGACACGACCCTCGTCGTCGAACGCTCGCGCGACGAACTCGGCGACTGGCGGGTCATCCTCCACTCCCCCTACGGACTCCGTGTGCACGCGCCCTGGGCGCTCGCGGTCGGTGCCCGGGTGCAGGAGCGTCTGGGGGTCGACGGCTCGGCGGTGGCGAGCGACGACGGCATCATCGTCCGCCTGCCCGACACCGAGAGCGAGCCGCCGGGAGCCGAGCTCTTCGTCTTCGAACCGGAGGAGCTCGACGCCCTCGTCACGCAGGAGGTCGGTGGCTCGGCGCTGTTCGCCTCACGGTTCCGCGAGTGCGCCGCCCGTGCGCTGCTGCTCCCGAACTACTCGCCGCAGAAACGCTCGCCGCTCTGGCAGCAGCGCCAGCGCTCGGCACAGCTCCTCGAGGTCGCGAAGCAGTACCCGACGTTCCCGATCATCCTCGAGACGCTCCGCGAGTGTCTGCAGGACGTCTACGACCTCCCGGCCCTCGACCACCTCGCGCGCGAGCTGCAGTCGCGCGCGATCCGCATCGTCGAGACCACGACGGATCAGCCCTCGCCCTACGCCCGTTCACTCCTGTTCGGCTACGTCGGCGCGTTCATGTACGAGGGCGACAGCCCGTTGGCCGAGCGCCGGGCCGCCGCGCTCGCGGTCGACAGCACCATGCTGGGCGAACTCCTCGGCCGCGTGGAACTCCGCGAGCTGCTCGACCCGGGTGTCATCGAACAGACCGCGCTCGAGCTGCAGCGTCTCGACCCCGAGCGACGACTCAAGGGGGTCGAGGGCGTCGCCGACGCGCTGCGGATGCTCGGCCCGCTCACCATCGACGAGATAGCAGCCCGGACGACCTTCGACGGCGTCACCGTCTCCACCGACGGCGAGGCGAGTCGCGGCGACGACCCGCAAGCCTGGTCCCCGGATCCGGCTCGCTCGGCGGCCGCCGTCGCCGAACTCGAACGCTCGAAGCGCGTCATCCGCGTCCCGATCGCCGGCGAAGAGCGCTTCGCCGCGATCGAGGACGCCGGACGACTCCGCGACGCCCTCGGCACCCCGCTGCCCATCGGCGTACCCGTCGCGTTCACCGAGCCGGTCGCCGACCCGCTGGGCGACCTCCTCGCGCGCCACGCGCGCACGCACGGGCCGTTCACGACCGGACAGACGGCCAGGCGCTTCGGTCTCGGGACGGCGGTGGTCCAGCACACGCTCGCCCGATTGGCCGACGCCGGACGCGTGGTCAAGGGCGAGTTCCTCCCCGCCGGCAGGCAGCAGGTGGGCGAGGGCGACGACACCGACCGCGGCCCCACCGACGCGACGGAGTGGTGCGACGCCGGCGTGCTGCGCAAGCTCCGCATCCGATCGCTGGCCGCTCTGCGGCACGAGGTCGAGCCGGTCGAGCAGCAGGCGTTCGCCCGATTCCTGCCGGTGTGGCAGCACCTCGGCGGGACGCTGCGCGGTGTCGACGGCGTCGCGACGGTCATCGACCAGCTCGCCGGTGCGCCCATCCCGGCGTCGGCCTGGGAGTCGCTGATCCTGCCCTCGCGCGTCGCCGACTACAGTCCAGCGATGCTCGACGAGCTCACCGCGACGGGCGAGGTCGTGTGGTCGGGCAGCGGGTCGATCCCCGGCAACGACGGTTGGGTCGCGCTCCACCTCGCCGACACGGCACCACTCACGCTGCCGCTCGCTCCGACGCCGCACACCCCCGACGCCCTGCAGACCGAGTTGCTCGCGACGCTCGGTGGGGGCGGTGCGTACTTCTTCCGGCAGCTCGCGGAGTCGGTCGGCTCGACGGACGACAAACTTCTCGTCGACGCCCTCTGGGAGCTCGTGTGGGCCGGGCTCGTCACCAACGACACCTTCTCCCCACTCCGCACGCTCGTCGGCTCCGGTTCGGGGAACTCGGCGCACCGGGTGCAACGGCAGACCCCGCGATCGAAGCTGTACCGCGGGCGCAACCTGCAACGTCCCTCGATGTCGACGCGGGCGAGTCAGACGCTCGGCGGACGGTGGTCGATCCTGCCGTTGGCCGAGCAGGACGCCACCATCCGTGCCGTCGCCACGGGCGAGACCCTGCTCGAGCGCTACGGCGTCGTGACGCGCGGCTCCGTCGTCGCGGAGGGGGTGACGGGCGGCTTCGCCCTCGCCTACCGCGTGCTCAAGCAGTTCGAGGAGAACGGCCGCTGCCGACGCGGGTACTTCGTGGAGCGCCTCGGTGGGGCCCAGTTCGCCTCCTCGGGCACCGTCGACCGCCTGCGCGGATTCATCCGGACCGATGACGAACCACCGCTCGACGCCGTCACCCTCGCCGCGACCGACCCGGCGAACCCGTACGGCGCCGCCCTCGGGTGGCCGGGGCAGGAGGTCACCGGGGTGAAACACCGCCCGGGTCGGAAGGCGGGTGCGCTCGTCGTCCTCGTCGACGGAGCACCGGTCTACTACCTTGAACGCGGCGGCAAGACGGCGCTCGTGTTCTCGGAGGACGACGACCAGCTCCGTGCCGGGGCGCGTTCCCTGGCGGCGACGGTGCGAGCGGGTCGCATCGAGAAGCTCGGCATCGAGCAGGTAAACGGCGCCTTCGTGCTCGGCACCCCGACGGGCCACGCCCTCCGCGACGCCGGGTTCGTCGAGACACCACGTGGATTGCGGCTCCGGCGTGGGTGAACTTGCGCGCTACCGTTCCGCCACGGGTTGCGCCGGACACCCTGCCGGTGGCACCGTAGCCGGAACGGACGGAGCGGTTCATGCCAGAGGGTGACACGGTCTTCCAAGCCGCGCACCGGTTGCGGCAGGCGCTCGCCGGCGAGGTCGTCACCGGCTTCGACCTGCGGGTGCCCGCCTTCGCGACCGTCGACCTCCGGGGCGACGTCGTCCACGACGTCATCCCCCGCGGCAAGCACCTCCTGCACCACATCGGCGACCACACCCTCCACACGCACCTCAAGATGGAGGGGCTGTGGCACGTCTACCAGCCGGGCGAGCACTGGCGGCGGCCGGCCTGGAAGGCGCGCGCGATCTTGTCGACGCAGCACTGGGTGACGGTCGGGTTCGAACTCGGCCTCGTCGAGGTGTTCCCCTCCCGCGAGGACGAGGAGCGCTTCGGCTGGCTCGGTCCCGACCTCCTCGGTCCGGACTGGGACGAGGAGCGTGCCATCCACAACCTCGAGGCCGACGGCCGCGAGATCCACGTCGCGCTGCTCGACCAGCGCAACCTCGCCGGACTCGGCAACGAGTACGTCAACGAGCTGTGCTTCATCCGCGGCGTCCTGCCGACGCGACCCACCGCCGAGGTCGACCTGCCGGGTGCTGTGCGACTCGGTTACCGGCTCATCAACGCCAATCGCGACCGCCGCAACCGGGTCACGACGGGCGACACGAGGCCCGGCCGGAAGACCTGGGTGTACGGGCGCGACGGCCAGCGCTGCCTGCGGTGCGGCACCCGGATCCAGCGGGGCAAGCTCGGCGCCGACCCGACCGCCCTCCGCGACACCTACTGGTGTCCCCACTGCCAGACCTGACCCGACGGCGTAGCGCCGGCCACCGAGCCGCCCCGCCAGTCACCGAGCGAGCCCACCACCACCGGTCACTGAGCCTGTCGAAGTGCAGCCCCGACGGACCCACTCCGCCCTTCGACAGGCTCAGGGACCGGAACGGACTCAGGGACCGGAACGGGCTCAGGAACCGGGGTCGGCCCGGTGCCGCCGACTGCCGATCCACCCGATCGGGATCGACAGCAGTAGGAGGTACAGCGCCTGGGCGCCGAGCCCCGGCACCGTCGCGGCCAGGACGCCGGCGAGCAGCATCAGGCCGGTCGGGAACCACACGAGCACCCATGGTTGGCGCGGCGCAGCTGCCGCTTCCTCGCTGAGCAGCCCGTCCCGCTCGACGACCACCTGCTGGAGTCGTACCGCGACCATCGAGACGAGCATCGTCGCGATGTAGAGCGTGGGGGCTCCGCGGTCGTCGCCCGTCCCGTCGAAGAGGAGCACCGTCGGCAGCGGCAGGAACACGATCCCGGCGAGCCAGACGAAGTTCAGGGTCACGAGCCGCGTCGAGTATCCGGCGGTGCGCTCGAACAGGCGGTGGTGGTCGCGCCAGAAGTTGGCGATGACGACGAAGCTCAGCGCGGCCGCGGCGAGGCCGGTCCAATTGTGGCCGAAGAACGCGACCACGGAGCCGTCGTCGTGTTCCTGGGCGAGGTCGACGAGCGGGAGGATGATCAGCGTGATCGCGATCGCGACGACGGCGTCGCTGAAGTTGACGACGCGGTCGAGCCCGCGCTCCGTCGTCGGACCGGGTCGACGACGGCCCGTCGGACGTCCCTCGTCGCCGGCCATGGTCAGCTCACGTCGGCGTCGTCGGTCGCGGTCCCCTGCACCATGGCGACCCAGCGGGCCAGGAAGGCCGCGCCGGCCTCGTCGTGGATGAGCGTCGGGTGGGTCAGCACCGGGTAGGGCTTCTCGGGGACGCCGTCGGCGGGACGGACGTCCACGTGCGCGACCTCGTACCCGTGCTCGAACAACCAGTCGGCCATCGCGTAGTCGCTCCGGGAGTCGCCGACCGTGCGCCAGGCGAGTGGGAGCGCACCACCGTCGGCTTCGAGGAGTTCGAGCGCGCGCTCGGCGCCGAGGTCCTTGCCGAGCCGGACCGACTCGATGTCGGTGGAGATGATCGTGGGATCGATGCGGTACTGCACGAGGCCGGCGTCGTCCGGGTAGCGGCCGGGGGCGTGATCGACGCCGAACCCGCGTCGGACGAGCTCGGCTCGGGCGTCGTCGTCGAAGTGCTTCCGCACGAGGGCGTAGTCCGCTGCCGGCACCTCGACGTGCTGCTCGACCGAGACCATTGCGCGCTTGGTGTGGTCGAAGAACACCGTCTCGGCGTACCGTTCGTCGACGAGGCGTTCGATGGCGTCGCCGTAGCCCTCCGGCATCGCGACGTCCTGATCGAGGCTCAGCTCGTCGACCCCGGCCGCCGAGAAGCCGAACCACACGGCACCCTTCTCGCAGATGCCGTAGAGCCGGACGTCGTCCGCGAGCCCGGCGGCCAGGAGCGGTGGGACGACCACCTCGCGGAGGAACGCGTCGCTCCGCCCGGTGTTGAAGGCGATCGGGACCCCGGCGTTCGCGAGCGTCGCGAGGTCCTGCGCGATGCTCGGGAGGTTGATCGTCCGAGTGATCGGACTGGCGATGGGGCCGTCGACGTCGAGCAGGAGACCGAGGATGGGGCGGGACGCGTTCACGGGTTCAGCCTAACGAGCACCCGGCGTGGATAGACTCACTCCACCATCACCGGTGTTCGAAGGAGATCACTCGTGTTCACCAGCCCGCATCCCGACGTCGAGATCCCCGACGTGAGTGTCTACGACGCCCTGTTCGGCGGCATCGCCCCGAGCGACCTCGACCGCATCGCCCTCCGCGACGGCACGACCGGCGCCGAGACGAGCTATCGACAGCTCATCGGCCAGATCAACGCCCTGGCCGGCGCCCTCGCGGCGGCCGGCATCGGGGTCGGCGACGTCGTCGCCCTCCACGCGCCGAACGTCCCCGCCTTCGCGACCGTGTTCCACGGCATCCTGCGCGCGGGCGCGACGGCGACGACGGTGAACGGCCTCTACAACGCCGAGGAGATCGAGGCGCAGCTGCGCGACGCCGGCGCGACGATGCTGTTCACCGTCTCGCCGCTGCTCCCCCAGGCCTGGGCTGCGGCGAGCGCCTGCGGCATCCCCTCCGACCGCGTCGTCGTCCTCGACGGCGCCGAGGGGCACGCGTCGCTGAGCGACCTCCTCATGCGCCGCCTCCCCGCGCCGGACGTCTCGTTCGACCCGGCCACGCACGTGGCGGTGCTGCCCTACTCCTCCGGCACGACGGGTCGGCCGAAGGGCGTGATGCTCTCGCATCGGAACCTCGTCGCGAACGTGCAGCAGTCGATCCCGCAGCTCGGCATGGTCGCCGACGACCGGATCCTCGCGGTCCTGCCGTTCTTCCACATCTACGGCATGACGGTGCTGCTCAACCTCGCGCTGTCGCGGCGGGCCTCCCTCGTGACCATGCCGCGGTTCGACCTGGCTGAGTTCCTCCGGATCATCCAGGACTTCCGGTGCAGCTACGTGTTCATCGCCCCGCCGATCGCGGTGGCACTCGCGAAGCACCCGCTCGTCGACGAGTTCGACCTCTCGAGCGTCCACACGATCTTCTCGGGTGCGGCACCGCTGGACGCGACGCTCGGGCGGGCGGTCGAGGAGCGCCTCGGCTGTCGGATGCGGCAGGGCTACGGCATGACGGAACTCAGCCCGGTCAGCCACGCGATCGCGTTCCAGGCCGAGGGGGCGTCGCTCGACAGCGTCGGCACGACGCTGCCGAACATGCAGTGCCGGATCGTCGATCCCGAGACCGGCGCCGAGGTGGACTACCCGGCCGAGGGCTCGGACGAGGAGAGCGCGGCGGGCGAGCTGCTCTGCGCGGGGCCGAACGTCATGCTCGGGTACCTCGGCAACGAGGAGGCCACTCGCGAGACCCTCGAGACCGACGGCTTCCTCCACACCGGCGACATCGCGACGGTCCGCGGTGACGGCACCGTGCGCATCATCGAGCGGTTGAAGGAGCTCATCAAGTACCACGGCTACCAGGTGGCCCCGGCGGAGCTCGAGGCGCTGCTGCTCGGCCACCCGGCGATCGCCGACGCGGCCGTCATCGGGGTGCTCGACGATGAGGGCCAGGAGGTGCCGAAGGCCTTCGTGGTCCTGCAACCGGGCCAGGACGTCACGGCCGAGGCGCTCATGGCGTGGGTCACCGAGCGGGTCGCCCCGCACAAGAAGATCCGGCGCGTGGCGTTCGTCGACGCCATCCCGAAGTCGGCGTCGGGGAAGATCCTCCGGAAGGACCTCCGGGCCGCGGAGGCCACCCCCGCCGGTCCCTGAGCCGCCGCCGGTCCCTGAGCTTGTCGACGGGCTCAGCGCCCGACGGCGGCGACCATCCGGTCGAAGGCCGCGTCGAGCTCCGGTTCGGCCGGCTGCCAGTGCGGGTTCGCGTCGTGGAACGCGACCATCTCCGCCGCGCCGTCCCAGAACGGGATGGTGGGCCGGAACTCCGGGACGAGACTGCGGATGCGCGTGTTGTCGAAGACCATCGGGAACGCCTTGTCGCCGAGGAGCGTCGGCCCGAGCGGTGGGTGGACCTCCGCGATGACGTCGGACGGCACGTGCACGATGTCGGCCTCCACGCCCGCCGCCTCCGCGATCCACCGGGTGATGTCGTTCCAGCTCGGTGCGTGGTCGCCCGTGATGTGGAAGGCCTCCCCGAGCACGTCGCGGCGACCCAGCAGGCCGACGAACCCGACCGCGAAGTCCGCGGTGTGGGTGATGGTCCAGAGGGTCGTCCCGTCGCCGTGCACGACCACCGGCTTGCCCGCGCGCATGCGGTCGAGGTCGGTGCGTCGGCCCATCGTCGGGATGAGCGTGCGGTCGTAGGTGTGCGACGGGCGCACGATCGTCGCCGGGAACCCCTCTTCGCGGTAAGCGTGGACGAGGACGTCCTCGCAGGAGATCTTGTCGCGCGCGTACTGGGAGAACGGGTTCCTGAGCGGCGTCGACTCGACCACGGGCAGGCGCTGTGGCGGCTTCTGGTATGCGGATGCGGAGCTGATGAACACGTACTGGCCGATCCGACCGGCGAACCGGTCGATGTCCGCCTGCACCTGCGGTGGCGTGAACGCGGTGAACTGCGCCACGACGTCGAACTCGCGCGAGCCGAGCGTCTCGGTCACCGCGTCGGTGTCGCGCACGTCCGCGCGGAGGAGCTCGACCTCCTCGGGGAGGGGGCGGACGTGGGACAGGCCGCGGTTCAGGACGGTGACGTCATGGCCGAGCGACACCGCTCTGGCGACCGATGCCGAGGAGATGATGCCACTGCCGCCGATGAACAGGATGCGCTTCGTCGTCATTGGTCCATCCTCGCGCACCGTCGCCCGACTCGCCCAGGCCTTCTCAGGATCGCCCCAGTCAGCGCTCGCGCTTGACGAACGCCATGGCACCGACGACGAGGGCGAGCAGCACCCCGGAGACGAGTCCCCACACGACAGGCGCCTCGGGTCCGAGGATCAGGAGCATCAGCACCGCGGCGAGGGCGAGGACCCCGGCGACGACGAGCGCCGTCGTCCATTCGTTCCATCGCATCCCACCAGCCTAGGCTCCCGTCACCACGACCCGGGGACGCGGGAGCTGCTGCGGTGAACCGGCGGGACCGCTCAGCGGTGCTCGGCGAGCATCTCCTCGGTCCGTTCCCAGAGCCCGCGGGCGAGGGCGACGTCGGCGGCGAGCTTGTTCGTGCGTGCGGGCTTCCGCTTCGCGAAGTAGCCGCCCGAGGTCCAGTCGAGTCCCGGCTGACTCTCGGCCAGCCAGAAGAGCGTGTCGGCGCCCTCCTCGGGGGTGTTCAGCAGGCGACGCCCGAGCGGGTTCGCATAGAGGAACCGCATCGCGCCGTCGGGCGAGCTGGAGAAGTTCGTCGAGATGACCCCCGGGTGGAACGCCGCCGCGGACAGGCCGCGCGGGCCGTACCGGCGGTCGAGCTCCTTCGTGAAGAGGATCTGCGCGAGCTTCGCGTTGCCGTAGGCGCGCGTGGGCGAATAGGAGCGTTCGGCGTCGAGGTCATCGAGGTCGAGCTTCCCGAACAGGCGGTTGGCGACGCTCGAGGTGTTGATGACCGTCGCCTCGGACTCGACGAGGCGGTCCAGCAGGAGATGGGTGAGGAGCGCGGGTGCCAGGTAGTTGATCTGGAACGTCTGCTCATGGCCGTCCGTCGTGACCCGGCGGTCGGCACCGAAGATGCCGCCGGCGTTGTTGGCGAGGACGTCGATCCGCGGGTACTGCTCGAGGAGATGCTCGGCGAGGAGGCGAACCTGTGCCAGCTCGGCGAAGTCGCAGATGAACGATGCAGCCCCGATCCGTCGCGCGACGGCTGCCGTCTTCTCCGGTGACCGCCCGACCACCACGACCTGCTCGCCCGCGTCCGTCAACGCCTTCGCAGCCGCAGCGCCGATGCCGTCGCTCGCACCGGTGAGGACGATCACCCGATCGCTCACGCGGACGACTTCCGGGGGCGGGGCTCGCTGACGTTGGTCGGGCGCGCCCGCTCGTCGATGTCGGGGACCTCACGGCCGATCGCGAGGTCGCCGGTCTTGTTGGCGTCCTGCATCATCGACTCGAGCCAGCTGCGGTTGAGCTCGGGACGCTGCTCCTGGTCGAACTCGAACTGCAGCGAGATCGACGGGTGCACCCAGATCGTCACGCGTCCGCCACCGGTCTCGAGCGAGCGCGGCCAGGAGATCGTGAAGGACTCGTTGCGCCGCAGTTTCATGACCGCGATCGACTTCACATGCGCGAGCATCCGGTCGTCGAGTTCGAGCTCACGCGATGAACTCCCGTAGATCAGCTTTCCCACCAGATGTCTCCCTCTGTGCCGGTCGTCCTCGCGCACCCGGGAATCAGGGCGACGCGACGCCCGAGCACACCGGGCGTTGCCCCCATCGTAGGCGACCGAGGGATCGCCGTCGTGCCGGTTGACGGGCGGGCGGCAGCCCAGTTCAGGGGTCCGCGGTGTTGCCCCCCATGGCCTCGCGAGTACGTCAACTTCCGCAGAAAATCAAGGTATTTCGGCCCTGTTTCATGAACCTGGCAAAGCCCTGAGCTGCGGTCGCCTCGACCAAACCGGGCTTCCCACTGCCCCCGAACGGCGTGCATGACCGTGAAGCCCGAATCTTCCGTCGTGCACCCGAGCCAGCCGTCCCTTCCCGAACGATCCGTCGCTCCGGGAACACGTCCACGCCGTGCACGCCAGCCGTTGCGACTGCCCAAGCTCGTCTCCCAGCTGGTCACCTTCGGCCTCGTCGGCGGCACCGCGTTCGTCGTGGACGTCGGTGTGTACAACCTCCTGCGGTTCACCGTGCTCGACGACAAGCCGATCGGAGCGAAGGTGATCTCCGTCGCCGTCGCCACGGTCGTCGCTTGGCTCGGCAACCGGGCGCTGACCTTCCGGACCGAGCACCGCCGCGCGGTGTGGAAGGAGGGCGCCCTCTTCGCGCTCATGAACGTCCTCGGCCTCGGGATCGCCGCGGGCTGTCTGTTCGTCTCGCACTACGTCCTCGGCTACACCACGCCGCTTGCCGACAACATCGCGGGCAACGGCGTCGGACTCGTCCTCGGCATGGTGTTCCGGTTCCTCGCCTACCGCTACGTCGTCTTCCGACCCGCCGAGTCGGCGACCGGTCGCCGTCGGAGCACGACGTCGCAGGAAACCTCCGTTTCGAGCCCGGCCGCGCCGGCACCCGCCGCCGCACCGCGCACCACGACCACTCGTCGATCCGCACCGACCCACGCACTGCCGACCTCTGGAGGCCTGTCCTGATGGCACCCGCACTCGCACCGCTGCTCGGAGCGCTCGCGCTCATCCCCGCCCGCCCGTTCGCCGCCGCGGACGAGCCCGCTCCCCTGCTGACCCCGCAGCCCGCGGCACCCACGGAACCGCTGCCGAACCGCGGCACCCTGGTGGACCCGGCGTCGGCGGCCGACCCCGGCTCCTGGAGCATCGGCGAGTGGCTCGGCTACGGCACCATGCTGCTGTTCGCCGCCGCGCTGACGATCATCGCCGTGACCACGCTCTACTGGATGCTCCACGCCTGGCGGTCGACCGGCCACCTGAAGAACACGGGGTTCGCCGCGGTCCCGCTGCCCGCCAAGCACTCCTTCACCCTGCTCGTCCCCGGTCGGCATGAGGAGGAGGTCATGGGTCAGACCCTCGACCGCCTCGCCGAACAGGACCACCCCGACTTCGAGATCATCGCGATCGTGGGCCACGACGACCCGGGGACCGAGCGCGTCGTCCGCGAGGCCGCCGCGCGGCACCCCGACCTCATCAAAGTCGTCGTCGACGACAGCGTGCCGAAGAACAAGCCCAAGGCGCTCAACCGGGCGCTGCAGATCGCCCGGGGCGACGTCGTGGGCGTGTTCGACGCCGAGGACGAGGTGCATCCGCGCCTGCTCACGCTCGTGGACTCCCGCTTCACCGAGAGCGGCGCCGACGTCGTCCAGGGTGGCGTGCAGCTCATGAACTTCCAGTCGAGCTGGTGGTCGCTCCGGAACGTGCTCGAGTACTACTTCTGGTTCCGGTCGCGCCTGCACTTCCACGCGAACTCCCGCTTCATCCCGCTCGGCGGCAACACGGTGTTCGTGAAGAAGACCTGGCTCGACTGGTCGGAGGGCTGGGACGACGGCTGCCTCGCCGAGGACTGCGAGCTCGGCGTCCGACTCTCGAGCGCCGGCGCGACGGTCGTCGTGGCCTACAGCCCGGAGGTCGTCACCCGCGAGGAGACCCCAGGCACCCTGCAGTCGCTCTACAAGCAGCGCACGCGCTGGAACCAGGGGTTCCTGCAGGTCCTGAAGAAGGGCGAGTGGCGCAAGCTGCCGACGTTCCGTCAGCGCATGTTCGCGCGATACCTGCTGTCGATGCCGTTCCTCCAGGCGGCGACCGGCCTCCTCATCCCCGTCTCCGTCCTGCTGGTGCTGTTCGCGAAGGTGCCCGCACCGATCGCCCTTCTCACCTTCATCCCGCTCGCGCCGACGATCGTCACCCTCGCGGTGGAAGCCTCCGGGCTCGGTGAGTTCGGCCGCCTCTACGGCCAGAAGGTCCGCCTCCGCGACTACGCCCGGCTGATCCTCGGCACCTTCCCGTACCAGATCTTCCTCGGCCTGGCCGCCGTCCGTTCCGTCTTCCGCGAGTGGAAGGGCGACCACTCCTGGGAGAAGACGGAACACACCGGTGCCCACCGCAGCGAGGAGGTCGCCGAGGCCACCGAGGCCGCTCCCGTCTCCGTCGACCTGCCCGACCGCGCACCCGAGCTCGTCCTCCAGAACGGAGCAACCCGATGACCGGCATCCTCGAACGCCCGGCCGCCCCCGGCCGACCAGAGCTCCACCTGGAGAACGACCGCCTCAGCTGGCTCGCCTCAGGGCCACCGACGAAGCGAGGCCCCGGCGTCGTGCGCCGCTGGCTCTCACGCCACGGTCGCACCCTGGCCTTCCTCCTGCCCGTGCTCGCCATCGCCGCCGTCGTGCAAGCGATGAACCTGGGCGGTTCCCCGCAGCGCATCGACGACGAGGGCACCTACACCGCCCAGGCGTGGAGCGTCCTGAAGCTCGGCGAACTCGCCCACTACACCTACTGGTACGACCACCCGCCCCTCGGCTGGCTGCAGATCGCGGCCTACACGGGGTTGACCGGTGCGTTCGACCGCTACGACATCGCCGTGATCGCGGCACGTGAGGCCATGGTCGTCGCGACGCTCATCGCCGTCGTGCTCGTGTGGGTCCTCGCACGCCGCCTGCACCTCAGCCGGGCCATGGCCGCCGTCGCCGCACTCGTGTTCGCGATCTCACCGCTCGCCGTGCAGTTCCACCGCACCGTCTACCTCGACAACGTCGCGGTGCCCTGGCTCCTCGGCGCCTTCATCCTCGCGACGAGCCGCAAGCACCAGCTCGTCGGCTTCGCGGGTTCCGCCGCCGCGTTCGGCATCGCCGTGCTGAGCAAGGAGACCTTCCTGCTCGCCCTGCCCTTCCTCGCCTGGACCATGTGGCGCGCGGCTCGGAAGGAGACCCGCCGGTACACGCTGCCGGTCGCCGCGACCATCGTCGTCGTCATCGGCTTCACCTACGTGCTCTTCGCCGCCATCAAGGGCGAACTCATCCCCGGCCCTGACCGGGTGAGCCTCCTCGGTGGCGTCTTCTTCCAGCTCGGATCCCGCGTCACGAGCGGGTCGCTGTTCGACCCGGAGAGCCTGTCGGCGAAGACCCTCGGCATGTGGTGGCAGTTGGACGCGGCATTCCTCGTCGCCGGAGCGGTGGCCGCCGTCGCCGGGCTCTTCATCTCGCGACTGCGTGTCATCGCCGCGATGACCGTCTTCCTCGGCCTGTTCATGCTGCGCCCGGGCGGCTACCTGCCGGTGCCGTACGTCATCATGCTGCTGCCGTTCATGGCGATCCTCATCATGGGCGTGACCGGCGCCGCCATCCGCCGGTTCCGTCGCCGCTCGACCGTCGAGGCCGGAGCACAACGCCGTCGTCTCCTCGGCGGACGTGCGGCCGGAGCCGTCTGGGTCGCCGCGGTGCTCGCTGCAGCCGTCGTCGCCGTCCCCAACACGGCGACCCAGCTCCGCGGCTTCCTCCTCGCCGACCTCGACAAGCCGGTCCGGCAGGCCCAGCAGTGGGTCCAGACCAATGTGCCGAAGGAGTCCCGCGTGATCGTCGACGACGCGATGTGGGTCGACCTCGTCGAGAGCGGTTTCGATCGTGACAACGTCATCTGGTACTACAAGATGGACACCGACTCCGCCGTCCAGGCCCAGTCGCCCAACGGCTGGCGCGACGCCGACTACATCGTCACGACCGATTCGATGCGGACCTTCCCGACCACCTTCCCCGAGGTGAAGGGTGCGATCGACAACTCCGAGCTCGTCGCGACGTTCGGCTCCGGGACGCAGGCCGTCGAGGTCCGCCGCATCGACGCCGACGGTCTCGACGCGGCGGCCGAACAGGCCGCCGGGCGCACGGCGGCTCGGGCGGCGCTCGGTGCGCAGCTCCTGCTGAACCCCTCGCTCAGCGTCTCGACGGAGGCCGCGCAGACCCTCAGCGACGGCCAGCTCGACTCCCGCGCCCTCCTGGCGCTCGGCCAGGTACTCGCCACGACGCCGGTCCGGCTCGAGAGCACTCCGGTGCTCGACGGCGAGACGGGCGACGTGCGCCGGACGATGGTGCTCCGCACCGGCACCGAGGTGGGCGACGGCCGTCTGGCCGACTCCATCCGCTCGATCCAGGGCGACTACGCGGCCGACCGCGTCGAGCAGACGGCGGCCGGCGTGCGGGTCACCTACTCGGTCGTCGAACCCGACGTCGTGCGCTGACCACCTTCCCGAGCACCGGCTCGAGCCGGACGCCCGGGCCACCCGAAACCCCGACCCACCCGAAGAACAGGAGTTCCACCATGCGAACCACCACCACCAGGCGACTCGCCCTCAGCGGCATCGCAGCCGTCGCGACGGCAGCGCTCATCGGCTTCGGCACCACCGCCGCGAGCGCCGCCACCACCGAGGTCTCAGGCTCCGGCTGGATCCGCGTCGGCCACCTCTCGGCCGACACCAAGACCGTCGACGTGAAGCTGTCGGCACTCTCCGGCGGCGCGACCGTGTTCGAACTCGACGACGTCGCCTACGGCCAGGTCTCCCCCTACACCGACCTGGCCGCCGGCACCTACGTGGTGTCGATGGTGCCCGCCGGGTCGCCCGACAGCACGAAGCCGGTCATCAGCACCAACGTGACCATCACCGCCGGGGAGGCGGCCACCGTCGCCGCCTACGGTCCCAACAAGGACCTGCAGACGAAGGTGTTCGAGGACGACCTCACCGGTCCGGCCGAGGGTGCGGCGCGCATCCGGTTGATCCAGGCGTCGACCGACGTCAAAAGCGTCGACGTCAGCACCTCGACCGGCATGCCGATCGCGAAGGGCGCCACCACCGGGACGGCGACCGACTACGCGAGCGTCCCAGCAGGCCCGTGGGATCTCGAGCTGACCGGCGGCAAGCAGGCGGCCGAAGCCTCCGTGAACCTCGCCCCCGGCACCGTGAGCACGCTCTTCGTGCTCGACAACGCCGCAGGCGGCGTCACCCTCATGCCCGTCCTCGACAGCTCAGCCGCCGGCGACGCTCCCGAGGGCCCGGTGGAGACCGGTGGTGGTGGACTCGCCGAGCAGTCGTCGACGCTGCGGGGCGTCCTCGACGACCTCGACACGAAGCTCGCCCGGCTCGTGCGCGACCTCGGGACGGCGGTGAGCTGACCATGAGTGCCAAGAAGACGATCGGTATCGCCGCGACCGCGGTCGCCGCGGCCACCGCGACCGCCGTGATCGCCTCCCTGGCTACCGGGTTCCCGGCGAACCTCCTCCAGGGCCCGACCGCGGCGTCACCCGGCGCGACCGACGCCGACGGTCAGCCTGGTCCGACCTCGACGGTCACGGACCGGACCACCACCGAGGCCGCCGACGCCTTCCTTACCGACTGGGTCGACGACGGCCGCGTCGTGCGCCGGGACCAGGGTGACGACACGGTCAGCGAAGGGCAGGCCTACGGACTGCTCGTCGCGGCCGGGGTCGGGGACGAGCAGTCCTTCACCGAGATCTGGGATTGGACCGAGCAGCACCTGCAGCGGCCCGACGGGCTGCTCGCCTGGCAGTGGCGCGATGGCGAGGTCGTCGACGACGAACCCGCCAGCGATGCGGACCTCGACGCCGCCCGCGCGCTCGTCGTCGCCGGCACCCGGTTCGACGAGCCGCGGTTCACCGAGGCCGGCGTCACGCTCGCCGGTGTGATCGCGGACCGCATGACCGCCGAGACCGCCGCGGGCCGGATCCTGCTGCCCGGTGTCTGGGCCGCTGCGACCGAGCCCTACGCGTACAACCCGTCCTATGCCTCCCCCGTCGCCTTCTCGGTGCTGGGTGCGGCGACCGGTGACCCGCGGTGGGCCGAACTGCAGGCGGGTTCCGCGGCGGTCACGACCACCCTGCTCGACGAGAGCCCGCTCCCGCCCGACTGGGCCCAGGTGCACGCCGACGGCACCGTCGACGCCATGCCGGGTGCGGCAGGGACCGGGCAGAGCGTCCGCTACGGCTACGACGCGGCCCGGCTCCCGATCCGCTACGCCGAGTCGTGCGACACCGCCGACCGGGCGACGGCCGCCCGCCTCGCCTCGACCCTCGCGCGCTCGAAGGAGCTGCGTGCGGAGACCGATCTCGGCGGATCACCGCTGACCTCGGACGTGCACCCGCTCGCCCTCCAGGCCCGAGCGGCCGCGCGCGCCGCCGTGGGCAACCTGCCGGAGTCGGCGGACGACCTCCGGGCCGCCGACGAACTCGCGCAGGAGGTGCCGAGCTACTTCGGCGCCGCCTGGGCAGCCCTCGCACCGATGATGCTCACGACCGGTGAGCTGGACGGGTGTCCACCGCTCACCGAGGGAGCCACCTCATGATCCGCGCACAGCGCCGTCGGATCGGCACGCTCGCCGCCGCCGCAGCGCTCCTCACGGCGCTCGCCCTCTCGGGCTGCGCCACGACGCACGCCGGGCAGACGCCGACCTCGCCGAACGCCGCCGACGGCCCCATCACCTCCTCGGAGGCGGCCGACCGTGGCGCCGCCGGCGCGAAGCAGGACCCGGTCGCCCAGGCGCCGGCGGCCGATGTCAGCGCGCTGAGCGTGAGCCGGGTGCAGATCCCGTCCATCGGGGTCGACGCGGCGGTCGAACCGCTCGAACGCGATGCGTCGGGTGTCCTCCTGCCACCCGTCGAGTGGGAGGACGCCGGGTGGTACCGCGCCGGCGTCATGCCCGGCCAGGTGGGGCCGGCGGTCATCGCCGGCCACCTCGACACGACCCTCCGCGAGGCGGTGTTCGTCCACCTCAAGCAGCTCGTGGCGGGCGACCAGGTGACGGTCACGATGTCCGACGGCTCGACCGCCACGTACGCCGTGGACCGCGCCATCGACGTCGAGAAGAAGACCTTCCCCACCGAGGAGGTCTACGGGCCGACGCCCGACGCGCAGCTCCGGCTCATCACCTGCAACGGCCCCTTCGATGACGCCGCGAACACCTACGCGAACAACTACGTCGTCTTCGCGTCGCTCGTCGGCACGACCCCGTAGCGCCGCTCCCTGCTCCGCGCGCCCGTCGCGGCGCGGCCCCGCTCCGAACCATTCCCACCGACCCGAAAGGAACCGACGTGAACCGCTCACTCGTCGTCATCCCCACCTACAACGAACTCGACAACCTGCAGCCGATCGTGAACCGCACGCTCGCCGTCCCGGGGGTCGACATCCTCGTCGTGGACGACTCCTCCCCCGACGGCACCGGGTTCCTCGCCGAACAGCTCGCCGCGCAGCACCCGGAGGTGCACGTGTTCCACCGGGCCGTGAAGGACGGGCTCGGCGGCGCGTACCTCGCGGGCTTCGCCTGGGCGCTCGCCCGGGGGTACGAGGTCGTCGTCGAGATGGACGCGGACGGATCCCACCACCCCGAGGACCTGCCCCGCCTCATCGCGCTCCTCGACGATCACGACCTCGCGCTCGGCTCACGCTGGGTCCCGGGTGGCGTCGTCGAGAACTGGCCCGCCCACCGGCTCGCGCTGAGTCGCGGCGGCAACCTCTACACGCGACTCGCCCTCGGGATCGGTGTCGCCGACGCGACCGGCGGGTTCCGCGCGTTCCGCAGCGAGGCACTGCGCCGCATCGACCTCGCCGACGTCGCGTCACAGGGGTACTGCTTCCAGGTCGACCTCCTCTGGCGTGCGCTGCAGCGCGGGCTCCGGGTCGTGGAGACGCCCATCGTCTTCACCGAGCGGGTGTCGGGCGAGTCGAAGATGAGCGGGGGCATCGTCTCCGAGTCGCTCAAGAAGGTCACGATGTGGGGCGTGCGTCGTCGCCTCCAGGAGGTCCGCGCACTGCTGCACGGCCACCCGCTCCCATCCGTGCGCGTGCTGTCCACCCGCTGAGACCAGGTGGTGCGGGCGGCCACGACCACGGGCCGACGACGGCTGCACATCTTCCCAGGTCCTTCCGGTTCCGCCGCCCTCCCCGGAGTCGTAGCGTGAGGGCATGACCAATCGCACGCGCACCCCGCAGCACCCCATCGGTTCCGGCTTCGGCCACTCGAGCACCGCGGCGGAGGTGCTCGAGGGCATCGACCTCACCGGCAAGCTCGCCATCGTCACCGGCGGCTACTCCGGTATCGGCCGCGAGGCCGTCCGTGCCCTGGTCGGCGCGGGTGCCCAGGTCATCGTCCCCGCGCGGCGCCCGGAGACCGCTCGCGCGGAGCTCGCCGGCATCGACGGTGTGGAGGTCGATGAACTCGACCTGGCCGACCTCGCGAGCGTCGAGGCGTTCGCCGACCGCTTCCTCGCCACGGGCCGGGGCCTCGACCTCGTCATCACGAACGCCGGCGTCATGGCGGCTCCCGAGACGCGCGTCGGTCCCGGCTGGGAACTCCAGTTCGCGACCAACCACCTCGGCCACTTCGCCCTCGTCAACCGCCTCTGGCCCGCCATCGTCAAGGGCGGGTCATCGCGGGTCGTCGCGTTGTCCTCCAGCGGCCACAAGCGCTCGGGGATCCGCTGGGACGACGTCCAGTTCGAGCACGGCTACGACAAGTGGGAGGCGTACGGGCAGGCGAAGACCGCCAACGCGCTCTTCGCCCTCCAGCTCGACACGCTCGGTGCCGAGGAAGGTGTCCGCGCGTTCTCCGTCCACCCCGGTGGCATCCTCACGCCGCTGCAGCGGCACCTGCCGCGCGAGGAGATGATGGCGCTCGGCTGGGTCGACGCCGACGGCAACCTCCTCGTCTCGGGGTTCAAGTCGCCCGAGCAGGGTGCCGCAACCGAGGTGTGGGCCGCGACCTCGCCGTCGCTCGACGGCCTCGGTGGGGTGTTCTGCGAGGACTGCGACATCGCCGCCCCGGCGGAGACCGCGGTCTCCCCGGCCTCCGGCGTCGCCGACCACGCGACCGATCCGGAGGAGGCGGCCCGACTCTGGGCGCTCTCAGCCGAACTCACCGGGGTCGACGCCTTCGCCGCTCGCGACTGATCGGCCGGCGCCACCCCTTGCAGCCACCCGCCCACGGACCTACCGTGAGAGCGGATCAGCGCGACGATGCGCGAGACGGAGACCGCCCAGGCGGATCTCGGAAGGAGCACCCCATGAGTGACCAGAACGCCGACATCAACAACCCGGGCCCGCACGACGAGGCCGTCGACGACGCGGCGGCCGAGCGCGTGGCGTCCACGACGAACCCCGGCCCGCACGTCACCGAGGACGACCCGGCGGCGAGCGGCGAGGCCGAGATCACGAACCCCGGTTCGGAGACCGAACGCGACGCTGCGGCCGAGCGCGAGGCGGAGCGCGTCGCGAACATCACCAACCCCGGCCCGAGTTCCTGACCCCACCGACCCTTTCTCAGGAGTTCGTCGGCGCGTCGGTCCGTTTCCCGGGCGGCGCACCGGAGGACTCCTGAGAACGGTCAAGCGGCCTCAACGGTCGAGCGTGAGGCGGAGCGCGTCGCGAACATCACCAACCCCGGCCCGAGTTCCTGACCCCACCGACCCTTTCTCAGGAGTTCGCCGGCGCGTCGATCCGTTCCCCGGGCGGCGCACCGGAGGACTCCTGAAAACGGTCAAGCAGCCTCAACGGCCGAGCGCGAGGCGGAGCGCGTCGCGAACATCACCAACCCCGGCCCGAGTTCCTGACCCCACCGACCCTTTCTCAGGAGTTCGTCGGCGCGTCGGTCCGTTCCCCGGGAGGCGCACCGGAGGACTCCTGAGTAAGGTCGCCCAGCTCTAGTGGTCGGCGCGGGGCGGACGCAGGCGCGTCTCCTCGATGTCGAGCATCGTCTGCGCCTCGGCGAGGATGCGCGACGGGTACGCACCGCGCGCCCGTGCGTCGAGGAGCCGCTCGCGTTCGGCCTGCACGACGGCGAGGCGGAGCTGGCGGTAGAGCCGGTGCGGTGTCTCTGCGTGCGTCTCACTCGGCGAGACCGACTCGCGCGAGCGTTCCCAGGCGGCTTCCGCCCGCAGGAACGTGGACTGCCGGACGCGTTCGAGCAGATCGGGGTCGATCTCCTCCTCGATGCCGACCGCCGAGGCCGGATCCTCCAGCACGCTGATGCCCGCGTAGCTGATCTCGTCGAGGAGGGTCGCGAGCTGGCGGCGGTCCTCGGACTCGTCGATCCCCTGCACCTTGAGCAGCCGGATGAGCCACGGCAACGTGCCGCCCTGGACGACGAGCGTCACGACGGCCACCGTGAAGGCGATGAGGACGAGCTGCTCGCGGTACGGGGTGCTCTGCGGCAGTGACTGTGCGGCGGCGAGCGTCACGACGCCGCGCATGCCCGACCAACTGAGGATCACGCCGCCTCGCCAGTCGATCTGCTCCAGCCGCAACTGCTCGAGATCGGCGCGCTGCCGCTCGTAGGCGCGCTCCCGACGCCGCCGTCGGTGCCATCGGCGGTTCTGTCTCGGGAACCGTTCCGAGTACCCCATCGACAGCCACCGCTGCAGGGTCTGGCGTTCCGCCCAGCGTTCTCGTGCACGGAGCCCGAGCACCAGCGGGCCCACCCACAGGAACCGCAGCGCGATGAGCGCGGCCGTCGCGACGAGACCGATCCCGATGGACTCCTCGACCGACAGGATCTCGGCGTCGACGGCGCCGATGAGGGTGCGGATCTCGAGGCCGATGAGGAGGAACACGGCGTTCTCGAGCAGGAACTGGATGGTCCGCCAGTTGATGCGGTCGCTGATCCGCGCCTGGGCCGAGAACGCGGCCGAACTCGCGTGTCCCGTGTACAGGCCGGCGATGACGACGGCCAGCACGCCGGACCCGCCGAGCGCCTCGGTGGGCATGAACGCCACGAACGGGACGGCGATGGAGATCGCGGTGTCGAGGACGGAGTCGTTGAGCTTCGACCGCAACCAGACGGTGACGTACCCGGCGATGAAGCCGACGACGATCGCCAGGACGACCGCGTAGACGAAGTCGCCGACCGTCGCCCACGGCGTGAGCATGCCGCCGGCCGCCGCAGCGCTCGCCGATCGGAGGAGCACGAGTGCGGTCGCGTCGTTCACGAGCCCCTCACCCTCGAGCACCGTCAGGAGGCGGGGTGGGAGGCCGAGACGGCGTCCGATGGACGTCGCCGCGACCGCGTCGGGCGGGCTGATGATCGCGCCGAGGGCGATGGCGGCGGCCAGGTTGAGGTCCGGCAGGAGGCTGAAGAGGAGGAAGCCGGCACCGAAGGCGGTGACGATGACGAGCACGACGGACAGGCTCGTGATGGTGGCGAGGTTGCGGCGGAAGTCCATGATCGGGACGCTGATCGCCGCGGCGTAGAGGATCGGCGGCAGGACGACGTCGAGCACGAGTTCCGGTTCGACCTCGATCTCCGGCACGCCCGGGAGGTACGAGAGCCCGACGCCGACGATCACGAGGATGATCGGCGCGGCGACACCGAGCTTGCGGGAGAAGGCCGCGACGGCCACGATCACCGCGATGCCGACGACCGCATACACCCCGAGTTCCATAGCGATCAGGCTATCGGTCGCTCGGCCGGCCACACCCCGACGGCTGTCGTGGGTGCCGGGAGACTATTCGAGCAGGCCCCGGATGTCCTCCGCGGTGAGGGCCTGACTGAACACCGCGTCGTCGTCGAGGACCGCGGCGAACAGCTCGGACTTCTTCGCCTGCAGCGCCATCACCTTCTCCTCGATCGTGTCGGCGGCGACCAGCCGGTAGACCATGACGTTCTCGGTCTGGCCGATGCGGTGCGTGCGGTCGATGGCCTGCGCCTCTGCGGCCGGGTTCCACCACGGGTCGAGCAGGAAGACGTAGTCCGCTTCGGTCAGGTTGAGGCCGAACCCGCCGGCCTTCAAGCTGATGAGGAACACGGGGGCGTCACCGGTGCGGAACCGGTCGATGACCTCACCCCGACGACGGGTCGACCCGTCGAGGTACTCGTACGCGATGCCCTGCTCCTCGAGCCGACGAGCAGCGGTACCGAGGAAGCTCGTGAACTGGCTGAAGATGAGCGCCCGGTGGCCCTCGGCGACGACGTCGTCGAGCTGCTCGAGGAGTGCGTCGAGCTTGCTCGAGGGGATGCCCGCGTGCTCCTCGGCGTCGATGAGACTCGCGTCGAGGCTGAGCATGCGGAGGAGGGTGAGCGAGCGGAACACGATGAACCGGTTGCGGTCGAGGTCGTCGACGAGTCCGAGGAGCTTCTGTCGTTCGCGCTGGAGGACGAGGTCGTAGAGCTTGCGGTGGGCCGGCGCGAGTTCGATCCGCAGCACCTGCTCCTGCTTCGGCGGCAGTTCGGGCGCGACCATCTCCTTGGTGCGTCGCATGAGCAGCGGACGGATGCGTCGGCGCAGGGTCTGCAGCCGACTCGAGTCGAGACCCTTGCCGATCGGCTTGACGTAGTGCTCGGTGAAGCGCGGCGCCGACGCGAACAGGCCCGGCGCGACGATCGACAGCAGCGACCACAGCTCCATGAGCGTGTTCTCGATGGGCGTGCCGGTGATCGCGAGCTTGAACGGTGCTCTGAGGTCGACCGCGCACTCGTGCAGCTTGGCGCGGTGGTTCTTCACGAACTGCGCCTCGTCGAGGATGAGCCCCGACCAGTCGACCGCCTGGTACGCCGCTGCGTCGAGCCGGAACAGCGCATAGCTCGTGACCACGATGTCGGCGCCCGCCGCGAGGTCCGCGATCGACGCGCTCCCCTTCGCCTGCGTGGCTGTGATGCTGCGGACGACGAGGTCGGGCACGAAGCGGGTGGCCTCGGCGACCCAGTTGGAGACGACCGACGTCGGGGCGACCACGAGGAACGGTGGTGCCGTGGTCCCGGTGGTCTCGCGCGCGTGGGCGACGAGGGCGAGGGTCTGCAGCGTTTTCCCGAGGCCCATGTCGTCGGCCAGGATGCCGCCGAGTCCGTGCTGCCAGAGGAACGCGAGCCAGCGGAAGCCCTCGACCTGGTAAGGCCGGAGGTCTGCGTGGAGTCCCGACGGCAAGGCGGTGTCGGGGACCGCTTCGATCGCGTTGAGTCCGGCTGCAGCCTCGCGCCACGAGACGGCCTGCTCGGTCTCGTCGGCGAGGTCTTCGAAGTCGGCCCAGAGGCTCGCCTGATAGCGACTGATGCTCGGCTTCGTCTCCCACTCCTTGAGCGCGGCCGCCTCGGTGAGCAGCTCGCGCAGGCGGTCGAAGGCGGGGTGCTCGAGCGAGAGGTAGGTGTGGTCGACCATGAGCAGCTTGGTGCGCCCCTTCGAGAGGGCCTTGAAGAGGGGCTCGAAGGGGACGCTGTAGTCGCCGATGTGGATGACGATCCCGAGGTCGAACCAGTCGCGTTGCTCCGTCTCCACCGTGGTGACCGAGATGTGGGGCGTGCCCGTGAGCTCCCGGTACTCGGGGCGGTCGCCGGACACCTCGACGAGGACGTCGTCGAGCGACTCGAGGACGGGGAGGGTGCGCTCGGTGACGAGTGCCGCGTCGAACTCCGTCAGGACCTGCGGCCGGGGCGGCCAGACGCCCGGGGTCGTGAGCTCGTCGAACGAGCCCGCGGCGAGCGCCCGGCGTTCCGGTTCCGCCGCGGCGGCGATGGCGGCGCCGACCCGGTCGAGGATGGCCCGCTCCGCGCGTTCGTCGCGGAGGACCTCCGCTGCGGCGGCGTCGGTGGGACCGCCGTGCGGCACCGTCGACACGAGTGGTCGTCCTGCGGCGAGCGCCGGGGTGCCGCCACCGATCGGGACGCGCTGCGCCGGGGCGTACTGCCAGAACCAGGCGAGGCGCAGGGTCTGCTTCGGTTCGAAGGAAGCCGTGAGGACGAGGACCGGCGGCACGATCTCGGGCAGGGCCACGGTGCCGTCCGTCGAACTCAGCGAGATGCTGCGGCGGAGTCGTGGGACGTAGTGCTCGAGGAACTCCGGCACCTCGGCCTCGGGGACGACGACCGGCTCGCCAGGCCCGAGCAGTCCGCGGGCCTCGTCCGTCAGCGGTTCGGCGAGCGGGGCGAGCACGATCGCCTGCTGGGGTTCGAGCGTGTAGTGGTAGAGCCCGTGGTCGCCGAGGGCTCCGCTCGTGGCCGCGTCGACGTCGGTGCCGTCGATCGTCACGACGGATCGGAGGACCACGCCCTCGTCGTCGTGCGCGGCGTCCAACCGGATGGCGGCGGTGGTGCCGAGGACGACCGTGCCTTTGCGCGTACCGACGAGTTCGATCCCGAGTTGGGCCGCCTCCTCGAACAGATGCCAGAGGACGGGACTGCCGAAGTCGTCGAGGACGAGCCAGTCCGAATCGCCGGCGCCGGCGTAGGCACCGGCCGGTGGACGGGTGGCACGCAGGAGCGCCTGGAACTGCGTGAACCACTGCTGGTGCGCCGGATCGAGCGACAGCCGGTGGCCCTGGTGCGTGAACGAGGTCCACGAGATCGTCGACTTCACGAAGCCGCCGCCGGCCTTCTTGACGACGGGTCGGACGGCGATCCGGCGGGGGTGCCGGGGCTCGGGCGGGCCGTCGGCCGTGCGGGAGGTCGGTCCGCGCCAGCGTTCGGCGGTGCGCGGGATGCTCTCGCGGACCTCGAACTGCAGCCCCATGGCCGTCGGCGCCGTGGCACGACCGGCATCGCCGGCGAGGGAGTCGAGTCGGTTCCGCCAACTGGGCGGTGCCGGCGGCGTCTGCGGACTCGGGGTCCATCGCGCTGCTCGTCGTTCCGCCTCCGGACGCCAGGCGTCAGGGAGGTCGTCGAGCTCGTCCAGGGCGTACATCGGCCGGTGCTCGGCCGGTTCGTCGAGCGCGGGGTCGTTGATGGGCGCGGTCCAACGTCGGTCGGAGCGCCAGGACGCCTCCTTCCCGGAAGGCGGCCGTTGTGGTGCCACCCACCGGTCGGAGCGACCCTCGGCCCGGAGATGGGCCGCGTTGCTGTGCAGCAGGGTGGCGACGATGTGCTTGCAGTCACCGCGCAGCGGGCAGGAGCACGCGCTGCCTTCGATGCGAGCGAACCCACCGGTGTCGTCGCCGAGGTCGATGATGCAGGCGTACGGGACATCGGTGGAGCCTTCGACGATCCCGTGGAGCCGACGCTTGTCGGGGTCCCAGTCGGCGGCGGTGACCCGGCCGTCTCTCGCGTAGACCCGGCCGCGGTCGAACGCCACCCGCCCGACGAGCCGGACGAGGTCGGCCACGTCGACCAGTGGTGCGGGCTCGGGAGTCATCGCCCCATGGTCTCACGCACGACGGACACCCCTCCCTCGAGCCAGCGCGGTGCGCTGACGCGAGCGCGGGTCTGCGACGTGAGCGCGCCCCTCCGGAGGGGCGCGCTCACGTCTGTGGGTCGCGGTCGGTCCAGCGCCCCGCGCTGACCACAGCTCCGACCGAGGCACGTCCGGCGGCTCGTAGAATGAGGTAATGACCTCTCTCCCCCACGACGAGCCTGCGAACCACGCTCCCGGCGACGACGCGGGCATCGATCCCACCGATCTCGAGGTCACGCTGCGCGTCCTCCAGACCATGGCGACGATGGACGAGGAGCACCCCGACTACCTCCAGGTGCGCCGCGCCACCGCCAAGATGTTCAAGGCGGTCAAGAAGGAGCGCCGGCTCGACCGTCGGGCCCGGATCGCCGACGCCGACCGCGCCGTGATCGCCGCCACCGCGACGGGCGCCCCCGACCGCATCGACGACGAGACCCGGGGCATCCCGCTCGCCACCACCACGACGGCTCCGACCGCCGGCGAGCTGCTGGTGCCGCGCAACTGCTACATCTGCAAGCAGCCCTACACGACGGTCGACGCCTTCTACCACCAGCTCTGCCCGCAGTGCGCGGCGATGAGCCACGCGAAGCGCGACGCCCGCACCGACCTCACCGGCAAGCGCGCCCTCCTCACCGGCGGCCGCGCGAAGATCGGCATGTACATCGCGCTACGACTCCTGCGCGACGGAGCACACACCACCATCACGACGCGGTTCCCGCGCGACGCCGTCCGCCGCTTCAGCGCGCTCCCCGACAGCGCCGATTGGCTGCACCGGCTTCGCGTCGTCGGCATCGACCTCCGCGACCCGGCCCAGGTCATCGCCCTCGCGGATTCCGTGGCCGAGCAGGGTCCGCTCGACATCCTCATC
The DNA here is from genome assembly GCF_001865025.1 of Plantibacter sp. MMLR14_011. Taxonomy (NCBI): domain Bacteria; kingdom Bacillati; phylum Actinomycetota; class Actinomycetes; order Micrococcales; family Microbacteriaceae; genus Plantibacter; species Plantibacter sp. MMLR14_011. Next base: position 240,471 of record NZ_MJGW01000002.1, read on the forward strand.
AACAACGCCGCGCAGACGGTCCGCCGCACGAAGGGCGCCTACCAGCCGCTCGTCGACGCGGAGCTCGCCCCGCTGCCGGACGGCCCACTGCCCGAGCTCGTCACCTTCGGCCACACGAACGACGCACACCCGCTGTCGCTCGCGGCGTCGGTGTCCGCCCACCCGATCCTCGCCGCAGCGGCGGCCAAAGCCGATGCGCTCACCGAAGCGGCCATGACGGCCGGGTCGTCCTCGCTCGAACGGCTCGCCGCCGGCACCGCGATCGACGCCGGCGGACTCGTCCCCGACGTCGACCACAGCAACAGCTGGGTGCAGAACGTCGACCAGGTCGAGCCCATCGAGATGCTCGAGGTCCAGCTGGCGAACGCGACCGCCCCGTTCATCCTCATCAGCCGCCTGCGTGCGTCGATGGCGGCGTCCGACTTCCCGCGCACCTACGTGGTCAACGTCTCCGCGATGGAGGGCGTCTTCGGTCGCGGCTACAAGGGCCCAGGCCACCCGCACACCAACATGGCGAAGGCCGCGCTGAACATGCTCACCCGGACGAGCGCGCGGGAGATGTTCGAGACCGACGGCATCCTCATGACGAGTGTCGACACCGGCTGGATCACCGACGAGCGCCCGCACCCGACCAAGGTGCGGCTGGCGGAGGAGGGCTTCCACGCCCCGCTCGACCTCGTCGACGGCGCGGCGCGTGTGTACGACCCGATCGTCCGCGGCGAGGCCGGCGAGAACCTGTTCGGCGTCTTCCTCAAGGACTACCGCCCGAGCTCCTGGTGAGCTTCGACTCGCGGTCGTGGTCGAGGACCCGGCGATGATCGGTCCGGCGGCCGTCCGCTTCCTCCGGGAGGCACCGCTCGGTTCGCGGGTCGTCGTGCGCTTCGCACTGCCCGAGGGCGCCGAGGCGGGTGCGACCGACGCCCTCGGCGAGCTCGTCGAGCGGTCGGACACGGGCTGCACGGTCGAGACCAAGCGCGGACCGGTCGTGATCGCCGACGCCGACGTCATCGCGGCGAAGCCCGTCCCGCCTGCGCCGGCACCACGGGAACGCCGCCGCTCGGCCTAGGCTGGGCCGATGAGCAGCGAAGTCACCCAGGACCCGTCGCCGACGCAGCATCGCGTCGAAGTGACGCTCCGATGTCCCTGGTACGGCGCGTTCCAGCGTCCGACGGTGGTGTTCGACGGGCGAGGCCAGCCGGCGCAATGGGGTACGGGCAGCTGGCGGCTCGGCGGGACGGAGGTCTCCTTCGAGGTTTTCCTCTTCAATCGGGTCTGGCGGTACGGCGCGGCCCGGACCACCTTGACCGCCGGCGTCGACACGTCGCTCGTCTATCGCGCGCCGCTCCTGCCGTTCCTCCCAGGTCGGTTCACAGCGAGCTGAGCGGTGGCTCGGAAGCCCGTCGGCGGCCGCCCCTAGGCTGGCCGGATCACCCCTTCACGCACGGGCACCGGGAGAACACGGCATGGCGAAACGCACCGGAACGACGGCACCACGGCTCGACCCCGTCCGTCTCATCGGATTGACCGACGGCGACGAGGGCGCCCTCGACGCGCACGACAGTGTCGAAGGCCTGCGGTTCGCCGACCTCGACCTGTCGCACCGTGACCTCTCGGGCATCACGATCTCCGAGTCCCTGCTTGCCGGCATTCGAGCCGACCAGACCGACTTCCGGGCGGCGTCGTTCCTCGACTCCCGGCTTGAGCGGTGGGACGCGCCCATCCTCCTCGCCCCTCGAAGTCGCCTGCGCGACGTCGAGCTGGAGGGGTCCCGGGTCGGTTCCGCCGACTGCTACGACGCGAACTGGCAGTCGGTGCGGGTCACCGGATGCAAGCTCGGGTTCGTGAACCTGCGCGGGGCCGTGCTGCAGGACGTCCTGTTCGAGGACTGCACGATCGACGAACTCGACCTCGCCGATGCGACGGCCACCCGGGTCCGGTTCGTCGACTGCACGCTCAACAGTCTCGACGTCACGCGGGCGAGGCTCACCGACGTCGACCTCCGGACGCTCGAGCTCCGTCGCATCGCCGGCATCGAGCACCTGCGGGGCGCGACGATGACGCCGTTCCAGGTCGGAGAGCTCGCAGCGATGTTCGCCGAGCAGTTCGGCATCCGAGTCGAGGACTGACCTCCCGGGTTGCGCCAGCGCGGTGCGCTGACGTGACCGCGGGTCTGGCGCGTGGGCGCGGGTCTCCGGAGACCCGCGCTCACGCGTGTACCCCGCGCCCACGCCGGTTCCCACGCACTCGCGCCAGCGCACCGCGCTGACGCCCGATGACCCGCGCTCGCGCCGGCGCACCGCGCTGGCACCCGCTCCACCGACGCCCGCTACCGGGGCAGACGGACCCCGATGCGCTCCAAGTGCGCGTTCGAGAAGGTTCCGGCGGGATCGAGCTCCTCGAAGAGGTCCCGCGCGTCGGCGAGTCGCGGCACGACCTCGGCGATGCGCTCGGCGGTCAGGAGGTTGAGCTTGCCCCAGTGCGGGCGGGCGTCGAAGGGTGCGAGCGCCTCCTCGATCGCGGGCAGCACCGCTCGGACCTCCTCGGGCAGGTTGCGCCAGGTGAAGTGCACGGCGAGCATCTCCCGGTGGTACGCGCCGCTCAGCCAGAGCTTGTCCGGCGCGGCCGTGCGCAGTTCGGTCACGAGCAGCAGCGGGGCGATGCGGTCGCCGAGCGCACGCAGGGCCGTGATCGCGGCGGGTCCGTCAGCGCGGTCGATGAAGTACTCGGTCTGGATCTCGTCACCGTTGCTCGGCGTCGACTCGAGCCGGAAGTGCGGCAGCCGCTCCCACCAGTCGCCGGGGACACCGCCCTGCAGGGTGAGGTTGTCGGGGTCCGTCTCGACGAGGTTGCCGGCGGTCAGGGAGTCCCGCTGCACACCGAGCCACGACTCAGGGACCACGGGCAGTTCGTCGTCACCGGCGACAAGGCGGGTCTTCCACCAGATCTGCTCGACGGTGTCGCCGAGCCAGTTGGTGAAGATGCTGACGCTGTAGGCACCGCCGGTGACGCCCTCGATGTCGGCGAGCACGGCATCCCACGGGACGTCGCGGTAGACGTCCTGACGCACGCGGTAGGCGGGCTGCACGTCGACCGTCACGCGCACCACGATGCCGTACGCGCCGAGCCCGACGACGAGGCCGTCGAAGCCGGGGTCCCCGCGACGCACGTGGACGAGTTCGCCCGTGGCGTCGACGTACTCGAGGCCGCTCACCGCTGAGGACAGGATGCCGTTGTCGTTGCCGGATCCGTGGGTGCCGGTCGCGATCGCGCCGCCGATGGAGATGTGCGGGAGCGAGCCCATGTTGTGGAAGGCGAGGCCCTGTTCGGCGAGCCAGGCGGCGGCGATCCCGTAGCGCGTCCCGGCTCCGATCGTCACCGAACCGGCGGCCTCGTCGAACACCGGGTCGGCGGGGATGTCGAGCACCGTGATGAGCGTGCCGTCGGAGTCGGCGAGGTCGGTGAACGAGTGTCGGGTGCCGAGGGCGCGGACACGCGTGCCCGTCCTGGCGGCCTCGGCGACGAGTGCACGGACCTCATCGATCGACGTGGCGTTCACGATCCGCGGCGCTGCGAAGGTGTGCGTGCCGGCCCAGTTGCGTTCAAGCGTCATGAGCGCAAGCTTGCCAGAGCCGGGACGACCCGCAGGCGTTCCCGAAACATTTCCAGTCAGGCGGGCGGAGCGGCGTGCTTGTTCTCGAGCAGGACACCGACGGCGACGAGCACGACCGCGCCGAGGAACTGCGCGATGATCCAGGGGATGCCGCCGAACGGGAGCGGGAGGACCGGGTTCCACACGATCGCGACGAGCAGCGTCGGGATCATCCAGAGCGGCTGCTTGGCCTGCCAGGCGAACACGGCCATGATGAGCGCGAGGATGCTCACCACGAACAGCACGATCGTGAAGGCGTCGAGCTCGAGCAGCGCGAGGCCCAACATGAGCGCGACCGCACCCATGATGCCCGGGATGAGCGCCGGGCGAAGGGCGAAGGGTGCGGGAGCGGGGGTCGGACTCGGCATCCCACGAGTTTACGTGGAGCGGCGGGGCGTCGCCGAGCGGTGCGGCGGGGCCGATGCGGCACAATCGCTGCATGGGCGTTCTCATCTACGGTGCCGGAAGTCACTACGACTTCGACGACCGCGTGCTTGCCCATCTCAGGGCGGCGATCGGGAACAAGCTGCGTCGTCGGGAGTCCTTCTTCGTCGAATGGACGAAGGGCGCTGTGGACGGCGGCGGGCGCGTGAGTCTCTGGATCACGAGCGACGTCCCGCTGCAGTTCCGGTTCGCGCAGGCGGAGCCGCTGGTCAACCAGGCGTGGGTGCGCGCCCTGCTCGACTCCTCCTACACGCCGGGCGGCATGATGCTCACGCCCGAACCCGACACGACGACCGATCCGGAGGCGGCCTGACCGGAGGGCTGGCTCAGCGCTGCTCCACGAGCGCGGCGAGTTGGTCCGTGACGATCCCCCAGCCGGCGTGGAAGCCGAGTTCGAGGTGTTCATCGCGCTGGGCGACCCCGCTGTGGAGTGCGGTCGCTCGGTAGCGGGTGCCGTCGGGGTGGTCAGCGAGGTCGATCACGGCGGTGATGAACGGCTGCTCGGCTGGCCGCCAGCCTGCGGTCAGCGCCGTCGTCCAGACGAGACGCTGCTCCGGAACGACCTCCAGCACGCATCCGGTGATCTGCGGCACGAAGTCGACGCCGTCCTCACTGAACTCGGTGCGGAAGGACCCGCCGGGTCGCAGCTCGAACTCGACGACCCGACACACCGCCGGCGACGGCACCCACCACTGCCCGAGCGTCGCGGGGTCGGTCCACGCCGCCCAGACGGCCGATCGCGGCGCGTGGATGATGCGCTCGACCAACAGGTCGCGCTCGTCGGCCGGTTCGGGTTGGGTGTGATCGGTGTCGGTCATGCGGTGCTCCTCCGTGGTCAGTCGGCGTCGTCCTCGACGCGGGCGAAACGCGGTCCCTCGTAGCCGTCGCGTGAGACGGGCTCGACGAACATCGCGAGCGGTCGCACCCACGACGTCGGCGGGGTCGTGGTCGTCCGGTAGAAGACGTACGGCTCCTCGGTCTCGCTGTGGCGTCCGACGCCGATGACCTCGTAGCGCGCACCCTTGAAGTGCCGGTAGGTGCCGGGCTCGACGCCGAAGGACTCGCCGTCGTCGGTGCTGGCCATACTGTCGTCGCTCATGTCGCGATTCTAGCCAGCGGGCGTCGCGGAATCTGTGCTCGCTTCGTCGGCCCGGAGCTCGGAGACGTGCCGCACCAAGTCCTGCATCTGGCGGGGAAACGCCTCGCCGATGTCGATCCCGAACCGGTCGGCGAGGACGAGACACGACCAGATGGCATCACACAGCTCGTGCTCGAGCTGTTCGAGTCCGATGCCGTCGATGCGGCGCGTCCCCTCGAGCGTCATCACGATCTTGGCGAGGTCACCGACGTCGCCGACGAATCCGAGGGCGACCTCCTGGTTCGTCCAAGGACGTCCGATCCGCTTCGTGCTGAGATCGTCGTAGGCGGCGGCGACCTCCATGGCGTGGGCGTTCAGCGCTGCGAAGTCCTGAGTCATCCCCAGAGCCTAGCCACCGCGCAGCTTGGAGGCCCGACAATCACCCGGCGGTCGGCACCACGTCCCAGTGCTCGCGGATGAGCTTGTCGTCGACGCGGAAGATGTCCGCCGCCAGAACGGGGTCGTCGGCCTTCGCGCCGACGCTCTGCGAGAAGGTCCAGACGAGGTCGCCGTCGCTCAGCGAGATGACCGACTCTTGCGGCGGGAAGGTGGCAGACCCGGAGAAGAACGACTTGAGCGCCGCCGTGCCGTTGGGTGCGACCGGGTTGTGCTGAAGATAGGCGGGGTCGAAGGCCTTGTCGAGGATCGAGACGTCCTGGTCGCGGAACAGCGTGTTGTACGCGCTCACTGCGAACGTCCGGTTCTGCTCCTCCTGCGACTCCGACGGCGCGACCGCGGGCTTCGGCGGGCTGTAGAGGTCGCTGAACATCGTGTTGGTGTTCCCGCTCGCCGGCGTCCCGGTCGCGATCGGCTGATCGAACGCCCAGCGCTCCACGACGGCGCCGTCCCGCACCCGGAACAGGTCGACGGCCGCCTCGCCCGTCCGCTCGTCGGACGGGTCGGGGGCGACCTGGTAGTGCACGGCCACGAGGTCGCCGTCGGCCGCGGTGTGCTTCACGACCGCCTGCGCGCCCGGGACCCGCGTCCGGTCGGCGGTGAACTCCGCCAGGACGCCGCTCGGACCGGACTTCTGCCCGGAACCGTGCGCGACGGCGTCGGCCGCGACCAGCTTGTCGGTCGTGGCCACAGCCTTCGAGGAGGCGGGGTCCGGGAAGGCGTCGGTGTAGAGCTTGAGCACGGCGGCGAGGTTCTTCTGCTCGGTCTTCGAGTCGCTGCGGTCGCCCGTCGAGCCGCCGTCGGCACTTCCCTTCCGCGCCGGCGAGACCGAGGACGACGGATCGGGCACGGCTGCCGAGGTGGCCTGGCACCCCGCGAGCAGCGAGACGCCGGCGAGGACGACGGCAGTACGGACGAGGGGGACGACGAAGGCACGCGATCTGGTCATGACATCAGGGTGCGACGGCGTTCTGAACCTCAGGTGAGGTGTTTCTGGGCTTCGCTGGGAATCCGTGTCTTTCAGTTCTGGGGTCGGTGCCTGGGGGTCGTCCTGCCGACCGGGCCGCCCTATCCGCCATCGCGGCCGTTCAGCGTGTAACCCGGCGCCCAGAGCCGGGATAAGGCCCAGCTTCGATCCGATGCCGGGAGTGACGACGTAGCCGTTCCACGATCTCATCGCGTCGGCCATGCATCCATGGCGCAGTGGCGGCGTCCCACTCCTCTGGGAACGGGATGTAGAGTACGGGCGGATCCACGCCCCACCCGGCGTCGAAGACGAAGCCCTCGGCCCCCTCCCAGTAGACGACCTCTTCCTTCCAGCGAGGCTCGACCTCGAACTCCGCATCTTCCCCCGTCTGCACGCTTCGATGCTATGCCGCCCGTGCCCGCTGGCGGACCGGCATGACGAGCATGACGACGAAAAGCCCCCTCCGTCCCGGTGTTGCTCAGGGATGGAGGGGGTTTCTTCGTGGCGGTACCGGTGGGATTTGAACCCACGGTGCTCTTTCAAGCACACAACTTTTCGAGAGTTGCACCTTCGGCCGCTCGGACACGGTACCGGGGTCGAGTGTAATAGAAGACGAGCGCCGACGCGAATTCAGCGATGCCGGTCATCCACAGGCGGCGCGGAGGGCTGGCGGTGTCGGTGGCCGCGCTTAGGCTGGCCGCATGGCCAAGGCACCCTCCCCCGCATTCCGCTGCACCGAATGCGGCTGGACCACCGCCAAGTGGGCCGGTCGATGCGGCGAATGCCAGCAGTGGGGAACGGTCGTCGAAGCCTCGGCTCCCACCGGTGTCCTCGGCAAGCTGACGCCCATCCGCGCCACCGACGAGCGCGCCGCACGCCCCATCACCCAGGCCAGCACCGACGAGGCACCACGCTGGTCGAGCGGCATCGCCGAGTTCGACCGGGTGCTCGGCGGAGGCATCGTCCCCGGCGCCGCGATCCTCCTCTCCGGTGAGCCGGGCGTCGGCAAGTCGACCCTGCTGCTCGAGGTCGCATCCCGCGCGGCGAAGACCGGCGCCCGCGTCCTCTACGTCAGCGCCGAGGAGTCGGTCAGCCAGGTCCGCCTCCGTGCCGAACGGACCGGGGCCCTCCACGACGACCTCTACCTCGCCTCCGAGACCGACCTCGCCACCGTCCTCGGCCACATCGACCAGGTGCAGCCCAAGCTCCTCATCGTCGACTCCGTCCAGACCGTCTCCTCCTCGCAGTCCGACGGCCTCGCCGGACAACCCGGCCAGGTCCGCGAGGTCTCGGCCGTCCTCACCCGCATCGCCAAGGAACGCGACCTCCCGATCCTGCTCGTCGGCCACGTCACGAAAGACGGGTCCATCGCCGGCCCCCGGCTCCTCGAACACCTCGTCGACGTCGTCTGCCAGTTCGAAGGCGACCGCCACACCGCGCTCCGCTTCCTCCGCGCACAGAAGAACCGCTTCGGCGCCACCGACGAGGTCGGCTGCTTCGAGATGGCCGGCGACGGCATCGCCGAGGTCCCCGACCCCAGCGCCCTGTTCCTCAGCCAGAACGAACCCGTGGCAGGCACCTGCGTCACCATCGTCATGGAGGGACGCCGTGCACTCCCCGTCGAAGTCCAGGCGCTCATCAACAAGACGCAGGCACCGAACCCCCGTCGCGTCACCAACGGCGTCGATCCCTCACGTGTCGCGATGATCCTCGCCGTGCTGCACGGCCGCTACTCCTACGACCTCACCGACCACGACGTCTACATCTCGACCGTCGGCGGCGTGAAGATCAGCGAACCGGCGGCCGACCTCGCGATCGCCCTCGCCCTCGTCTCCGTCATCCGCGACCTCGCCCTCCCCCGTGACCTCGCGGCCTACGGCGAGATCAGCCTCAGCGGCGAAGTGCGCCCGGTGAGCGTCGCGAAGCAACGCGGCTCGGAGGGCAACCGCCTCGGCTACAAGCTGCTGCTCAACTCCGACGTCAGCAACGACCTCAAGTCGGTGCTGGGCATCGCGAAGACCGCAGCCGAGGCCGCACGGCCCGCCCGACGCGAACGCGAGCTCGACGCCGCCTTCTGAGCGCGCCCGCGCACCTGCTCCACGAACCAGGCCCGGGGGCGTGCTGCTCACAACTCCTGCGGACTGGTCCCGCAGGGCCCCAGAACGGGACCTGCCGGGTTCGGAGGACGACGTGCAGGAGTTGTGAACCGCAGACGCCGCCGAGAGCAGGACCTGCGGTCGGGGTCGGGCTATTCGGCGGCCGGCGCCTCGATCTGGAGCACCCGCAGCAGTTCCTCCGGCGACGCCTGCAGCGAGTGCGGGCCGGCGACGTCGAACAGCACCGTCTCGATGTCGTCGCCGTAGGTGCGGAGGAAGCTCGCGAGCCAGACGCCGTCGTGTAGACCGACGTAGGGCGGCAGGGCGGCCGGCTTGTTCTTCGCATCGGAGAAGAGGAGCAGCGCGAGCCTCGCGGTCTCAGGCTGACGGAACATCCAGACCTCGCCGGTCTCCGTCGGCTTGTCGGGGTTGCCCGGCTTCATGAGCGGGACGACAAACCGGCCGTTCCGCAACGCGAGAGCCACGGCCACCATGTCACCGGCGGCGAGGGCCGCGGCCAAAGGCTCGGAACGGAACTCGGGTCGCTTCTGCTTCGCCATGCGTCCATTGTCGCAGGCACCGAGAGCGCACGAAGCGTCGCCTGATCCGCGGTCAGCGGACGGAACGAGCACTCTCGGCGACGCGCGAACTCAGTTGAGCAGGAACTGCGCGCTGTCAGCGGAGGCGAAGCCGCCGATCGAGGTGTTCAGGTGGTACGAGGCGCCGCCCGCGGGCACCGGGTCCCGCGGCTGGTCACAGGTGTCGGGCGCCGACCGCGTGCGGTCCCAGGTGATCGGCGGGTTCGACGAGACCGTCTTCCCCGGCTCGAGGAGCACCTGCTGGTCACTCGGTGCCGTCTGGCAGTCGGTCGACGTCCAGTAGGGCTCCTCGCCGCTCGAGACCGTGAACACCTGCTGGCTCGTACCGGCGTTCATCGTGCACGCGGCCGAGCCGGTGTTCGTCACGCTGAGCGAGAGCTGCGGGAGTTCGTCCGCCGCGAAGCTCGTGCCGTTCACGACCGCCTCGACGCGGATCTGGTCGGCGGTGCATGCGGCCGCCGAACCGGGGTCGGTGGTCGCGGCCTCATCGATCGGCGCGGCCGTCGACGCCTCAGGAGCCGGCGTCGGCGCGGGGGTCGCGGTGGGCGTCGGGGTCGACGTCGCGGCCGTGTTCTCGGTGCCCGGACCCGACGCGAGACGGACGATGAGCACGATGACCAGGACGATGACGGCGAGCAGGACACCGAACACGATCAGCCTGCGTCGCCAGTAGACGGCGGGCCGCTCCGGTCCGCGGGGATTCGTGAGGCTCGACATGCTCACAGATTAAGTGCAGTGGCGCGGAAACGCCCGATGCCCCGCCGTCGGTGCGGACCGTGGTCCGACCGATGACGGGGCATCGGGATGGTGCTGGGTGGTGCGAGCGCCTAGAGCTGCTGCGCCGAGCGACGACGGGCGATCACGAGCGCGAGACCACCGACGAGGAGCAGCGCGGCGAGCGCCGCGTTCCCCCACGGCTCGGCACCGGTCTTGCTCAGGCTGCCGTCCTGGCTTCCGCCGGCCGTTCCCGAACCGGTCCCACCGCCTGCACCGGGCTGGGTGCCCGGGTCGGTGCCGGGGTCGACCGCCGCAGCCTGCACGACGATGTCCTGCCAACCGATGACGTTGCCGTCGGCATCCTGGACGACCAGGCGGTGGGCACCGACCGGCGCGTCCTCAGGAACCGTGACCTGCACGTTGCCGTCCGCGTCGACCTGCACGAGGCCGTCGCTGACGAGGATCGGGTCGGAGTGCAGCCAGACGCTCACCCAGGTGCCGGCGTACTCCTTGCCGACGTGGATCGTGGCGAGCTTGCCGATGATGAAGTCGGTGATCGCCTTGATCAGGTCCTTGAGCGCCTGGATGAGCGCGGATTCCGGAGCGGGCGTCGGCGGCGTGACCACCGGCGGCGTCGCGACCGTGAGCGGCACCGTCAGCGTCGTCCCCGACTCGAGTGCCGTGAGGCGCACCGTCGCCGCGCCGTCAGCGGTACCCGCCGGGACGGTGAAGGACACCGTCGCGGCCCCCGCGGTGACCGGGGCCGTCCCGATCGGCGAGCCGTTCAGCTCGATCGTCAGCGAGGTGTTCACCGGGCTGCCGGTCGAGGTGAGGTCGAGCTTCGCGACGTCGAACGAGACCGTCTTCCCTGCGGCGACCGCTGCGGTCGGCGCGTTCGTGACCTGCACGCTCTGGCGGGCGAAGTCCGGGGACACCGGGCTGTTCGCCGTCAGGTAGGCGATCCACGCGTCGCGGTCGACGAGACCGGAGTCACGTGTGTCCGTGCCGTTCGCGAACTCTCGGAAGTTGTCGCCACCCTGCAGCAGGAAGCTGAAGGAGCCGATCCGGTAGCTCTTGCTCGGGTCGATCGGAGCGCCGTTCACCGTGATGCTCGTGATGCGCTGTCCCTGGGCCTTCGTGGGGTCGAACGTGTACTGCACGTTCGACGACAGTCCGAGCTGCAGGTACGGACGGGACGGCACGTTCCCGGCCGCGTCGAGCTGCCACTGCTGCTCGAGCACGGTCTTGAACTGCGCACCCGTGAGCGAGGTCGTCCACAGGTTGTTGAGGAACGGCAGCACCGCGTTCGCCTCGGCGTACGTGATGTCGCCCGCGAGGATCTCCTCACGCATGCCGCCCGGGTTGACGATGCCGATGTCGGCTCCGCCCCGGTCGGCACTCGAGAGCGAGGCGCGGAGGGAGTCGGCGACGAGCGCACCGAGCGTCGACTCGGCGCCGCGGTCGTCCTTCACCCCGTTGTTGAACGCGCGGGTGATGTCGGCCGTCGCCTCACCGATCTTCTGGTTGCCGATCTCCGCCGCGACCGCGAGGGCCTTGTCGGTGATCGTCTTGACCGTCGCGACCGCGGGGAACTGCTTGACCAGGTCGGCCTCCGCCACCGTGGTGCGTGCGACGTTCTTCGCCGTGTAGGCGGTCACGTCACCCGACGCGCGGTCGACGGTCAGCGTGATCTGACCGATGAACTCGCCGTAGCTGCCGGTCTGGAGCACCGGGCGGGTCTTGCCGGTCACGCCGGGGATCGGAGCGTCCCATGCGTACTGCTTGTGCGTGTGGCCGGTGAAGATGGCGTCGACGTCCGCGCTCGTCGTGGTGACGATCTCGGTGAAGGCGCTCTGTTCGGCGAGCTCCTGCTCGAGGGTCGCGCCGTCCGGCGTGCCGGCTCCAGCACCCTCGTGGTACTCCGCGACGATGACGTCCGCCTCACCGTTGGACTCGTCGCCGTCGGTCAGCTGAGCCGCGACGCGGTTCACGGCCTCGACCGGGTCACCGAAGTCGAGGTCGGCGATGCCGGCGGGCGACACGAGCGTCGGCGTCTCCTGCGTGATGGCGCCGACGACGGCGACCTTCACCCCGTCGATGTCGAGGATCGTGTATTCCTGGAGCGCGGGCTTCTTCGTGCCCTTCTCGTAGACGTTGGCACCGAGGTACGGCCAGGCCGCGTTCTTCCCGTCGGCCATGACGCGGTCGACGAGGTCGCCGTAGCCCTGGTCGAACTCGTGGTTGCCCACCGCGGAGGCCTTCAGACCGAGCGCGTTCAGCACGTCGATCGTCGGCTGGTCCTGCTGCGCCGACGAGGCGAAGAGCGAGGCGCCGATGTTGTCACCAGCGGAGATGAACGCCGTCTGGTCGGGCGCGAACATCGCCTTGAGCTGCTCGATCGTGCCCGCGAACTTCGTCGTGTTGGCGTCGATCCGACCGTGGAAGTCGTTGATGTTGAGCAGGTTGACGGTCGCGGACTCGCTCGCGTCGGCGCTGATGCCGACGATCACGGGGTCGTGATCGCTCGAGCGGAACATGTCCGGCACATTGAAGTCGGTCACGTTCGCGTTGTAGCGGGAGTACTCGAGGGCGATCGACTCGACGGAGTTGATGTTCCACACGTCGGCACCGGTGACGCTCTGGTCGGCTTCCGGCGACGCGAAGATGTGGTCGAGGGACCCGACCGCGCCTTCGTACGCGTAGGTGTACTCGCCGGTCTTGGCCTCCTGGCTGATGTAGCCGGCGTCGCGGAGCACGTCCAGCGGGTCCTCGGCGTCGTAGGAGTTGAAGTCTCCGACGAGGAAGACCTTCTTCGTGCCGACGTCCTTCGAGACCGTGTCCGCGAAGGTCACGAGGGCCTTGGCCTGACGCGTGCGGTCGCCGGTGAAGGCGCCCTGCCCGGTGTTGGCGTTGTCTCCGGTGGCCGCTGCCGAGGTGCTCTTCGACTTGAAGTGGTTGGCGATCACGAGGAACGTCGCGGCGTCGTCCGCCCCCTTGGGCTTGAACGCCTGCGCGTCGGGCTCACGGGCGTTGTCGAACGCGGGCGAGTCGAGCAGGATGCGCGATTCACCGACGGTCTCGACGGTGGCCGACTTGTAGATGAAGGCCGTGCGGATGACGTCCTCGTCCGTGGGGACCTTCGCGGGCGAGGGGACGAACGTCCAGGTGCCCTCGCCGGCATCGGCGTTGAGCGCCGCGGTCAGCGTCTTGAGGGCGTCGTCGCGGTCGAGCCCGATCGAGGCGGAGTTCTGGATCTCCTCGAGCGAGACGACGTCGGCGTCCAGGGCGTTGATCGCGGAGACGATCTTCGCCTGCTGACGGGCGAGGCTCTCGGCCGTCGCCGCTCCCCGGACGCCACAACCGGAGGCGTCGGAGTTGTTCACCGTGGTCTTCCCGCCCTGGCGGTCGGTGTAGAAGGTGCACCCGGTCCGGGAGTCACCGGTGGTGGCGAAGTAGTTGAGGACGTTGAAGGTCGCGAGGGACACGTCGCCACCGACACCGCGAGGTGAGGTGGAGCGGGTGTTCTCGAACGTGGCCGGCTGCACGGTCGCCGTGTTGGCACCGGTCAGCTGCTGCGTGGGCTGGAACTTCCAGTTGCTGTTGCGGAAGTCGAAGACGACCGGAGCGGTGAAGTCGACGGCGGCACCGACCCGGACGGGCGCGGTGGTCGAGAGGTACGGCAGCGGGGTGCCGGTGTTCTCCGCCTTCGAGAAGTCGACGGTCGCGCCGTCGTCGAGGACGACCTTCTCCGCCGGGACCCGGGCCGCGGCGGCGAGCGCCTCAGCGGAACCGGGCTTGCCGAGGACCGTCGGCGTGACGAACGGCGTCGTCGACGCCGCGAGCGCGATCTCGCCGTAGCGGTTCGTGCTGTAGTTGTCGGTGACCGTGTAGTCGCCGGCGGGGGCGAGCAGCATGCCCTCGAGGCGCTCGCGCTCCTCGTCGGTCGCCGGGAAGGCGACACTCGCGGCGGTCGGTGCGGTGACGCCGGTGGCGTCCAGTGCCGTGACGGCGGCCGCGTCCGTGACCTTCAGCTGCGTCAGGCCGTAGTACTCGTCCACGACGCCGGTGACCTGCAGGTACTGGCCGACGGTGACGGAACCGACGGTGGCCGGCGAGTAGACGAAGACACCGTCGGACGCGAGGTGCGTCGCGGGGTCGATCGCTCCACCGGTGCCCGCGGTCTGCAGGTAGTAGCCGTTGAAGCCACCGGTCGGGAAGCTCGCGGTGACGAAGCCGGTGGTGGTGACCGTCTGGCCGACCATCGTGCTCGCGGCGCCGGTGCCCTGGATCTGGGCGATCGTCGCCGTGCCGGGCTCGACCGGGGTGGTCGGGTCGGTGGGTTCAGGGGTCGGCTCCGGGGTGGGCTCGGGGTCGACCGGGGTGTCGCCGGCGCTGTTCTGCGGGGTGACGGTGTCGCTGAGCGTGAAGTCGGCGGCGTTGCTGTCGGTGTCGGCGAAGGTGGTGCGCACGATCGACTGCGGCACGCTGTTGCCCGACGGCGACGGCGAAGCGGCCGTCTCGAAGGTGTTCGACGTGCCGTAGCCGAGGAGGTCGACGATCGCCGGGTTACTGACGACGGAACCGGTCGGGAGCGTGACCGCCGCGGTCGAGGCGACGAGGGCGATAGTGCCCTTGGAGCCCGACGCGTTCAGCTCGCTGGCTACGTCGGGTGTCGGCAGAGCCGCGCCGACCGCGCCGTTGCTGCTGCCCGAGACGAGGTAGTAGCCGCCGGCCGCGATCTTCCCGGTGAGCGGAACCGTCGTCGACGACGCCGCGGCACCGGTCGCCGAACGGTACTGGATCGACCAGCCGCTGACGTCGACTGCCGCGTCGCTCGGGTTGTAGAGCTCGACGAACTTGTTCAGGTAGGGCGCGTTCGCGCTCCCGCCCGAGAGGTAGGCCTCGTTGATGACGACGCCGAGGCCGTCGGTCGAGGCGACGGCTGGTGTCGCCACGAGGGGTGCGGCGACGAGCCCGGCAAGGGCGGCGAAGGCGGACAGCCTCCACGGGTGTTTGAACGACATGTGGCTCCGAATCGAGGGCCGTCCTCGTTCGGAGCGCGCGACAACGCACCCCCCATTCGAGGCACAGACGATGGGTAGTGCCTCACAAGCTAACCGACATGCGTGACGGAAGACCACCGCGAATGTGAACGGCACGTAAATCCGGGCCTGCTCATGTGAGCAGCGGGTTCGCGCCGGGAATCGGAGAAAGTGCTGATCAGCTCGGCGATGTGAACGGTCTCACCGGTCGCTCCGACGAGCGCCAACCTTCAAGCTGTGGTTCAGAGCAGCTTGAGCATCCGGGTGTTACCGAGCGTATTCGGCTTGACCCGCGCGAGGTCGAGGAACTCCGCAACACCTTCGTCCGACGAACGCACGAGCTGTGCGTAGACCTCGGGTGGGACGATCTCCTCGCCGATCTCCTGATAGCCGTGTCTCGTGAAGAAGCCGGTTTCGAAGGTCAGGCAGAACAGGCGACGCAGGCCGAGCTCGATCGCGTCGTGCTCGAGGCGCTCGACGAGCGCGTGGCCGACCCCGGTGCCGAGGTGGTCGGCGGAGACGGCGAGCGTGCGGACCTCACCGAGGTCCTCCCAGATGACGTGCAGCGCGCCGCAGCCGATGAGTTCGCCGTCGGGCGTCTCGGCGACGCGGAACTCCTGGACGGCTTCGTAGAACACGACGTCGTCCTTGCCGAGGAGGATGCGCTGCTGCACGAGTGGTTCGACGAGCGCCTGGATGCGGCGGACGTCGCTCGTGCGGGCGCGACGGACGATATACCCCTGCTGAGCCTGCTCGACCATCCCGCCTCCTCCTGTCAGAACCTCCGAGCAGTCTACTGACGCCAGCGCGGTGCTCCCGACCCAGCGCGGGTTGGTGGGCGCCAGCGCGGTGCGCTCGCGCAAGCGCTGCCGAAGCGGCGTGAGCGCTACCCAGCCGCGCGAGCGCAGGCCTCCAGAGGGGCGCGCTCGGTCCAGTGGGGCGCGCTCACGTCAGCGCACCGCGCTGGCGCCGGACGCCGGACACCGGAGTGACGACATCGGATCACGAGGTCGGGATCAGCGCCAGGACCTCGGACCCGCGGTGCCGGCCGGGTAGGTGTCGATCGACACCTCGTCCTTGCGCCACGCCTTGAGGACCGGCGCGACGATCCGCCAGCACTGCTCGGCGACGTCACCGCGCACCGACAGGGTGGGATCACCCTCGAGGATGCTCGACAGGACCTCGCCATAGGCACTGAGCTGCCCGGCCTGGAGTTCGGCGTGGAGGGCGACCGGGTCCAGCTCGAAGGGGTCGTCCTCACCGTTGATCATCAGGTCGAGGTCGAGCGACGCCGGCTTCAGGCCGATGCGGAGCCGCGCCGGGGTCTTCATCCCGTGCAGGCCGGACGGGAGGTGCGGCACCGGCTTGAAGGTGAAGACGATCTCCTGACGGGTGTCCGCCAGCGCCTTCCCGGACCGCAGCACGAACGGGACACCGGCCCAACGCCAGTTGTCGATCGCGAGGGTCATCTCGGCGAGCGTCTCCGTGTGGTGCGACGGGTCCACGCCCTGCTCGTCGACGTAGGCGGGCAGCTCGCGATCGCCGATCGTCCCGGCGCCGTAGCGTGCACGCCGGCTCTCCGTGCCATTCGTCTTCCACGGTCGGGTCGCCCGCAGCACCTGGGCCATGCCGCCACGCAGATCCTCGGCATCGACGCTCGCCGGTGGCTCCATGGCCGCGAACGCGAGGACGAGGAGCAGGTGACTCTGAATCATGTCGATCAGGGCGCCCGCGCGGTCGTAGTACCCGGCGCGACCCTCGAGCGCCAGCTGCTCGTCGAAGACGATGTCGACACGTTCGACGTTGTCGGCGGAGAGGAGCGGTTCGAAGATGCGGTTCGCGAAGCGGAGGCCCAGCAGGTTGAGGACCGTCGACTTGCCGAGGAAGTGGTCGACGCGGAACACCTGCTCCTCCGGCACCAGGTGCTGGAGCAGGCGGTTGAGCGAGCGGGCGGAGGCGTAGTCGGTCCCGAACGGCTTTTCGAGGGCGAGCATGATGCCCTTGGGGAGCTCCAGCTTCCGCAGCGCCTTACACGCGAGCAGAGTGATGGCGGGCGGCAGCGCGAAGTAGAGGGCGACGTTCGGTCCGGCCGCCGCGAGGACCCGTTCGAGCGACGCCGGGTCGGAGACGTCGGCCTGCACGTAGGTGGTCTCGGCGACGATCGTCTCGGCGAGCTTCGACGGGGCGTCCGCGAACGCGGTCTCGACGCGCTTCCTCCAGGCTTCGTCGCTCGACTCGGACCGGTCGACTCCGATGAGGCGCACCGCCTCGCCACGCGGGGAGGCGAGGAGTGACGCGAGTCCAGGCAGCAGGAGTCGGGCCGTGAGATCGCCCCCGGCACCGAGGATCACGAGGGTTCGAGGGGCGGAGGATTCCGAGGTGGCGGCGGTCATGCGGCGATCCTACGCGGTGCGCCGACCAGGTCGCGCGGCCTTGCGTCCTCCCGAGGTCCACCCCACCCCGGCCCAGCGCGGTGTGCCGACGCGAGCGCAGGGTTCTGGGGGTCAGCGCGGTGCGCCGACGCGAGTGGCGCAGGATCGGCCTCACCGCGGGTCCAGCGCGTGAGCGCGCCCCTCCGGAGACCCGCGCTCACGCACTGGACCCGCGCTCACGTCAGCGCACCGCGCTGGCGACCGACCACAGCGGACGCGGGCGGGCAGGCAGTACTGTGAGCGCATGCGACTCGGAGTCCTCGACGTGGGATCGAACACCGTCCACCTGCTCATCGTCGATGCACACCCAGGAGCGCGGCCGATCCCCCAGTCGTCGCACAAGTCGGTGCTGCGGCTCATGCGATACCTCACCCCGGACGGATCGATCAGCGACGAGGGCGTCGCGGTCATCCTCGAGTCGATCGGTGCAGCGGCAGCGATCGCCCGCGAGAGCGGCCTCGACGAACTGCTCTCGATGGCGACCTCGGCCATCCGTGAGGCGACGAACGGGCCGGAGGTCCTCGCCCTCGTCGAGGAACGGACCGGCATCGCCCTGCAGGTCCTCTCCGGTGACGACGAGGCGAAGCTCACCTTCCTCGCCGTCCGCCGCTGGTACGGCTGGTCGGCCGGCGAGATGCTCCTCCTCGACATCGGCGGCGGCTCACTCGAGATCGCAGCCGGCGGCGACGAATATCCCGATGTCGCGATCTCCCTCCCGCTCGGCGCCGGCCGCTCCACCGTGGGCTTCCTCCACGACGACCCGCCGACCGCCGCACAGCAGGAGGCACTCCGCCTACACGCCCGCGAGGTGCTCACCGCAGCACTCCCCGCGTTCGCCGAGGAGCCCGACGCCCATCACGTCGTCGGGTCGTCCAAGACCATCCGCTCCCTCGCACGCCTCGCCGGATCGGTGGCCGACGGCATCGGAGGCACCGAACGGTCGCTGCTCCGGCGCAGCCAGCTCGACGACTGGATCCCCCGGCTCGCCCGCATTCCGGCCGAGGCCCGCCCCGCGCTCCCCGGGATCACCGCCGACCGCACCTTCCAGATCGTCGCCGGCGGGATCGTCCTGTCCGAGGCGATGGCCGCCTTCCGCGTCCGCGAGCTCGACGTCTCCCCTTGGGCGCTCCGCGAGGGCATCATCCTCCGGTACCTCGACCGCCTCGGCTGACCGCCATCGTTCGCTCGCCCAGGTTCGGGCGAGTGAGCGCCGAATCGCCCGAGGATGGGCGAACCAACACGTCCCGGCACGACGAAGGCCCCCACTCCGCGGAGTGGGGGCCTTCGGTGACTCGGGGCTATTCGCCCGTGATCGCGAGGTCCGGCGTGGCCGAACCCGTACCGAGCGACGCCTGCGCGTTGACGCCGGCACCGACCGACTCACCGCGAGCCGAGGTCGTGAAGGCGAACGCGCCGTTCACGAAGTCGACGTGCACGTGGTCGCCGGCATTGAGCTCGCCGTGGAGGATCTGCTCGCTGAGCTGGTCTTCCACCTCGCGCTGCATCGCACGACGCAGCGGACGAGCACCGAGGGTCGGGTCGAAACCGACCTCGATGAGGCGCTCCTTCGCCGGCAGCGTGAGCTCGATCGTCATGTCGCGGTCGAGCAGACGCTCCGAGAGACGCTTCGTGAACAGGTCCACGATCTGCAGGAGCTCCGGCTTCGACAGCTGCGGGAACACGATGATGTCGTCGACACGGTTCAGGAACTCGGGCTTGAAGTGCTTCTTCAGCTCCTCGTTCACCTTGCCGCGCATGATGTCGTACCCGGTCGAGGCGTTGCCCTCGATCTGGAAGCCGACCGGACCACCGGCGATGTCGCGAGCACCGAGGTTGGTGGTCATGATGATGACGGTGTTCTTGAAGTCGACGACGCGACCCTGACCATCCGTCAACCGGCCCTCTTCCAGGATCTGGAGGAGCGAGTTGAAGATGTCGGGGTGGGCCTTCTCGATCTCGTCGAAGAGCACGACGCTGAACGGCTTGCGGCGCACCTTCTCGGTGAGCTGGCCGCCCTCTTCGAAGCCGACGAACCCGGGAGGAGCACCGAACAGTCGCGAGACCGTGTGCTTCTCGCCGTACTCCGACATGTCGAGGGAGATCAGCGCGCCTTCGTCGTCGAACAGGAACTCGGCGAGCGCCTTCGCGAGCTCGGTCTTACCGACACCCGTGGGGCCGGCGAAGATGAACGAGCCCGAGGGACGCTTCGGGTCCTTGAGGCCGGCACGCGTGCGGCGGATGGTCTTGGAGAGCG
Source organism: Plantibacter sp. MMLR14_011 (assembly GCF_001865025.1). NCBI lineage: Bacteria > Bacillati > Actinomycetota > Actinomycetes > Micrococcales > Microbacteriaceae > Plantibacter > Plantibacter sp. MMLR14_011. The sequence continues at coordinate 260,205 of NZ_MJGW01000002.1, forward strand.
CCGAGATGGCCTCCTCCTGACCGATGACCCGCTGGTGCAGCGCCTTCTCCATGAAGACGAGTCGCGAGGACTCTTCTTCCGTGAGCTTGAAGACGGGGATGCCGGTCGCCTGGGCGAGCACCTCGGCGATCAGGCCCTCGTCGACCTCGGCGGTCGTCTTGACGTCGCCCGAGCGCCACTGCTTCTCGAGGCGCAGACGCTCGCCGAGCAGGTTCTTCTCCTCGTCACGGAGCGAAGCGGCCTTCTCGAAGTCCTGCTCCTCGATGGCCGTCTCCTTGGCCTCGCGGACGCCGGCGATCTTGTCGTCGAACTCGCGCAGCTCCGGGGGGCTCGAGAGGATCGACAGACGCAGGCGTGCACCGGCCTCGTCGATCAGGTCGATGGCCTTGTCGGGCAGGAAGCGGTCGGAGATGTACCGGTCGGCGAGGTTCGCCGCCGAGACGAGCGCGCCGTCGGTGATGGACACCTTGTGGTGTGCCTCGTACCGGTCGCGCAGCCCCTTGAGGATGTTGATCGTGTGGGGCAGCGACGGCTCCATGACCTGGATCGGCTGGAAGCGACGCTCGAGTGCGGCGTCCTTCTCGAAGTGCTTGCGGTACTCGTCGAGCGTGGTGGCACCGATGGTCTGGAGCTCACCGCGGGCGAGCAACGGCTTGAGGATGGAGGCCGCGTCGATCGCGCCTTCGGCGGCACCGGCACCCACGAGGGTGTGGATCTCGTCGATGAAGACGATGATGTCGCCGCGGGTGCGGATCTCCTTGGTGACCTTCTTCAGGCGCTCCTCGAAGTCACCGCGGTAGCGGCTACCGGCGATGAGCGAGCCGAGGTCGAGCGAGTACAGCTGCTTGTCCTTCAGCGTCTCCGGGACATCGCCCTTGACGATCGCCTGGGCGAGACCCTCGACGACGGCGGTCTTGCCGACGCCGGGCTCACCGATGAGGACCGGGTTGTTCTTCGAGCGACGGGAGAGGATCTGCATGACCCGCTCCATCTCCTTGTCGCGACCGATGACCGGGTCGAGCTTGTTGTCGCGCGCGGCCTGCGTGAGGTTGCGGCCGAACTGGTCGAGGATCTGCGACCCGCCCTGCGCCTGCTGCTCACTCTGGTTGCCGCCGACCGGGGCTGCTTCCTTGCCCTGGTAGCCGGACAGCAGCTGGATGACCTGCTGGCGCACACGGTTGAGGTCGGCGCCCAGCTTCACGAGGACCTGGGCTGCGACGCCCTCGCCCTCGCGGATGAGGCCGAGCAGGATGTGCTCCGTGCCGATGTAATTGTGGCCGAGCTGCAGCGCTTCGCGCAGGCTCAGCTCCAGCACCTTCTTGGCGCGCGGCGTGAACGGGATGTGTCCCGTCGGCTGCTGCTGGCCGGTGCCGATGATGTCGGTGACCTGCTCGCGCACGGCATCGAGGGAGATCCCGAGGGACTCGAGCGCCTTGGCGGCGACTCCTTCTCCCTCGTGGATGAGGCCGAGCAGGATGTGCTCGGTCCCGATGTAGTTGTGGTTGAGCATCTTGGCCTCTTCCTGGGCCAGGACGACGACACGACGCGCACGGTCGGTGAATCTCTCGAACATGATCACTCTCCTCCGGCACCGGGCAGGGTGGTGATGCCGTTAGTAGGAGCGTAACGACCGCCGCAGCTCTCTTCGCCCCTGTTCGCCGTGGGCGTGATGCGCGGCCACCGGGAACGCCGCAGCGCACGTGCACCGGGCACGTGCGCTGCGGGTGTCGACTGATCGCGGCTCGGTCAGACCGGGAACCGGACGGTCGCCGCGAGGGCGCCCCCACCGGGGACGTCGTCGGCACGGACGGCGAGGATCCGGGCGTCGGAGAGCAGCGCCCGGCGGAGGATCTCGTCGATCACGCCGTAGTTCGTCGCGTCGGCGTCATCGGCGAGCGTGACGACACCGGTGGTCTCGTCGACCGTGCCCGGCAGGTTGCTGTCGATGTCGACGAACAGGGTGTCGACCGCGTTCGCCGTCGCGGCACGTGCGACGTCGCCGAGGTCGGTCACGGCACGACCGTTCGACGCGCGGGTGCCGAACTCCTCGCACAGCGCGTGCAGTTCGGCGGCGTACAGCTCGTCGAGGATCGGGCGGGCTGCTGCGGCGAGCTGCTCGTCGGAGCGCTCCTGCTGATTGCCCTCGATCTCGGGCTTCACGAGGTGCTTGTAACTCGAGACGGACCGGAAGATCCCCGTCATCGGTTCGGCGCCCGCGAGGATGAGCGGCTCCTTCGAACCGGCGAGCACGGGCGACAACGCCTTGTTGATCGCCTGCGCGTACTCCTGCATCCGGACCTTCTGTCCCTCGGAACCCTGGATGCGTCCCTGGGGGCTGCGTCCGTCGGAACCGCGACCCCTGATCGAGTCGACACCAGCGGCTGCGGCCACGTCGGCGGGGACACCCTCGAGTTCGATGCTCGTGGCCGGGAGATCACGCGAGACCGCGACGAGTCGCACACCGCTCTGCGCGAGCGCCAGGACGTAGGCCGACTGCGGGAAGGTGAGCGCACGCATCAACGGCTTGATGAAGAAGCGGTCCGAGACCTCCGTGCAGGACTGGAGGATGTTCGGGACGCGGAAGTAGCGCGTGAGACTCGGGCTGATGTAGAGCCCGAGGCTCGAGGACATGTAGCGGAGGAAGTCCGGATCCTCCTGGAGGTCGTCGACCGTCTGCGTGAACGCCGCGATCGCCGCCCGGTCTGCTCCCGCGGCCGTCAGCTGCTCGACCGCCACCTTCACCTGGTTCTTGAGGTCCAGGCGGATATGGCTCGTATCCGAGGGGTTGGTGCTCGTCGCGAGGATGATCGACACGCTGCCGGGCTCTCGAGCGGTGGCGAGCTCGACGATGTCGGAGCGGGTCGGAATATCGGTGTGGTGCACTGATGCCTCCTTCGATCGCGTCAGGCGAAGGGTCGACCGGGAGCAGGCGACGCCGTCGTGGGCCTGACTTGACCCCAGTATAGGGAGCGCCCACCCCTCGGTCCGGGGTCGATTCTGCGGACATTCGGAGCCGGGTCGGGCCGCGGGACATCGATCCCGCGGCCCGACTCACGGCCTCGTCACTCGGTCGTGACCGGGCCGTCCGTCGGCTGCTCCGATGCGACGAGCCGTCGCGTCCGCCGCAGGGCCAGGACGAGCAGACCGGCGACGACGAGCAGGCCGGCCGCGAGCAGTGCCCCGGTCGTGAGCCCGGCGCCGGTGACGGCGAGCGGACTCGCGGTGTCCCGACCGGTCGAGCCCTCCGATCCACCCGGCGTCACGCCCGGCCCCTCAGGATCCGGGCCGGTCCCGGGCTCGGTCGCGATGAGCCCACCGTTCCAACGGAGATCCTCGCCGTCGGCTCCGCTCGGCGACGGGTCCGCGATCACGATGTCCGGCATGACCCACTCCGCCGGGTCGATCGCGGAGTTCCGGAGATCGTCGTCGCCGACCCGAGGCGACGTGGCATCGGCCACCAGGTCGTCCGGGAGTCGCACGTCGATCCGGTAGGCACCGGAGCGGAGCGCATCGAACCGGTACCGCCCGTCGGCGTCTGTCGTGACGGCCCGGGTGACGGGCTCACCGTGCTTGTCGGTGCCGATCAGTTCGAGCTCGACGTCTGCGACACCAGGCCCCGGCGTCCCGTCGAGCCCGTCGTCGTCGAGCCCGTTCGCATCGAGATCCCACCAGATGCGTTCCCCGAGCGCCGAGCTCACCAACCGGGCCGCGACCTGCGGCGATTGTGCGCCGAGCGATTGCGTCGCGGAGTGCACGACGGCGTCGTTCACGAACCGGGCGTCGACCGCGGCACCGGTGGTCGTCAGCTCGTAGTCGACGACCACCGGCGCGAACGGCGCGAGCTCGGCGACGGTGGCCTCGATCGCGGTCGCCGCTGCGATGGACGCCGGGCACCCGGTCGTGCCGAACTCGTCCGCCGCGCACCACCGTGCTCCGTCCGGCAGGGTGCCGAAGCCGTCGTCGACGACGGGGTCGACGTGGCTCGCGACCGCATCACCGGGGGCCGCCGTATAGCGGAGGTCTGCGCCGTCCGACGTGGCCGGACCCGCCAGGACGCCCTGCCCGGTCGAGCCGCGTTCGTCGCCCGGGTACGGGAGGACGTCGATCATCCGGACCTCGCGCTGCACGGCCCCGGCGCTCATGTTCCCGAAGACGACGTCGACCTCGACCGCGTCGCCGAACTCGACGACGGACCGGGCGACGTGCTTGTCGATCTGCAGCCCCGAGGGGGTGCTGACCACCATCGACTGCCAGGAGTAGTGGGCGTCGAGTTTGCCGGCGTCCGTCGGGAAGTCCGACAGCGATCCGGGGTCGTCGGGACTCGCGACGATCGCGCGATTGAGGAACTGGCCCACCACGAAGCGATCGGAGATCGCGGTGTAGGTGATCACCGGCTCCGCGCCCCGCCTGATCCGACCGAGGTCCCAGGTGAGGAGCGTGCTCCCATCGGGCTGCGCCACAGCGGTCGTCGCGGGCGGCGTCGCCGATTCGGCGTCGAAGACGAAGCCGGCCGGTAGGGAGTCTGAGACGGTGACACCCGCAGCCCGGTCGGCCACGCCGTCCGGCGTGACGATCTCCGGCCGGACCTCGAAGGTGATCGGGGAGCCGGCGGCGATGGGGGCCGGTGCGCCGGGAGTGACCTGGGGCGAGGTCGCGCGCTTGTTCAGAGCGACCGCCGCGTTCGCGGCGACCAGCTGATCGCCTCGCGGGTACTGGGCGTTGTCGTCGGTGGCGCGATACCGTCCGTGCCACCAGCCGTCCTCGACCCAGGAGCTCGCCGACTCACGGTCCTCCCCATTGCCGGAGGACTTCACACTGTAGGTCTCGGTGAGACGGGTGCCCACCTCGAGGCCCTGCACCGCCTGGAGCTGTACCCACAGGGTGACGCCCGTCCGGGGCGGGAGCACACCGTCGACCGGACGGAGACGGACCCTGGTGATGTCCTCGGTGTCGACGAGCGACGGGTCCGAGACCCAGGTGTCGTCGGCGTCCTCGCACGTGGTCGCGTCCATCTGCGTCTGGCGCGTCTCCGCGTCGGCCGTCGTGTCGACGCTCGGCGTCGTGCCGTACTCGACGATCACGGGCCCACCGGTGGTCCGGGATTCGGCCGGGGCACCGCCTCCGGGACGCTCACCGACGCGCTGCGTGGCCGGGTCGAAGACCGCGCAGAGCACCGCTCCCGTGAGGGGGCTCGTCGTGGTGTTGTTCCAGGCGACCGTCTGTTCGAAGCGTTGTCCGCCGGCGACGGGCCCGTCTCCGGAGCCGGCCGTGCTCTGCCCCGGTACCAGACGGTTCTCCGTCCGGCGGTCGACGTAGCGCGTCGTGTGCTCGCCGCCACCGGTGCGCTGGGCGATCGTCGCGTTGGCCGTGTTGTCGGTGAGCGGTTCGGGGGCGTTCGGGAGGGGTGTCCCGTCGGCGGTGACACCCCGGACGTCGAGGTCGGTGAGGTCGAGCCGCACCGGCAGGGAGCCGTTCGACGGCACCACGGACTCGGGCACGAACACGCCGAACCGGCCGATCGCGAGGAAACCCTGCGCGGTGATCGCGGCGCCCGAGGCGGACCGGGTCGGGATGTGGTCGCCGCTCAGATCGGCGCCGCTGATGGTGACGAGCGCGGAACGACCATCGGGTTCGAGTTCGCAGGACCAGGTCCCGGAGTCCGTGACCGCGTCGGTGCCCCCGCCGCCGGCCTTCGGGAAGACCGCGGTGTCGAAGGCGCCGACGAGGCAGCTGTTCGAGACCGGTCGCCCCTCGGGGTTCACCGTGGCCAGGCGGGTGCCGGCCGGGTACCCGCCGAGGTCGATCCGGAAGGTCACGTCTTCGACCACGTTGCCGGAACCTCGGGCGCCTCGGCCCTCGTCGGTGCCGAACCCGGTGACCGAGAGGGCGGTGTCGTGCGCGACGTACCAGCCTCGCGTGCCGTCGCGCTCCGTGACGTCGGCGACGATCGGACCGCGCTTCACACCCACGTTGACGCGGGGAGCGCTGCTGACGACGAGATCGGGTGCGGTCGTGCTGGCACGGATCTCCGAGCCGTCGGCCGCGTCGATCGCGATGGTCTCGATCCCGCTCTGCGGCGCGGTGATGACCGTGCCGTTCGGCGGGGAGGATGCGAGCACGGCCGTGAGGTCGATCGCGCTCACCGAGTTCGGCAGGACGTCGGTCCGCACGCAGTCGACGACCGAGCGATCGTCGCTGACGGTCGAGCCCGCGGCACAGTACCCCGGGAGCTGGGCGACGGGCGGCCATCGGAGTCCCTCGGGTAGGCGCTGACGGACGACCACCCGGTCGTCCTCGGCGGCACCGCGCAGCTGCACCTCGATCGTGTAGGTGACCGCGTCGTGGGAACGCAGCACGGGGTCGTCCGGAGAGACGTCGAGCCCGGGCCCCGGCTCGGCGTCGAACGGGACGCTGCCGGTGGCGGTCCGCTGGAGCACGGTGGTAAGCCCGAGCGCCCGTTCCGAGACGTCGGTGGCGGCCGAGACGATGTCGGGCGCCGGCGCGGCCGCGGGTTCAGGCGTCGCGGCCGGGAGCAGCGCGCCCCCGGTCACGGCGGCGACGGACAGGGCGCCGAGCGCCCTGCGGAAGAGGATGGTGTTCACGTGGGTCCGACCTTCTTGACGAGAGGGGGCGGTCACACGTTACACAATGGGGTCAACTGATATCTGGGATATCCACAGGTCCGGACGAAGACGGGCAGCTGTCGGATGATCGGGGCGTCGGTGCGTCGACGGGTGACGCCTACTGGAGCGCGGAGGTGAGCCTCGCGAGGTTGTCGAGCACCGTCGACCGCAGCGGCTGCTTCAACCATTCCGCGAGCGTCAGCTCCTTGCTGATCTCCCGGTATCCGTCTTCGACGCCCCGCATCTCCTGGACGAACTCGCGACCGCGGACCATCAGCGAGACCTCCAGGTTGAGGCCGAAGGAACGCATGTCCATGTTGCTCGATCCGATCACGGCGACGTCGTCGTCGATCGTGAAGTGCTTCGCGTGGAGGATGTACGGCGCCGGGTACTGGAAGATCCGCACGCCGGCCCGCAGGAGCGCCTCGTAGTAGGAGCGCTGCGCGTGCCACACCATCGCCTGGTCGCCGATCTCCGAGACGAACAGGTCGACCGGCACACCGCGCTGGACGGCGGTCGTGACCGCTGCGAGCAACGACTCGTCGGGTACGAAGTACGGACTCGTGATGACGATGCGCCGCTGAGCTGCGTAGATGAGGGTGAGGAACAACTTGAGGTTGTTGTCGCCGTCGAACCCCGGCCCGCTCGGTACGACCTGCAGTTCGAGGTCCCCAACCGGTCGGGCCTCGAGCAGGCCGACCTCGTGCGACAGGACGTCGCCCGTCTCGCTGTACCAGTCGCTCAGGAAGATCGTGTTGATCCCCGCGACACCGGGGCCCTCCACCCGCGTCATGAGCTCCTGCCACTGGAGACCCCGCTTGATGTTGCCCGGCTTGTTGTAACTCCGGTCGATCATGTTCTGCGAGCCCATGAACGCGACCGCGCCGTCGACGATCACCATCTTGCGGTGGTTCCGGAGGTCGGGACGCTGGAACTTGCCCTTGAACGGCTGGAGCGGCAGCATGAGCGCCCACTGGGCACCCATCGTGGTGAGGCGCTTCAGCGTGTGCTTGTAGTCGGGGGTCCGCCAGCTCGCGAAGTGGTCGAGCAGCACTCGGACCGTCACGCCGCGGGCCACCGCACGCTCGAGGGCGTCGAAGAACGGCTTCGTGGTGCGGTCGCAGGTGAGGATGTAGAACTCGACGTGCACGAACTGCTCGGCGCGGTCGACCTCCTCGGCCATGGCGTGGAGTGATGCCTCGTAGTCACCGATGAGACTCGCGGTATTCCCGCCCTGCAGCGGCATCGATCCGAGATTGCGGTTGAGCGTCACGACCGAGCGGAACCAGGCCGGCGCGTTCGACGTCAGGTTCGCCTTGACGAGGTCGCGCGTCGTCTGGCGGATGTAGACGTTGATGTCGTACTGCTTCCGCCGGCGCGCCCGCGGGAGTTTCGGGTTCCCGATGAGGAGGAAGGCGATGACACCGACGTACGGGATGAGGAAGATCGCGAGCAGCCAGGCCATCCCCGCGGTGGGGCGCCGGTTGCGCGGGACGACGATCACCGCGATGACACGGATGATGAAGTCCAGGACGAGGGCCGTGATGCCCAGCCAGTTCCAGGAGAACTCGATCGTCATGTCGCCCATCCGCTCAGCTGCCGAGGCTCCAGCCTACTGACCATGCCGGACAGCTGTGGGGCGACCTCGCCACGTGATAGGTGCGGGATCAGACCTCGCGGGGGCCGGAGGGCTCGACCGGCGGGAGACCGAGCTTCGCGCGCTGCTCCGCCTCGACCTGCGCGTACGCCTTGCGCTCGTTGCGGTCGGACCGCAGGATGGCGCGCATGACGACCCAGAAGATGATGCCGACGACCACGGTGGGCAGCAGCGACCAGAGCGCGTTGAGCCAGTAGTCTTCGATCACCCGTCAATCGTACCGCCCTTCGACAGGCTCAGGGACCGGAGAGCCGGCTCAGGGACCGGAACGACGTGGTGGCGCGATCCCGAACGGGCGCGCACCCGGCTCAGGAGCCTCCGGCGAGAGCGCCCCACAGACCGCTGACGACGAGGTACAGGCCGATCCCGCCGACCACGATCCAGATCGTGATGCGCGCCGTCGTCGGCCCCTGCTTCTTCGGGTCCTGGTGGTCGCCGGGGTCCATCATGCTCATCGTCGCGCCTGACTGTCGGTGGTCGTGCTGCCGGGTGGCAGCTACTTGACCAGGGGGAAGAGGATCGTCTCGCGGATGCCGAGGCCGGTGAGCGCCATGAGGAGACGGTCGATGCCCATCCCCATACCGCCGGACGGCGGCATCCCGAACTCGAGCGCCCGCAGGAACTCCTCGTCGAGACGCATGGCCTCGACATCGCCCTGCGCGGCGAGCTTCGCCTGCTCGATGAACCGTTCGCGCTGCACGACCGGGTCGACGAGTTCGGAGTAGCCGGTGGCGAGCTCGAAGCCGCGGACGTAGAGGTCCCACTTCTCGACGGCGCCCTCGATCGAGCGGTGGGCGCGCACGAGCGGGCTCGTGTCGACGGGGAAGTCCATGACGAAGGTCGGGCGCTCGAGGCCGCCCTTGACGAAGTGCTCCCACAGCTCCTCGACGTACTTGCCGTGGATGGGGTGCGGGACCTCGACGCCTTCACGCTCGGCGAGCGCCTTGAGTTCCTCGATCGGCGTCTGCGGAGTGATCTCGACGCCCGCCGCGGCCGAAAGGCTCTCGAACATCGAGATGCGGTCCCACTCGCCACCGAGGTCGAACTGCGTGCCGTCGGCCCAGGTGACGATGTGGCTCCCGCTCGTCGCGAGCGCGGCGTTCTGGATGAGGGTCTGCGTGAGGTCGGCCATGGTGCCGTAGTCGCCGTACGCCTCGTACGCCTCGAGCATGGCGAACTCGGGGCTGTGCGTGGAGTCGGCGCCCTCGTTGCGGAAGTTGCGGTTGATCTCGTAGACGTGGTCGATGCCGCCGACGACGGCGCGCTTCAAGTACAGTTCGGGCGCGATGCGCAGGTAGAGCTCGGTGTCGAACGCGTTCGAGTGGGTGACGAACGGGCGGGCCGAGGCTCCACCGTGCATGACCTGGAGCATCGGCGTCTCGACCTCGACGAAGTCGCGCTCCGTGAAGGTCTGGCGGAGGCTCGCGACCGTCTTGGCCCGGTCGAGCACGTTCTTGCGCGCCTGGTCGCGGGCGATGAGGTCGAGGTACCGGCTCCGGACCCTCGTCTCCTCGTTGAGCTCATTGTGGAGGTTCGGCAGGGGCAGGATCGCCTTCGCCGCGATGGTCCACTCGGCCACCATGATCGACAGCTCGCCACGACGACTGGAGATGACCTCGCCGGAGACGAAGACGTGGTCGCCGAGGTCGACGAGCTCCTTCCAGGCCGCGAGCTGCTCGTCGCCCACGCTGGCGAGGCTCACCATCGCCTGGATGCGGCTGCCGTCGCCCGACTGGAGGCTGGCGAAGCAGAGCTTGCCGGTGTTGCGCAGGTGCACGACGCGGCCCGCGACGCCGACCGTGACGCCGGTCGCCTCGTCGGGCTGGAGGTCGCCGAAGCGGGCACGCACCGCCGGGATCGTGTCGGTGATGGGGAGGGTGACGGGGTACGCGCCACCGGCACCAGACGTCGCCTCGTCGATGAGGCGCTGGCGCTTCGCCAGCCGGACGGCCTTCTGCTCGGAGAGCTCTGCCTGCTCTGCTGCGTCGTCGATCGGCTCTGGCGTCGTGTCAGTCATGCGGTGGGATTCTCCTCGTGCGGTCACTGGAGTTTACCGGGGACCGTACGGGCCGCGCGCACGGCCGGCTTCCTATGAACCGGCTATCGACGGCCTGACAAGGGTCTGCGAAGAACCATTCGGAGGACACCGCCGGGCACCCGGGCCGTGCTTGGCTCGAAGGACAGGAGTCCCGATCGGGGGCACCGACGCCGGAAACGAACTCGAAAGGCTCGTCATGACGACGCTCTCCGACCACCAGCACACCGACCACCGCGAAGCCACCACCGTCCCACCGGTCCCGGCCTCCTCCGCCGCGACGCGCGGACAGGTGGGGATCGACGCCGGTCTCCTCCTCCTGCGCCTGGCGCTCGGCGTGGTCTTCATCGCGCACGGGCTCCAGAAGTTCCTCGTCGACTCCATTCCGGGCGTCGCCTCCGGGTTCGGCGGCATGGGCATCCCGGCTCCCGAGGTCGCGGCGGTCGTCGTCGCCGGTCTCGAGGTGGTCGGTGGCCTGCTGCTCATCGTCGGCCTCGGCACGCGCATCGTGGGCGCCCTGCTCGCGGTGACGATGGCCGTGGCGATGGTGCTCGTGCACCTGCCGGCGGGGTTCTACGCCGCCGACGGTGGCTTCGAGTACGTCATGCTGCTCGCACTCGCGTCGCTCGCGCTCACCCTCGCGGGCCCGGGCCGACTCGCGATCGACGCGCTGATCCGTCGCCGCCGCAGCCGCTGACACGGGTCGGCTGACTCGGATCCGCCCGCCTGCCCCGACTCGGGTGGGCGGGCGGTGATCCGTCCACCCGGCTAGAGCAGCTCGTCGACGTCGGGCGTGGTCGCACCGCGCAGGGCCTCGTCGACAGACGAGCGCACGAGCGACGACAGGAAGCCGCCGGCGTTCTCCACGCCGATGTCCTGGAGCAGACCCGTCGCCTGCTGCACGACCGCGCGGGAGAAGCTCGCGGCCGTCTCCACCGCTTCGGCGTAGGCCGCTCGATCGGCCTCGGCGATGATCACGGGCTCCGCGCCCATCTCGACCACGAGCGCCTGCCCGATCGGTTGGACCGGGGCCGGTGCGGTCACGGCGAACGACGTCTCGTGGAGCCGGGCGAGGTCGAGGCTCGTCCCGGTGAACACCATCGCGGGGTGCAATGCCAACGGGATGGCGCCGGCCTTCGCGGCGGGAGCGAGGACTGCGGTCCCGAACCGAGCCGAGGTGTGGGCGACGAGCTGACCCGGCTGCCACGCACCGACCGCCGCGAGCCCTTCGACCAACGACGCGAGTTGCGCATCCGGTACGGCGATGACGACGAGTTCACTCCGCTCGACCACCTCGGTCGGATCGAGCACCGGGACGTCCGGCAACAGGGCGTTCGCCCGTTCGAGGCTCTCCTCCGACACCGCGGTGATGCCGACGATCGCGTGTCCGGCTCCCCCGAGCGCCGCTCCGATGACCGGGCCGACGCGACCACTCCCGATGATCCCGATGCCGAGTCTGGCGCTCCGTCGTTCCGCGCTCACGTGGTCCTCCGGTCGTGGTCGGTCGTCGGGAGCGGGACGGACGGAGTCGGCCGCTGCTCCTGCCACGGCTCGGCGTCCGGCCGCGTCACCGACGCGGACTGCGCCGTCGGCTCATCGAGGTAGGGCGCCGTCGCCTGCGCCTCGGACGGCTGGTGATCGGGGTCGAAGCTCGCCCACCGGTGACTGCGGTCGGTCGACTGCGCGACCACGATCGCCTCCGACGCCGCATCGAACATCCGCACCGCCTCGTCGCGGGCCATGGCCGGGAGCTTGGCGATCACCGGGCCGGGGACCGTGTGCGCGGTCGCGGAGGCGAGGTCGAGCGCGCGCAGGAGCGGTCCCTGGTCGATCCGGATGCTCTGCAAGCGTGCGAGCGGCAGGATGTGGAGTTTGCGCCAGACCACCCCCTGCCGGAACAGCAGCATCCCGTCCCGCAGGGCGTAGCCGGTACGACGCCAGGAGAACCAGTTGATCCATCGCGAGCGGCGGGGCGAGCCCACGAAACCGACGCCGTCGCGTGTGGCGAGGGCCGATTGCAGGGGCGCCCAGGCGCTGCCGTCGATGCGGCCCGCGAGCATCAACTCCACGACCTGCGCGGCGTCCACGAGCGACCCGACCGGCAACACCGTATTGCTCGTCGCACCGCGAGCGGCCTGCTCCAGGGACAGGCCGGCCTTGTTGATCCGAACCCGCCACCAGCCGAACGGGCGCCAGATGATGGGCTGCGACACCTCGATCGCATGGATCCGGCCGGGCGGGACGGTGTCGTTGGTCGTCGAGAAGAGCCCGAAGCCGATGCGGACGCCCGAGGGTGTCGCGGCGATGCTGTAGCGCAACGACTTCGTCACGCTCGACCAGACGAAGGCCCCGAGACTCAGCACCATGGGGACGAGCCAGAACCAGGCCCAGTCCAGGCCGTTGACGAGGAGCACGACACCGACCACGACCGAGATCAGGACGATCACGGTGAACGGGCTGAGCAGCGTGGACCCGACCAGGCGCCCGAGCGTCAGGCGCACGACGGAGTCCGGCACCGCCTCCTCCGGGTCGAGTTCGGGCGAGATGAAGTCGTCGACGCGCTCGGTGACGAACCGGGACACCCCGCCGGCGCCGTCGGGCACCGATTGCGGCGGCAGGGTCGGGTCGGCCGGGTCGACGGCTGCTGCGGACTGCCGGCGTTCGGCGAGCTTCACCCCGCTCGCGAGCGTGAGTACGTCCCGGCGGAGGCCGTCGGCGTCGACACCGTACAGGTACTCGAGTTTGACGTTCGCGTCCTGGCCCGCGACGCTCACGTTGATGCGCGAGGCCCCGATGAGCCTGGCGAGGAGCGGCTTCTCGATCGAGACGCCCTGGATGCGGTCGAGCTTGGCTTTGCGGTTCGTGCGGAACAGGATCCCGCTGCGCACCTCCACCGCCTCGTCGGTGACCCGGAAGGTGTGCATGCGCCAGGAGAACCAGAACACGGCGATCACCACGATGAGCCCGACGGCGATCGCGAGGAGCACCCACCCGACGAAGCCGTGGTTGAGGATGTAGTCGATCGGGTCGGTCGGCTGCTCCATCCCGGGAGCGGGGATGAAGAACTCGATGAGTCGCTCGCGGAGGTTCGCGATGACGATGCCGAGGATGGCGACGAACGCGATCCCACCTCGGAGCAACGGCGTCGCCGGATGCAGCCGGTGCCACTGTCCGTCGACGAGACTCTGTCCGGCCACCCGTGGGACGATCGCCTCGGCCGTCGGCTTCACCCGAGGACCCGCGGCCGGAGCCTCGAACCGCTCCGGCGGTCCTGCCGCCTGGTGCTCGCTCACAGTCCGGTCCGCCGACTCTCCGCCACGGCGACGAGGTGGTCGCGCAGCCCCTCGGCCTCGGCTTCCGGCAACCCGTTGATCACCACACCGGTCGAGGCGGAGGCGGTCACGAACTTGAGGTCGGCGAGGCCGAACGCCCGCGAGAGGGGCCCGCGGTTGATGTCGACGAGCTGCATGCGCCCGTAGGGCACGGCGACGAAGCGCTGCCACATGATCCCCCGGCGGAACAACAGGTCGTCCGCGCGCAGCTGGTACCCGATCGATCGGATCCGGCGCGGGATGAATGCCGCGGCGATCAGGGAGATCACGGCGAACGCGGCGAACGGCCACCAGATCCAGGTCCAGTCCCAGACGAGCGCGACGAAGACCACGGCCGCCGTGACGAGCACGAGGCCGGCGCCCTCGGAGATGAACTCGACGGCGATGAGCTTGCGACTCACGCGGCGCCACTCGGCATCGGGCAGTTCCAGCCGCTTGCCGCTCTGCTCCGCAGGGCCGACCTGGTCCGCCTCCGGCGACGACAGCTCCTCCAGCGGCGTCTCGATCAGCGGCCGTTCAGCGGGCTGATCAGGTGTGGGACGGGGCTCCCCCGGGTGCGGCGTCGTCATCATCATCCTTCGGAACGGTGCAGAACCACTCGGCCACCAAGGCGGCGACGACGAGTGCGACCGATCCCACGATGGACGCGATCACCAGCCACAACGAGCCTATCGCGGGCAGGATCGGGCGGGTCAGGACGAAGAGCAGGATCCCGACGGTCGCCCCGGCCACCAGGGAGCCGGCATGGCTCGAGGCCTTCGCGAGCGCGGCGACCCGCATGGCGCGGAACGGATCGATCCGGCGGGTGGCGCGACCGGTCGTGCTGCGGCGGATCGGCCAGGACAGGGCGATGAGGATGATCGCGACCGCCACGAGCGAGACCGCGAGGGTGACGGGTGGGATGATCGACGCGCGTCCGCCGGAGACCATCGCGACCTCGACGAGGAAGCCGACGACGACGCCCACCCCGGCGAGGACGATGAGCGGTGTCGCGGTGGTGCGGCTCACGGGTGCGTGCCGTCGTCGGGGACCACGGAGCCGTCCTTTGCGGCCGCAAGGGTGTCGAGGCGGCCGACGCCGGGCAGCGTCGCGTCGGGGTCGAGGAGCAGCCAGGGCACGACGACGAATCCGCGCTCGGCGGCTCGCGGGTGCGGGACCGTCAGGCGATCGTCGTCGATCGTCTCGTCGTCATAGGCGATGAGGTCGAGGTCGAGCGTCCGGTCGCCCCAGCGCTCCTCGCGGACGCGGCCGTGCGCGAGTTCGATCCGCTGGAGTTCGTCGAGGAGCGCGTGCGGCTGGAGGCGGGTGCGGACGGCCGCGACACCGTTGAGGTAGGCCGGAGCCGACTCGTCGACGCCGGTAGGCTTGACGGCCGCGCTCGAGACGAGCGGCGACGGGCGCACCTCGAGCACCCCGTCGACGGCGGCGAGGTCTTCCACCGACTGTGCGATCGTCGCGCGGCGGTCCCCCAGGTTGGCCCCGATGGCCACGACGGCCCAGACGGCACGAGGCTTCGGCGGTCCGGGCCGACGGGCGGGGTCGTGGATCGGTGTGCGCGAGACCATCAGACGGCCCGCCCGGTCGCAGTACGGTCGGCCTGGGTGCGCTCGATCGTCACCGCCACGTCCGCGAAGGGCACCGTGATCGGGGCGCTCGGTTTGTGCACGGTGACCCGGACCGCTTCCGCGCGCTCGTTCGCGAGCACCACGTCGGCGATGCGCTCGGCCACGGTCTCGATGAGATCGACCGGGTCGCGCTCGACGGCCGCCACGACCGCTTCGGCGAGCTCCCCGTAGTGCATGGTCGCGCCGAGCTCGTCGCCGCCGGCGGCCGGGCGGAGGTCCAGCGACACGGTGACGTCGATGACGAACTCCTGTCCGGCCTCGCGCTCGAAGTCGAAGACGCCGTGGTGCGCGAACGCCCGCAGGCCCGTGAGGGTGATCGAATCAGTCATCGGCTCCACCTTGCCATGCATCGAGGGTATCGAGAGCGAGTCTGGTGGCGGCGACGTCGTGGACGCGCACACCCCAGGCTCCGGCCTGCGCGGCCAGCACGCTCACCACGGCGCTCGGCAGATCGCGCGCCTGCATCGAGGCGTCCTCGGGGAGGAGCGCTCCGATGAACCGTTTGCGGGACGCGCCCACCAGCACCGGGTACCCGAGCTCGCGCAGCAGGTCGAGTCGGGCGAGGATGCGCCAGTTGTGCTCGGCGTGCTTGGAGAACCCGAGGCCCGGATCGACGACGATCCGGCCGGGGTCGACGCCCTGAGCACGGAGGGTCGTCACCCGGTCGTCGAGTTCCCGAGCGACATCGACCGCCGCATCGGTGTAGGTGGCGCGGCTCGCCATGTCGGCCGAGTGCCCGCGCCAGTGGCTGATGACGCAGTCGAGACCGGACGCCGCCATCACGCCCGGCATCCGGTCGTCGGCGAGGCCACCGGAGACGTCGTTGATGATCGAGGCACCGGCGTCGGCCGCGGCACTGGCGGTGTCCGCGTTCATCGTGTCGATACTCACTCGCGCACCAGCGGCGGCCAACGCCGCGATGACGGGTGCGACCCGGTGCTGCTCCTCGCGGGTGTCGACCCGGGCGGCACCAGGCCGCGTCGATTCGCCGCCGACGTCGATGATGGTGGCGCCGGCCGCGATGAGCTCGAGCCCGTGGGCGACGGCGTCGTCGACGTCGAGGTACCGGCCGCCGTCGCTGAACGAGTCGGGGGTGACGTTGACGACGCCCATGATCTGGAACATGTGATCACCCCGCCTGGTCGGCGGACGCGCCGATCAGGACCATCAGCTCGGCCCGCGCGGCCGGATCGGCCAGGGCTCCACGGCTGGCGATGGTGACGGTGGTGCTCGTCGACTGGCGCGATCCGCGCATCGAGACGCAGCCGTGCGCGGCTTGGAGCACGACGAGGACGCCGCGAGGCGCGAGCCGCTCGACGAGGGTGTCGGCGATCTGCTCGCTCAGGCGCTCCTGGACCTGCGGGCGCGAGGCGAGTGTGTCGACGAGCTTCGGCAGGGCACCGAGGCCGATGACGAGTTCGTCAGGCAGGTAGGCGATGTGCGCCGTGCCGAGGAACGGGAGCAGATGGTGCTCGCACACGGAACGGAAGGCGATGTCCCGGACGAGCACGACATCACTGGTCGCGCCCTCCTCGATCGGGATGGGGCGGGCCAGGTGCACGCCGGCGTCCTGGCCGACGCCGCCGAAGAACTCCGCGTACGCATCGGCGACGCGCGAGGGGGTGTCGGCGAGGCCGTCGCGGGAGGGGTCCTCGCCGATCGCCTCGAGGATCTCGAGGACCGCTGCGGCGATCCGTTCGCGGTCCACCGACGACCGCGAGACCGAGCCCTGATCGGGCTCGGCCTGCGCGGCTGCGACCGCGTCGTCCGCGGTGTGCTCGCCGTGGGTCATGCGGGCTAGGCGGTCGCCGGTCGCGGCTTCGTCGCGCGGGTGCGCTTGGGCTTCGCGGGAGCCTCGGGCTCGGGCTCGGAGCTCACGCCGCCGTCAGCCGCACCGGAGTCGATGGGTGCGGTGAACGATGCGGAACCGACGGCCGAACCCGACCCGACGGGGCGCTTCTTGCTGGACAGCCAGACGGGGCGCGGCGGGAGCTTCTTGACGTCCTTGAAGATCTCGGCCAGCTGGACGTGGTCGAGGGTCTCCTTCTCCATCAGCTCGGCGGCGAGGCGGTCGAGCACGGCCCGGTTGGTCGTGATGACCTGCCAGGCTTCGTCGTGCGCGGCCTCGATGAGC
The DNA here is from genome assembly GCF_001865025.1 of Plantibacter sp. MMLR14_011. Classification (NCBI taxonomy): domain Bacteria; kingdom Bacillati; phylum Actinomycetota; class Actinomycetes; order Micrococcales; family Microbacteriaceae; genus Plantibacter; species Plantibacter sp. MMLR14_011. The sequence continues at coordinate 277,611 of NZ_MJGW01000002.1, forward strand.
TCGCGGACCTGGGCGTCGACCCGCTGCGCGATCTCCTCCGAGTAGTCGCGCTGGTGGCCCATGTCGCGGCCGAGGAACATCTCGCCCGACGACTGCCCGAGCTTGACGGCACCGACGTCGGTGGTCATGCCGTACTCGGTGACCATCTTGCGGGCGATACCTGTCGCCTTCTCGATGTCGTTCGACGCGCCCGTGGTCGGGTCGTGGAACACGAGCTCCTCGGCGACACGGCCGCCCATCGCGTAGGCGAGCTGGTCGAGCAGCTCGTTGCGCGTGACGGAGTACTTGTCTTCGAGAGGGAGCACCATCGTGTAACCGAGGGCACGGCCGCGCGGAAGGATCGTGACCTTCGTGACGGGGTCGGTGTTGTTCATCGCCGCTGCAGCGAGCGCGTGCCCGCCCTCGTGGTACGCGGTGATGAGCTTCTCCTGCTCGCGCATGACGCGCGTGCGGCGCTGCGGACCGGCGATGACGCGGTCGATGGCCTCGTCGAGTGCGCGGTTGTCGATCAGCTGGGCGTTGGAGCGCGCCGTGAGCAGTGCGGCCTCGTTGAGGACGTTGGCGAGGTCGGCACCGGTGAAACCGGGCGACTTGCGGGCGACGACCTCGAGGTCGACGCTCGCGGCGAGCGGCTTGCCCTTGCCGTGCACCTCGAGGATCTTCTTGCGGCCGGCGAGGTCGGGGGCGTCGACGCCGATCTGGCGGTCGAAGCGGCCCGGGCGCAGCAGCGCGGGGTCGAGGATGTCGGGGCGGTTGGTCGCCGCGATCAGGATGACGTTCGTCTTGACGTCGAAGCCGTCCATCTCGACCAGCAGCTGGTTGAGGGTCTGCTCGCGCTCATCGTGACCGCCGCCCATGCCGGCGCCGCGGTGACGACCGACGGCGTCGATCTCGTCGACGAAGATGATCGCGGGCGAGTTCTCCTTGGCCTGCTGGAAGAGGTCGCGGACGCGGCTCGCACCGACACCGACGAACATCTCGACGAAGTCGGAACCGGAGATCGAGTAGAACGGCACACCGGCTTCTCCGGCGACCGCGCGGGCGAGGAGCGTCTTGCCCGTTCCAGGAGGGCCGTACAGCAGGACACCCTTCGGGATGCGCGCACCGACGGCCTGGAACTTCGCGGGCTCCTTGAGGAAGTCCTTGATCTCCTCGAGCTCCTCGATCGCCTCGTCGGCACCGGCGACGTCGTCGAAGGTCACCTTCGGCGACTCCTTCGAGACGAGCTTCGCCTTGGACTTGCCGAACTGCATGACTTTGTTGCCGCCGCCCTGCATGCCGGAGAGCATCAGCCAGAAGAAGACACCGATGAGGAGCAGCGGGAGGAGGAGTCCGAGCATCGACAGGAGCCAGCTGGGCTGGGGCACCTTGTCGTTGTAGCCACCGGACGGGTCTGCGGCGTCGACGGCCTCGACCACGTCGGCCGCACGGGCGCCGACGTAGTAGAACTGCACCTGCTTGCCGAACTCGTCGTCGGCCTTCGTCAGCGTGAGGTCGACGCGCTGGTCGCCGTCGGTGATGACGGCCTCCTTGACCTGCCCCTTCTCGAGGAAGGCGAGACCCTCTTGCGTGGAGACCTCACGGAAGCCGTTCATGCTCATCAGGCTGATGCCGATCCAGAAGACCAGGGCGGCGATGATGAGGTACGGGATGGGACCCTTGAAGAGACGCTTGACGTTCATAAGTTGAGAGGCCGGGGCTGGCCCGTTCCCTTTCTGCAGGAGGGGTCGACGGGCGGAGCCGCGTCGCGAATCAGGCTACCCCCTCGCCGCTGGATGCCTCCCCTGTGTTTGCCGTGGGCTTAACGGGGGTGCGGTGTGAGGTCGGTGGAGTGGTTCAGGCGTAGACGTGCGGGGCGAGGACGCCGACGTCGCGGAGGTTGCGGTACTTCTCGTCGAAGTCGAGGCCGTACCCGACGACGAAGTCGTTCGGGATGTCGAAACCGACGTACTTGCACTCGACGTGCACCTTGGCGGCCTCGGGCTTGCGGAGGAGCGCGCAGACCTCGATGGACGCGGCTCCGCGCGAGGCGAAGTTCTCGAGCAGCCAGGAGAGGGTGAGGCCGGAGTCGATGATGTCCTCGACGATCAGGACGTGGCGGCCGGTGAGGTCCGCGTCGAGGTCCTTGCGGATCTGGACGACACCGCTCGACTTCGTGCCGGCGCCGTAGGAGCTGACCGCCATCCAGTCCATCGAGAGCGGGATGCGGAGTTCGCGCGCGAGGTCGGCCATGACCATGACCGCGCCCTTCAGCACGCCGACGAGCAGGACGTCCTTCCCGGCGTAGTCGGTCTCGATCTGCCGGGCGAGTTCGGCGAGCTTGTCGCGGATCTCCTGCTCGGTGACGAGGATGGTCGTGAGGTCGTCGGAAATGTCGCTCTGCTCCATGCGTCGAGTGTATGCGAGATGACCCGGACGCCCGTGCGCCTCCTGCTCGGGAGCGCCGTGATCAGCGGGCCGCGAAGACGATGCGTCCCGCGTGCCGGGACGCCGTCAGGCCGGGCAGGTCGATCGGACCCTGACCGGTCCAGTCGGTGACGAGCCGCGCGACCTCGATCGTCTGCGACCTCGTGAGCGAGACGCCGAACTCGCTCTGCACGATGTACCGGATGATCCTCTGGCGGAGCGCCGCCGGATTGGCGGCGAGTGCCCCGGCGCTGACGGAGATCCCGGCCTCAGCGTGCTCGACGAGCTCCTCGATGGTCTCCTCGATCATCTCCTCGAAGGCGTCCGCATCCTCCCGGGCGGCGTCGGCGGTGCGGGCGAGGGCCTCGGCGATCCCCGGTCCGAGCTCCGCCTCGAGCACCGGCAGGACCCGTTCCCGGACCCGGACCCGCGCGTAGGCGTCGTCGGTGTTGTGCGGGTCGTGCCACGGTTCGAGTCCTTCGGACGCGCACGCCTCGCGGGTCTGGGAGCGTCGGATCCCGAGCAGTGGCCGGAGAAGTGGACCGGAGACGGGCGCCATGCCCTGCAGGCTACCCGTGCCCGACCCGCGAGCGAGGCCGAGGAGCACGGTCTCCGCCTGGTCGTCGAGGGTGTGCGCGAGCAGCACCAGGGACGCACCGACCTCGACCCGGGCGGCGTCGAGCGCGGTGTACCGGGCCGCCCGTGCCGCGGCCTCCGGTCCACCCTCGGAGCCCACCTCGACGACGCGGACGAGGACGGGGTCGAGCCCCAGGGCACGCGCCTGGTCCGCGGCACGCGCCGCGACGTCGGCCGAGCCCGCTTGCAATCCGTGGTCGACGATCACGGCGCCGGCCCGCAGACCGACCTTTCCGGCTTCGAACGCGGTCGCGGCGGCGAGCGCGAGCGAGTCGGCACCACCGCTCAGCGCGACGAGCAGGTCGGCACCGGCGACGTCACGTGACGCCGCTGGCGCCGTGCCCGCGATCGCATTGCGCACCGCCTTCCGCAGGGCGGCGACGGACGGGTGGAGCGGGGGTCGGACGTCGTTCACGCGGACCACGCTATTGCACCGCGCCGAGCGCCTCCCCACACCGTTCGCTCCGGGACGCATCGGTTATGGTTGGTCCTCGTCGGCGACCGCGCCGACTCCACGTCATCCAACCGCGCAAGGAGCAGGCTTATGGCCGAGTACGACGCCGTCATCGAGATCCCGCGGGGCAGCCGCAACAAGTACGAGATCGACCACGAGACCGGTCGGGTCTTCCTGGACCGCGTCCTGTTCACGAGCTTCGTCTACCCCGCCGACTACGGCTTCTTCGAGAACACCCTCGGCGAGGACGGCGACCCGGTCGACGTCCTGGTCCTGCTCGACTTCCCGACCTTCCCGGGCGTCGGCATCAAGGTCCGCCCCGTCGGTGTGCTGCACATGACGGACGACGGCGGCGGCGACGACAAGGTCATCGCCGTGCAGTACAAGGACCCGCGCTGGTCGCACATCCAGGACCTGAACGACATCCCGCAGGCGACGCGCGACGAGATCGAGCACTTCTTCGTCCACTACAAGGACACCGAGCCCGGCAAGTGGGCGCGGATCGACGGCTGGGGCGACGCCGCTGCGGCCGAGAAGATCATCCTCGCGGGCTTCGACAAGCTCAAGGCGGAGGGTCACTGACCCCCTGCGGACCTCCGCACCCCGCATGACGAAGCGGCCGGCACCCTCGGGTGTCGGCCGCTTCGTCGTGCGGGTCGAGGTGCTCGATCAGCCGAGCGGCGCACCGCGGTCGGCCATGAACGGCTGCGCGTCGATCGCGCTGCCGTTGATGCGGACCTCGAAGTGCAGGTGGCAGCCGGTCGAGGCACCGGTCGTGCCGACGTAGGCGATGACCTGTCCGGCGGAGACCTGACTGCCGACAGCGACCTGGATGCCACCGTTCACGATGTGTGCGTAGCCGGTCGAGACGCCGGCCCCGTGCTCGATGAGGATGAAGTTGCCGTAGGTGCCGTACCAGCCGGCGTAGCTGACGGTGCCCCCGGTCGCCGCGTAGATCGGGATCCCGCAGCCGCCCGCGATGTCGGTGCCGCGGTGGAAGCTGCCCGAGCTGCCGCCGCCGGTGGAGATCGGGTCGCGGTAGCCGTAGGTGCCCGAGATGCTGCCGGAGGCCGGGATAGCCCAGCCCTGGCTGCTGAGCTGACCGCCGTCGGCGCTCTGTCCCCGCGCGGCGGCTTCGGCCGCGGCCTTCGCCTTCGCGGCCGCGACGCCCGCCTCGTAGTCCTTGACGGTCTTCGCCGTGGAGTCCTGCAAAGCGCTGAGCTGGGCGTTGAGTGTGACGATCAGTTCCTGGTTCTGCTCCAGTTTGTCGGCTGCCGCGGACGCAGCCGCCTGTGCTGCCTCCATCGCCACCTGGGCGGCCTGACGCAGGGACTCGCGCTCGTCGCGGGCGACACCGGCCTGCTCGCCGAGCGCAGCCGCGGTGTTGCGTGCGGCGACCGCCTGCTCGTAGACGCCGTTGCTGTGCTCGGCGACCTGGTTCATATTGCCGAGCTTGGACAGGAGGTCGGTCGCGCCCTTGCTCTCGCCGTCGAGGAAGAGGCTCAGGCTGAGGTCGGCGCCGCCGGACCGGTAGAGCTGTGAGGCGACCCGACCGGCCTGCTTCGTGGCGGTGTCGGCCTCGGTCGTCTTGGCGTCGGCCTGCGACTGGATCGCGGTGGCCCGGGCGTCCGCCTCGAAGAAGGCCTCCTCAGCGGCCTGAAACTCCGTGCCGCGTTTCTCGGCCTCGTCCTGGGCGACCTGCAGTTCGTCCTGCAGCTGGACGATGAAGTTCTTGATGTTCGTGACTTCGGCGGCCTTGGCGGCCTCGTTGCCCTTCGCCGCCTGGACGTCGTCCCACGAGGGGTAGTCGGCTGCGGACGCCGGACCGGCGACGCCGAACGAGCCGACGATCGTGAGCGACATGACGATGGCGGCGGTGAGGCGTCCTCGCCACCGCACGGATGACGCCGATCCGGCGTTGGTCGTCCGGCTTCGGCGCCAAGCGCCGGCAAGCTTCTTGCTCATGAAGTAGGGGCCCATCTCGGTTCGCTGCAGTCACATCGGTCACATCGGTACCACTGTCCACGCTAGCCCGACGGGGGTCGGGACCGGCTGCGGACACTCCCGTCGGCCGCGGCATCCGGGAGTGGTCCACGCCAGAGGCTAACCCCGGCCGGGGGCCGTGCAGTGGTCATTCGGTGCCTGTCGCCACATCCGGCATGGAGTGCCGACCGCAGCTCCGCGAACCCGATTTTGGATTCGGCGGTTTCATCCGTATGCTTGTCGCTCGGTAGTCATGAAGCTTCAGGGCTTCGCGGCCCTATCGTTTAGCGGCCTAGGACACCGCCCTTTCACGGCGGCAGCACGGGTTCGAATCCCGTTGGGGTCACCACCGACTACTGGAAAAACAGCCGCACAGATTCAGGTATAGTGAGTCTGCGCGACTGCGAGAAGCACCGAGGAACACCAGCATCACCGCAGTTCGTATCACCAGCAATTCAACATGTATGGCCCTGTAGCGCAGTTGGTTAGCGTGCCGCCCTGTCACGGCGGAGGTCGCGGGTTCAAGTCCCGTCAGGGTCGCAAAAGGTCGGAAGCCCTCTCGCAAGGGAGGGCTTCTGCTTTTGAGACATCGTCGCCGTTCGTGCAGCTGATGTACTCGGCTCTGTAGCTCAGTTGGTAGAGCGCACGACTGAAAATCGTGAGGTCACGGGATCGACGCCCGTCGGAGCCACGGAACCCCCACCTAGCTTCTACATGGTGGGGGTTCTTTTTTTGCCCTGCCGCCGGACCGCATGCCCCGCCCGAGTTGCCACTCCCCTGCCAGGACGGCCAGACTCGCAGCGTGGAATCGAGACCGGCACACCGAGCGACCGACCAGGTACCGCGGGCGACGTCCCGAAGCGCGTTCTGGATAGCAGCCTCCGTGCTCGCAGTCATGCTCGGCACGTCGCTCGTCGCCTGCTCGGACACGAGGTACGGATTGCCGCGCGATGCAGCCGTCGGCACCTGGCGCAGCGGGGACACCCGGCTCGAGCTCGCCGACGACGGAACGTTCGAGGCCACTGCCTGGCCCTCGCAGGTTCAGTGCAGCCGTGACGACGACCCCCGTGCGGACGAGCCGATCGACTTCTCCGGGACCTGGATGGTGGACAACGAGGGAACCAATCGCGACCTGATCCTGGAGCCCGGTGGCGGTGCATGCGATACGTCCCGGATCACCTCCGACGTCCGGAGCGACGATGATCTCGCACGTCTCTGCGTCCACGCCCGCGGGTCCTTGTCCGGTCCGGCCGAGAACTTCTTCACCCTGTATCAGGGCGATCCTCCGGAGACCGAGGATCCGGATCGCTGCCTGAACTACTAGCGCACCCGGGATGGGCCAGCCTCCTCTGCTCCCTGAGCGCCCCCTCCCGGTCCCTGAGCAACGAGGAACCTCCGCACCTCGACGAGCTCAGTGACCGGAAAGCACGCTCGGCGAAGTTCGACCCCTGAGCCCGCCGAAGGGCACACGCGCGACCTCCCGAGTCCGGCACCCTTCCCCGGTCCCTGAGCCTGTCGAAAGACACACGACGAAGCTCACGAATCCGGCGCTGTTCCCCCGGTCCCTGAGCTTGTCGAAGGGCACACGAGGACACTTCCACAACCGAAACGACTCGGCATCTGGAATGTCAGTGGTCCATGCTGGACTTGTCCCATGACCGAGACCACCCTCACCGCGACCCGCGTCGGCGACGACTACGCCGCGCAACTCGCGGAGTTCTCGGACGAATACGCAGAGATCCAACGGCTGCGGGCAGCCCTCGACGCGCGTGAGGCCCGGCTGCTCGTCCGCTCCGCCGCCTACGCCGACGCCTTCGCCGACGCCACGGTCCCGGCGATCTTCCCGCCGGCGGAACGGCAGGCCCTCTCCCGTCGTTCGACGTGTGCGGCGCTCGCGATGGCGACCCGCACCCCTGAGCGGACCGTGCAGCGTGCGACGAACGACGCCGAGCGGCTCGTCAACGACGCACCGGCCGTGCTCGCCTCCCTCGAGGCCGGTCGCATCTCGGCACGGCACGCGCAGACGATCATCGACCAACTCAGCGATGTGCCGACCGCGGGGCGGGCGGTGTTCCTCGCGGAAGTCTTACCGGTCGCGGAGGATTCGACCAACGCGAACCTCCGCAGGCGCGCCCGCGTGCTCCGCGAGCGCCTCCACCCAGAGTCCATCACCGCCCGAGCCCGGCGGTCCGAGGCCGACCGCCGGGTGGAGTTCGAGCCCGCCGCCGACGGGATGGCGTGGGTGCACCTCTTCACGACGGCGCCGATCGCCCAGGGCGTCATCGAGCGGGTTGAGGCCGCGGCGGCTGAGTCGCGCGCCGCCGGCGACACCCGCACCTGCGGACAGCTGCAGGCGGACGCCCTCGCGGCGCTCGCGCTCACCGGCGTCACACCGGACGACGTCATGTCGAGCCCGGTGCTCCCGCACCCGATCGAAGTGCAGGAGCACATCACACCGACCGTGCAGATCACCGTCCCCGCGCTGAGCATGGCCGGCGTCCCCGACGCCCCGGCCACCCTCGACGGCTACGGTCCCATCGACCCCGAGACCGCAGCACGCATCGCGGTGAACGCTCCGAGCTTCACCCGGATCCTGGTCCAGCCGGAAACGGGATCCGTGCTGTCCGTCGGGCGGAACCAGTACCGGGTCCCGGCCGACCTGCAACGCGCGGTGCGCCTCCGGGACGGCACCTGTCGCGCACCGGGCTGCGGCAGGCGAGCCAGAGCGTGCGACCTCGACCATTCCGTCGCGTGGGAAGACGGCGGGACGACGGACGTCGGCAATCTCGCCTGCCTGTGTCGACATCACCACCGGATGAAGCACCTGCCGGGTTGGAACCTCGACCATGGTCCCGGCGGGGTGCTCGAGTGGACGACACCCGACGGGAAGCACCACCGGACCGAACCCGATCCCGCCCCGTTCTGACCAGCTCCGATCCCTGAGCTGCACCGCACTTCGACAGGCTCAGTGACCGGCAGAGGTGTGTCCGGAGCGGTGAGGCAAGCTCGTAGGCACTTCGACAAGCTCAGTGAGCGGGGAGGACTCGCTCAGTGAGCGGGAAAAGTCCACCGGAGACGACTCGGTCCCTGAGCCTGTCGAAGGGCAGTCCGGTCGAGCCAGATCGATGCACGTCAGGACGTCCGCCGGCTCACATCGTGCACCTCCGTCCGCAAGCCCCAGACATCCTGGGCCGATCGGGACAGACTGATGACATGAGTTCTGCAGACGACCGCACCACCGACGGCCCCGACGACGCCCACCGAGTCCCCGCGGGGGTCGACGACGCCACCGTGGAAGCGGTCGGCAAAGTGACCGAGGCGCTCGAAGTGGTCGAGCAGGCGCGCGGCATGCTCTACGGCTTCCACCGCCTGACGGGTAAAGCGGACCTCGCGCTCGGCGAAGCCGCGGACGCCCTCCGCGAAGCCGGACACGACGCCCTCGCCGACCGGATCGACACCGAGCTGGTCGGACGCAACGTCATCGACGGACGCTGGACGTTCCAGATCGTCGAAGACTACGACGGCAACTACTGGGAGCCGTTCCGCACGCTCGAGGCGAAGGTCCGCAACGAGCTGGCGGGCGGCCGACGCCACCTCGCGGAAGCCGCGATGAAGGAGGACCGCCGCACGCACGGCGCGCCCCACCACGAAGCCACACCGCCGACGGTCTGAGGCCGCACAGCATCAGGGCCGCGTGCCGTTAGGCTCGATCCGATGACCGATGCACCCGTTTCCCGGACCAAGTTCTCCCGCCAACGGGTGATCGTCGGAGCCGCCGAGTTCGCCGACACGCACGGAGCCGACGCACTCACACTCGCCGCCCTTGCCCGCGAGCTCGACACCTCGGCACCGGCCCTCCTCAAGCACGTCCGCAGCACCGAGGACCTCCGCGCCGCCGTCGCCCAGCTCGCCCTCGCCCAACTGGCCAGCGGGCTCGACATCGCGACGACCAGCCTGAGCGGGACCCCCGCCCTCACCGCGCTGGCCGACGGGTACAGGCGCTTCGCCCTCGCCTATCCCGGTCGGTACGCCCTCGCGTTCTCGATCGCGGACGTCCGCGCCGACACCGGCGAGCCGGCCGACCGCGAGCTCGTGATGCTCGTCGAGCGCGCCCTCGCGGGGCGCGGTCTCGACAGCGTGGCGATGACGGATGCCGGACGCATCGTCCGGGCGGCCCTCCACGGCTTCGTGTCACTCGAGCTCGTCGGCGGCTTCACCCGCGGCGCAGACCCCGCCACCAGCTACGCTGCCCTCGTGGAGCTGCTCGACCATTCGTCCGCACTCGGCTCACGCCACCCCCAGGAGACGCCATGACCATCACGACCACCACCCCCACCGTCCTCTTCGTCTGCGTGCACAACGCCGGTCGCTCCCAGATCGCAGCCGGCTTCCTCGGTGCCCTCGCCGGTGACCGGGTCGAGGTGCTGTCGGCCGGGAGCGAGCCGAAGGACCGGATCAACACCGTGGCGGTGGAGGCGATGGCCGAACACGGCATCGACATCACCGCGGCCGTGCCCCGCATCCTCACGACCGACGCCGTCCGGGCGTCCGACGCGGTCATCACGATGGGCTGCGGCGACGCCTGCCCGATCTTCCCCGGCAAGCGCTACGAGGACTGGGAACTCGAGGATCCGGCCAGGCAAGGCATCGAGGCCGTCCGCCGCATCCGCGACGACATCGAGGAGCGGATCGCCGCACTGTTCGTCGAACTCGTGCCCGCCGAGGCATCCGAGTTCCCGGCCACCATCGGCTCGGTCGCCCACGAAGCACTCAGCGCGCACGGCTTCACCCGGTTCGAGCAGCTCACGAGGGTCTCCCCCGCCGCCCTGCTCCGCATCCACGGCGTCGGCCCGAAGGCCGTCGACCTCCTGACCGCAGAACTCACGGCCCGCTCACTCGCCTTCGCCTCCTGAGGACGCCTGCGGCGCGCAACCCCATCGCCCAGCGCGACACCCGTCGTATCGTGGTCGTATGAGCAAGCACGCAGCGAACGACGACAACCTCCCCGAGGACCACGAGACCACCGAGGACTCCATCGAGCAGGAGGTCGACGGCGAGGACACGTTCCTCCCCGTCGCCGAGCCGACCACCGGTCCCGCTCCCGCGCCGTAACCCGAGGCGCCTCTGGACGCCGCGGCTCAGGGTCCGACGAGCGCTTGGAGGTCATCCCATGAACCGTCGAAGACGTTCACGTCGATGAACTCCTCCTTGCCGACGTACCCGGGCATCCGTTCCCGGCTGGTGTACTGCCAGAGGTCCCACGCCCGCCCGTCCGTCAGGACCGGCGGCGTGACGACGGAGCGGATCCACATCGGGTTGCGCTCGTACGCACCCGCGAGGAACGCGTCGTAATACCGCATGGTGGCGTAGATGATCGGCGGCCGACCGTAGTGCTCCTCGAGTGCGGCGAGGAGCGGATCGAGCACGGCGGCGACCCGCTCAGCACTCGGTGGCGTCCGACAGTAGTCGGCGTAGCACTCGAGATCGATGGTGATCGGGAGAGCCCCCGCGGTGACCGGCACGGTGTCGAAGATGTTCTGCGCCTGCGTCTCGGCCGGGCTGTCGAAACTCAGGAAGTGGTACGCCCCGATGAGCAAGCCGCTCTCGTCGGCCGCCCGCTGCGCGCCCGCCCAGTTCGCGGCGAACCGTTCGTCCTGATCACCTGATCCCTCGGTCGCCTTCATGATCGCGAAGTCGATGGGCTGAGCCGCGAGGACGTCCCAGTCGACCTCGCCCTGGTACGAGGAGACGTCGACACCGCGCACCGCGTACGAGGCGGCCACGATCGCGTTCGGCCGCACGAGCCCCATGGCGACGAGTGCAGCGCAGATCCCGCCGATGGCGAGCGTGCCGGCCGCCCCGACGACGATCGGCCACCAGCGCCTCCAGAATCGGTTCATCGACTCACTCTGTCACGTCTCGGACGTGTCCCGGAGCAGGACGCCTCAGCGCGGGTAGAGGACCGCGGCCCGCGGGTCGACCACGAAGTCGACGACGTCCCCCGTCGACCACCCCGCGGCCGCGAGCTGCTGCACGGCGACGTCGGCGGTGATGACCGCCGAGCGGACCCGGACGACGTCACCGCGGGGTTCGAGGTCGGTGATCATCGCGCGGAGGGCGCCTGACGCACTCGGGCTGCCAGACCCGTCAGCCTCTCGGACCTCGACGCGGGACGGTCGGAACGCGCAGGCGACGGCGACCCCGACCGGGATCGGGTCTGCCTCCGCGGAGGTGCCGACCTCGACCTCCGCCCCGTCCTGCAGACGGATCCCGCGTGCTGTGCGAACGCCCGACAACAGTTCGAGTCCCGCGAGGTCCGCGGTGAACGCCGTCCGCGGCCGCTCGAGCACCTCCGCCGTCGGCCCCTGCTCGACGATGCGCCCGGCGTCCAGGACGATCACCCGGTCCGCAAGCGTGTACGCGTCGAGCACCTCGTGCGTCACGAGCATGGTCGTCCGCCCACGCAACTGCTCACGGAGCATGCGGCGCAGGTGGGGCGCGACCGTCGCATCGAGCGCGGCCATCGGTTCGTCGAGGAGCAGGAGGGCCGGGTCCGGGGCCAGCGCGCGGGCGAGCGCCACCCGCTGCGCCTGGCCGCCGGACAACTCGGCAGGACGGCGCCCTTCGAGCTCGGACGCCTCGACGTCCGCGAGTCGTCGTCGGGCGATGTCCCGAGCCTCGCCGCGCGACGCACCGGCGACCAGCGGGCCGTAGGCCACGTTGTCGAGCACGGAGCGGTGCGGGAAGAGCAGCGCCTCCTGCGCCAGGAGCGAGATCCCCCGCCGGTGCGGCCGCGACCAGCGGTCCCGACCCGATCCACCGACCGCGAACAGCTCGCGACCGGCGAGGGTCGCGTGACCCGTGTCCGGACGCAGGAGCCCGGCGAGGACGGCGAGCAGCGTCGACTTGCCGGCGCCGTTCGGTCCGAGCACGGCGACGGTCTCCCCCGCGGCGAGGTCGACGGCGAGCTCCCAGTCGCGTTCACGCAGCGTCGCTCGGAACTCCAGGGCCGCCCCGGTCATCGCACCACTCCGGCGACGGTCCGTCCACGGCGGATCGACCCCTGTGCCCCCGCCACGCCGACGACGAGCACGGCCACGACGACGAGGACGAGCGACAGCGCGACCGCGGCGTCGGGATCGGTCTCGCGCTGCAGGTAGATCTCGAGCGGCAGCGTCCGCGTGACCCCCTGCAGGCTGCCCGCGAACGTGAGAGTAGCCCCGAACTCGCCGAGGGCCCGCGCGAACGACAGGATCGCGCCCGACACGACGGCGGGTGCGAGGAGCGGCAGCGTGACGGTGCGAAAGACGGTGGTGGGACGTGCGCCGAGCGTCGCGGCGACGGCCTCGTACCGCGAGCCGGTCGTGCGGATCGCCCCCTCCAGGCTCAGCACGAGGAACGGGAGGGCGACGAACGTCTGGGCGAGGACGACGGCGGTCGTGGAGAACGCGATGTCGATCCCGGCGTCAGCGAGCGCCGGTCCGAGCAGGCCGAGCCGACCGAAGGTGTACAGCAGCGCGATCCCGCCGACGACGGGCGGGAGCACGAGCGGGAGGAGGACGAGCGACCGCAGCAGCCGCTGCCCCGGGAACCGGGTGCGCGCGAGGACGAGGGCGAGCGGCACGCCGAACACGATGCAGAGTGCCGTCGCGAGCGACGACGTCCGCAGGCTCAGCCCGAGCGCCGCGACCGACGACTCCGAGGTGATGAGTGTTCCGAAGTCCGCCCAGTCCACGCGCAGGACGATCGCCACGAGCGGCAGCAGGACGAACGCCGCGCCGACCGTGGCGACGACGACGATCCAGCGGGGCACCCCCGAGCCGAGATCCCTCACGGGGTCACGGTGCGCCGAAGCCGGCGTCGGCGAGCACCCGCTGTCCTTCGGCGCTCACGACGTAGGCCGCGAACGCCGCGGCGACGGCGGGGTTCGCGCTTCCTGCCAGCGGCGCGATCGGGTAGGTGTTGACGGCTTCCGACGACTCGGGGAAGGCGATGCCCTGCACGGTGTCGCCGGCCGCGATGACGTCGGTCACGTAGACGAGCCCCGCATCGGCCTCGCCCGAGGTCACCTTGCCGAGGACGTCGGTGACCGATGACTCCTCACTGACCGGGCTCAGCGCGACACCCGTGGCGTCCTCGACGGAGACCGTGGCCGCTCCACAGGGGACCTGCGGCGCGCACACGACCGTCTTGACGTCCGGACGGGCGAGGTCGGCGAACGTCTTCACACCGGCAGGGTTCGACGGGGGCACGGCGATCTGCAGGACGTTGGTCGCGAAGTCGACCGGGTCGCCCTCGACGAGATCGGCATCGGTCAGCTTCGCCATGTTCTTCTCGTCCGCCGAGGCGAACACGTCGCCGGGAGCACCGTTCGTGAGCTGCGTGACGAGGTCGGAGGAGCCGGCGAAGGTCAGCTCGACGGTCGTACCGGGGTGCGCCTCCTCGAAGTCCTCCGCGAGCTCGGTGAAGGTCGTCTTGAGCGAGGCGGCCGCGTACACCGTGATGGAGCCGCTGAGCTCGTCCGTCATGGCCGAGGCGGTGGGTGTCGGCGTCGCCGCGGGTGCGGCGCACGCGGACGCGGCGAGCAGGACCCCGGTGCCGAGGGCCAATGCGCTGAGCAATCGGAGGGATCGGCGCGGTGCGGTGCGGTTCATGAGCTCGCCTTCGGGGTCTCGATGAGGACCGTCGTGGCCTTCACGACGGCGATGGCCGTGGATCCGAGTTCGAGGCCGAGTTCACGCACGGCCTCACTGCTCATGAGGGACACCACCCGATGCGGGCCGCACTGCAGTTCGACCTGCGCCATGACCGTGTCCATCGTGATGTCGGTGACGATGCCGACGAAGCGGTTGCGTGCCGAGCGTCCGATCTCCGAGGGGTCGACGGGGAGGACGGCGTTCTCCCTGGCCAGCCGAGCGAGCGACAGGCCGTCGACGACCGCTCGGCCCGCCTCGTCCTTCGCGCTGACGAGTGCGCCCTGGTCGATCCAGCGACGGACGGTGTCGTCACTGACCCCGAGGAACAGGGCGGCGTCTCGGATACGGATCTGCGGCATAGAGACAGGTTAGTGCACGCATTCGCGTTGATACGACGTAACCGTAACCGCATCCGCGTTCCGGACCTTCGGCAGTCGACCGGCGCTTCGGCCCTCCGCGACGCCCACCGCTCCGAAGCATCCGTATGAGATCACGACTGCTCGCCGCCGTCACCCTGCTCGCCCTCGCCACCGGCCTCACCGCCTGCGCTTCCCCCGGCTCGGGGACCGGCAGCGCCACGGGCGACGGACCGCTCGTCGCGTTCTACGGCGACTCGTACACCCTCGGCACCGGAGCGAGCGACCCGGCCAACCGCTGGTCCACCGTCGTCAGCGAGGAACGCGGCTGGCGGGAGTTCAACCCCAGCGTCAACGGCCTCGGGTTCGTGAACCACCGCGACCGCTTCGGCGACGGCAGCGGCGACCTACCCTCCCTCATCATCGCCGAGCAGCCCGACATCGTCTTCGTCACGATGGGCCTCAACGACGCGTTCAGTTTCGACGATGCCGCCGACCGGATCCACGAACAGATCACGACCGACCTGGATCGCCTCCGCGACGCCCTCCCGGAGGCCCGCTTCATCGTCGTCGAACCGTTCTGGTACACCGACGAGCGACCGCAGTCGATCGAGACGATCATCGGCTGGGTGGCCGACGCCGCGCAGGAGATCGACGCCGACACCATCCCCGGGGCGTCGCACTGGATCGAGGGACACCCGGAGTGGATGGCCGCAGACGGCCTCCACCCGAACGACGAGGGGTACGCGGAGATGGCTCGCCGCATGGACGCCGAGCTCGAGCGCCTCGGACTCTGACGCCTCGATCCGGGACGCGGCTCAGCCGAGCCGGATGCCCCGGTCCGCCATGAACGGGACGGCGTCGACGCGCGAACCGCCGATCCTGACCTCGAAGTGCACGTGGCATCCGGTCGAGGCACCCGTCGTCCCGACGAGCGAGATGTTCTGACCGGCGGACACCCACTGCCCCTCCCCGACGAGGATGCTGCTGTTGTGCGCGTATCCGGTCATGACGCCGCCGCCGTGGTCGACGAGGACCCAGTTGCCGTAGGTGCCGAGCCAGCCGGCGTAGACCACGGTGCCGGCGTTCGCGGCGTAGACCGCTCGCCCGCAACCCGCTCCGATGTCGGTGCCCGAGTGGAACGGGTTGACGCCGGGCACGGGGCGACCGGGTCGCGGTCCGTAGTTGTCGGTGATCCGGCCGGAGATCGGCAGGGCCCACCCCTGGCTCCCGACAGCGCCCGAGGCACCGCCACCACCTCCTCCGCCGCCGCCTCCGCCACCGCCGGCGTTCGCAGCGGCTTCGGCAGCCGCCCGTGCAGCCTCAGCCGCAGCCGCCGCGGCTGCAGCAGCGGCGGCCGCGGCCGCCTTGACTTCCTCGCCCTTGCGGTAGTCGGCCTCGGTGGCTGCGCGGTTCTCCTTGAGGACCACGAGCTGGGCCTCGAGCGTCGCGAGGTACTCCTGCTGCTCGGACACGGCGGTCTCGGCGTCGGCACGGGCTGCGACCGCGTCGCCGAGCGCGGTCTCGGCTGCCGCGGCGAGCTCGCCGAGGGCGGCCTCGGCGATGGTCGCCTGCTCGGTGAGGAGCGACGCCGTGTTCGCATCGGTCCTCGCCCGGTCGTAGGTGCCGTCCGTGGACTCGCTGAGCTTCGTGATCGTGCTCAAGCGTCCGAGGAGCGACTCCGGCTCCTGGCCGTCGAGGAACGCGGCGGTACTGAGGTCGACGTTCCCCGACCGCAACCACGCGGCGACGAGCGCGCCGGCCTGGCGTTTGGAGGCCTGCGCCGCGGTCGTCGCTGCAACGGCCTGCTCACGGAGCGAGAGGGCACGGTAGCTCGCCTCGTCGACGGCCAGCTGAGCGGCCTCGTACTCGTCGGCACGGAGGACGGCCTCGGCTTCGGCGAGCGCCGCAGCGGTCTTCAGCTGCTGGACGAGCCCCTCGATCTGACCGATGGTCGACTGCTTCGAGGACTCGCTCGAGCGGGCCGCCTCGACGTCCTCCCAGCTGGGGTACTCCGCAGCGGCGGCCGGCTGCGCGAGACCCATCGAGAGGACGATGACTCCGGCGAGGGCCGCGGCGATGGAGGCGCGACGGCGCGCGGGACGGAGGCGTGGCATGGTGCCATCGTGGCAGTGCTCAGCCCCGTTCGGGGGGAGGCTCGCCCGCCTGGGAACGAACCGGCTCCGCCCGGTGGGCGAGCACGAGGTCGAGCAGCCGGTCGGCGATGCCGCGTTTCGAGCCGGCCGCCGCGCCGACCACCTCGCCGGCGCCGTCGATCACGACGACCTCGTTGTCCGGCGTGCCGAAGCCGTCGGTCCACCCCACGCGGTTGAGCACGAGGAGGTCGGCGCCCTTGCGCGCGACCTTGGTCCGGCCGAGGGCCAGGAGCTCCTCGCGGTCGGCGGCGGTTTCCGCGGCGAACCCGACGACCAGGCGTCCCGGTATCCGAGCGGCGGCGAGTCCGGCGAGCACGTCGGGGTTGCGGACGAGTCGCAGGGTGAGCTCGTAGCCGGTGTCGTCCTTCTTGATCTTCCGTTCGGCGATCTCGGCGGCGCGGTAGTCGGCCACGGCGGCCGCCATGACCACGAGCGTCGCGTCGGCCGCCGCGTCCTCCACGGCGACCGCGAGTTCCGCTGCGGTGCCGACCGGAACGACCCGCAGACCGTCGACCGCAGCCGCTTCGGCCGCGACGTCGGCGTCCAGGTGCGCCGCGACGAGCACCACGTCCGCCCCGCGCTCGGCGGCGGCCTGCGCGATGGCGAGTCCCTGCCGACCGCTCGACCGGTTGCCGAGGAACCGCACCGGGTCGAGCGGCTCACGGGTGCCACCGGCCGAGACGACGACACGCTCGGCGCGCAGGTCGTCCGGGTGCGCGTCCGCTCCACCGGTGCGTCCGGCGAGCAGCGCCAAGCCGGCGGCCACGATGTCGTCGGGCTCGCTCATGCGTCCCGGCCCCGTGTCGCCGCCGGTCAGCGCGCCGTGCGCCGGACCGATGACCGCCACCCCGCGCGATCGCAGGAGGGCGACGTTCGCGGTCGTCGCCGGGTGCTGCCACATCTCGGTGTGCATCGCCGGCGCCAGCA
Source organism: Plantibacter sp. MMLR14_011 (assembly GCF_001865025.1). Lineage (NCBI taxonomy): Bacteria > Bacillati > Actinomycetota > Actinomycetes > Micrococcales > Microbacteriaceae > Plantibacter > Plantibacter sp. MMLR14_011. Next base: position 295,225 of record NZ_MJGW01000002.1, read on the forward strand.
GGACCGGCGCCCGGCTGGCCAGGATGGTGGTGCCGAGGAGGTCGTCGGAAAGTCCCGCCGCGAGTTTCGCGAGGGTGTTGGCCGTCGTCGGTGCGACGACGATGAGCTCCGCGCGCTGCCCGAGGGCGACGTGCCGGACTTCGGCGACGCCGTCGTACAGCGAGGTCGTGACGGGGTTCCGGCTGATCGCTTCGAGCGTCGGCAGGCCGACGAACCGGAGGGCGCTCTCGGTCGGCACGACGTGGACGTCGAAGCCCGCGAGGACGAACCCGCGGACGACACCGACCGCCTTGTACGCGGCGATCCCGCCCGTGATCCCGACGACGACCGTGCGCCCCGCCGCCTCCCGCGATGCATCCTGCACACCCATGCCGCCTCCTCGCTTCCGGCGCTTCCGCGCCGGGTCCTCGTCTAGTCTGTCCTAGTCCGGCCGGCCCGAGGAGGAACCAGCGTGTGCACCGTCATCATCGACTTCGAGCCGGGGCGCGCGTGGCCGATCGCCGTCCTCGGGCTGCGAGACGAGCAGCCGGGGCGTGCCTGGGATCCACCCGGCGCGTGGTGGCCCGGACTCGGTGACGGCGTCCGCGGCATCCACGACCGCGAAGCGGGCGGCGCGTGGCTGGCGACGAACGACGGCGCCTCAGGCGGCCCCCGGGCGGCGGTGGTCCTCAACCGACGCGAGGACCTCGACATTCCCGCCGCCGGGTGGACCTCGCGGGGCGTCCTCCCCCTGCAAGCCGTCACGACCGGCGTCGACGCGGACGACGCCCGCAGTGCCCGGTCCTGGAACCTCGTGGAGCTGCGTCCTGACCGCGTCACCGTGACGAGCTGGGACGGCGCCTCGCTCCGGTCGATCGACGTCGCACCCGGTCTCCACCTCGTGACGCACGAAGGCCCGGACCACCTCGACGTCCCCCGGGTCCACCGGTGGCGGCCGGCCTTCCTCGAGGCCCCGTCGCCCATCGGGCCGCTGGACGGTGCGACGGCCGCGTCCTGGGAGCCGTGGTTGCGCACGTTGCGCTCCACGACGAGCGTCCCCGCCGACGCCGACGAGGCGATCGTCCGCATCGACGACCACGACGGTCTGCGCCTCGCCTCGCTCTCGGTGACCGCGCTCTCGCTCGGCCCCGACGGCGCGGTGCTCCGGAACGCCCGACTCGCCGAGCCCGGCCATCTGCCGGAGGAGCTCGTCTGGGAGTGAACCGGACGGTGACGGTCAGCACCCTCCGGGAGCCACGGGACCCGGATCGGACTGGGGCCCGTGTGGAGGGCGCCCTGGCGCGCTCGATACTGTTGCAGCATGGCCCTGAACCCCGTGCGACTGCGACTGCTCGAGGCGTTCGACCGCCTCGGTACGATCCGCGCCGTCGGCCGTGAGCTCGACCTCAGCCCCTCGACCGTCTCGCAGCAGCTCTCCGTCCTCGAGGCCGAGACCGGCGCCGCGCTCCTGGAACGACGTGGCCGGACGCTCACCCTGACGCCGACCGGTGCGCTGCTCGTCGAGCGCGCTCGGGCCCTCCTCGCGCAGATGGACGCCATCGAGGTCGAGCTGGCCGAGGTCGAGTCCGAGCCGTCCGGTCGATTCCGCATCGCCGGGTTCGCGAGCGTCATCGCCCCCATCCTCATCCCCGCAGCCCGTTCCCTCGCGCGGCAGTACCCGCGCCTCGAGGTCGAACTCATCGAGGTCGAACCGCACGAGAGCACCACGGCGGTCCAGCGGGGAACCTGCGACGTCGTGATCACCGTCGATCAGGAGGACGGGTTCCTCCTCGACCCCTCGGTGCACAGCGTGCCGCTCACCACCGACCCCCTCCTGCTCATCGCGCCGCTCGACCACCGACTGGCCGCACAGGAGCAGGTCACGTTCAGCGAGCTGCAGAGGGAGTCGTGGGCCCTCGACGCCCCGGGCACCTACCTCGGCGAACTCGTCCCACTGATCTGTCGTCGCGCGGGGTTCGAGCCGAAGGTGGCGGGACGGTTCACGAGCTACGAGGTCGTCATCGACCACGTGGCGGCCGGGCTGTCGATCGCCGTCCTTCCGGACATCGCGATCGGCTCGCGGACGGACGTCGTGCGGAAACCCATCGCCGGGATGAGCGAACGGAAGATCGTCGCGACGGCGAGGAAGGGCTCACTGCAGCGTTCGGCCGTCGCGGCAGCGCTCGCGGCGGTACAGCGTGCCACGGACGAGGCCGTCGCCCGCTGAGCCACGGCGGAACCGGCCGAGCCTCCTCCGGGGAGGATCAGCCGTGGTAGCCGGACTTGGCCATGGCGACGAGCGCTCCGACCAGGCCGATGCCGCCGAAGACGGTGATGAAGGCGATCACGCCGATGAGGATGTCGTTGACGGTCATGCACCCATCGTACTGAACCCGACGGACCCCACGACTAGGGTTGGTCCGTCCCCCGACACCACCCGGAGCAGCACCATGATCACCTCATCGAGCGAATCCCAGGCTGCCGCCTTCCGCGACGGCCGGATCCCTGCGACGGAGCACCTCGACGCCGACACGGTCGTCATCGCCGTCCCGACCGGCGACCCCGGCAATCCGTTCACCCTCTGCTCGGTGCTCTTCGGCACCGACGGTCGTGCGATCGTCGTCGACCCCGGAACCAACACCCCCGAGGGCCGCGAACACCTGCTGCAGGAGCTCCGCGGCATCGGGGTGACGACGCTCACGGGCGTCGTCGTGACCCACCTGCACCCCGATCATCTGGGCCTCGCCGGCACCCTCCGCGACGAGCTCGCCGCTCCGGTCCTCATGCACCGCCTCGAGGACGAGGCGGCCGGCTCGACCCCGCCGGGCCCGGCCGATCTCGCCGCAGCATTGGACGAGTGGGGCGTCCCGGCGGATGACACGACCGTGCGCCCCTGGGCCACCGGTGCGACGGCACCCGCCGGGCACCTCGGCGACACCCGTGCGGACCGGACGCTCGAGGACGGCGAGCTGCTGACGCTCCCCGGTCGCTCGATCAGGGTCCTGCACACACCCGGCCACACGACGGGCCACCTCACCCTCCGCGATGAGGACCGCGGCTACCTCTTCACGGGCGACCACGTGCTGCCGACGATCTTCTCCGGCCTCGGCCTCGGGGCGCGCACCTCGGAGAACCCGGTGACGGCCTACCTGTCGTCGCTCGACCGCGTCCGCGGCTACGACGGCGATCAGGTGGTCCCCGGACACGGCTTCCGGTTCACGGGACTCGCGGACCGCTGCGACGAGCTGGCCGCGCACCATCTGCGGCGAGCCGACGAGGTGCGCGCCGTCCTGGCGGACGACCCCGACGCGAGCGTGTGGACCATCGCCTCCCGCATCGGCTGGTCGGCCGGATGGGACGCACTGACCGGTCTCCTGCGCGTCTCGGCCCTCACGCAGACCGACTGGCACCGGGCGCGCCTCCAGCAGCTCGCCGGCTGACCGTCCGCGCTACCGCCTGAGACCGGCCCACCCGGCTCGACGACGCGCCAGCGCCCGTTCGAAGGCGTAGAGCCCACCGCCGGCCGCCACTCCGGCGGCGAGCACCGCGAACACGACGACCCCGATCGTCGAGGCGAGTCCGATGGGTGCGGCGATGAGGCCGCCGACGATCAGGACGAGGAAGGCCGCACCACCACCGGCGATCCAGGCCCGGTGGACCGGGCCCCGCTCACCCCAGTGGTCGAGGATGCCGAGCGCCAGCAGCGCGCCGACCGCCCCGACGGCGGCGAGCATCCCTCCGACGAGTCCGCCGACGAGGACGGCGATCCCACCGAGATCGGCCGGATGCATCGAGACGGTCCCGACCGCCCCGAAGAGCTCCGCACCGGCCGCGAGGGCCGCACCGGCGACCGCACCGACGCTGACGGCGAGGCCGAACAGCGGGACGACACGGAGGAGGGACCAACCCGGGTCCGCTGCTTCATCGAACACGTCCATGGCTTCGACCGCCTCCTGCGCGCCTCGTCGTCGACAGCGCTTGGCGCTCAGCGTGGCATGCGGGTGCAGGGTGCTCCAGGGCGTTGCGCGCGACGGAGGAGCGGGTGTAGGGCGGCGGCGTCTTCTACCAGCCGCGCGTGCCCGGGGCGCCCTTGAACGGCCCGACGATCCCCGGCGTGATCCATCCGCCGTAGAAGTCGCCTTCCTGCGCCTGCACCGGCACCCCGTCGACCTCGCAGGCGTCCATGCGTCCCGGATAGACGGCGATCATGCCGAACAGCGGCGCGTATCCCGGGCGTGGATCGGGGTAGGTCCACGCCGCGGCACCGGCGACCTCGTCGCCCACCCGCACGTCGAGGTAGTGGGCCTCGCCCTTGAACTCGCACATGGTCGTCCCGTCGACCGGCACCAGGACCCCGGGCGAGAAGTCTGAGGCCGGCACGTAGTACACCGGCGGGTGGCTCGTCTCCAGGACCCGGACCGCGGCCGTCGACTCCGCGATGACCGTGCCGCCGAACCGGATCACGACGCGCTCATCGCGCGGCTCGACCCGCGGCGGACGCGGGTACTCCCAGACGGACTCCTCACCGGGTCCGGGCTGGACGGGCAGGGGGCGGCGGAATCGCGAGGAGTCGGGCATCTGCCCATGCTGCCCGGTCCACCTGAGCGACGACCGCGAATCAGTCGGGCCGGCCCGCTGGCCGGAGCGCCAGCCAGAGCAACCAGGTGCCGGCAGCGGCGTAGCCGACCAACAGCAGCACGACAGCCGTCGACCCGAGGTCGTAGACGACGGGGATCACCGGGGAGCCACCGACGCCGGCATCCGTCGACTTCCAGTTCGCACTCAGGAGGGCCAGGACGAGCAGTACCGCGGCGCTCGCGAGGACTGGTCCGCCGGTGGCCCAGACCTTCTGCCTGGTGGTCCAGGCGCGCGACCGCCACAGCATGACCATGCCGGCCACCCAACCGACGAACGGCACGACGAGCCCGCCGAGCATCACGAACAGGGCCGCCGTGACCGCGAACCCGCGGCGTTCGAGGACCTGCTCCGCGAACGGCCGGTCGTCCTCGGGTGGGCGGGCACCCTCCTCGTCATCACGTCCGATCATGCGCTCCTCCTCGTCGACGTCGCGCGGACGTGCATCCGTTCACCCTGCTTGCCGAACAGGCTGAGGAACTCCACCCCTGCGGCCTCGGCCCGGCCGAACCAGTGCGGGACGCGGGTGTCGAACTCGGCGACCTCACCCGCGGTGAGCACGATGTCCTGGTCGCCGAGGAGGAGCCGCAACCGGCCGTTGAGGACGTAGAGCCACTCGTAGCCCTCGTGGACCTTCTGCGTCTCAGGCGTCTGCGGGCCGTCGCCGCCGTGGATGATGCTCTTGAACGCGTGGAGACCGCCGGATCGACGCGTCAGCGGCACGATCGTCTGGCCGTGCCGCTGGACGGGCTTCAGATGGACGCGGGGATCACCCGTCTGCGGAGCACCGACGAGGTCGTCCAGAGGCACCTGGTGCGCCTTGGCGAGTGGCAGGAGCAGCTCGAGGTTCGGTCGGCGCTGGCCGGACTCGAGCCGGGAGAGGGTGGAGACCGAGATGCCCGTCTCCGCCGACAGTGCGGCGAGGGTGGTGCCGCGATGCTGCCGGATGGCTCGCAGCCTCGGCCCGACGGCATCCAGGACGCCGTCGATGGACCGTTGCTCGTCGTGTGCATGCGCCATGGGTCGATTCTCGCGCGCACGTTGCCGTTTCAGCAAGGGTCCTTGCCATTTCGGCACCGCTCGGCGCACCCTGGACACCTCCCAGCACGCCGAACGAACGGAACGATCCATGAGCACTCCCGTCACCGCAGCAACCACCACCGACCTCGTCGACGCCGTCATCGTCGGCGGGGGCGCAGCCGGGCTCAGTGCAGCCATCATGCTCGGACGATCACGACGGTCCGTGATCGTCGTCGACGGCGGCGAACCCCGGAACGCACCCGCCGACGGCGTCCACGGTTTCCTGACCCGAGAGGGCACCCCGCCTCGCGAGGTCCTCCGCCTCGGCCGCGCGGAGGTGGCGTCGTACGGCGTCCGCGTCGTCGACGGTCAGGTCGTCGATGCCGGGCGCGACGATGACGGGTTCACCCTGACGACGGCGGACGGCGCGATCGTCCGAGGCCGCCGCCTCCTCATCGCCACCGGCACCGCCGACGAGCTCCCGCCCATCCCCGGCCTCTGGGAGCGGTTCGGCCGCGACGCCCTCCACTGCCCCTACTGCCACGGCTGGGAGGTCCAGGACCGCGTGATCGGTGTCCTCGGCACGAACGCGGAGGCCGCAGCCCACCAGGCGCAGCTGTTCCGGCAGCTGAGCGACCGGGTCGTCGTGCTCCGCAACACCGCGGGCGCCTTCACGGCGGAGCAGGAGGCGGCGTTCGCGGCGCGCGGCATCGAGGTGGTCGACGGCGTCGTGGAGCGGCTCGAGATCGCCGACGACCGGCTCGTCGGCGTGCGCCTGGACGACGGCCGCACCGTCCCCGTCGAGGCGCTGGCCGTCGCCCCGGTCAACCGGGTGCGCGCCGAGGCGTTCACCGGTCTCGGGCTCCACACGCGACCGCACCCCCGCGGAGCCGAGTTCGGCGACGCGATCGGCGTCGACGAGCTGGGTGCCACCTCGGTGCCGGGCGTCTGGGCGGCCGGCGACGTCACGAACCTGCGTACGCAGGTCCTCCAGGCGGCGGCGGCCGGATCGATGGCCGGCGCGATCATGAACGCCGACCTCGTCCAGGAGGACGTGCGGCGCGCCCTCGCGAAGCGGTAGAACCACCACTGTCGCGCGAGACTCGGACGTGGGACGATGACGGCACGGGGGCCCGACGGCTCCCGTGCCGTGTCCGTTCCGACGAGGAGAGACATGCCGGGTGCACCCACCACGATCGACGACTACCTCGCCGCGCAACCCGCCGACGCCGCGGACGCCATCGAGGAGATCCGACTCCGCGTCCACCGCATCGTGCCTGAAGTCACCGAAGCCATCCGGTACGGCATGCCGACGTTCATGCTCGACGACCGCTACCTGCTGTACCTCGGCGCCTGGAAACACCACATCGCCCTCTACTCGATCCCCCCGTTCGACGGCCCCCTCCAGAACGCCGTCGCCGACTACCGGGCGGCGAAGGACACGCTGCAGTTCCCGTTCAGCCGGCCGATCCCCTTCGACCTCATCGACCTCATCGTCACGGAGCTGTTGGAGCGACGCCGGGCGGCCGACGCGCGCCACGAGCATTAGGGCGGCGCTGGGAAGTCACGGCAGTACGGCGCCGGCACCCTGGGCCAGCCAGAGCCCGACGGTGGCGAGGGCCACCGTCAGCGGAGCGACCACGAATCCGAGCGCGATGAACCGACCCCAACCGAACTCGACGTCCGCCGCGGTGAGCCGCGCATGCCAGAGCAGGGTCGCGAGGGCGGCCCACGGGGTGATGAGCGCGCCCGCGTTCACGCCGACGAGCAGGGCGGCGAACCGCACGGGATCGCCGGCCACCGGCTCCAGTGCGAGGTACGCCGGGAGGTTGTCGACGAGGTTGGCGCTCGCCATGCCGACCCCCGCCAGCTGCAGGAGCGCCGGGAGGGAGTCGCCGGTCCCCGCGATGGACGCGAGCGCCCGCGCGAGCCCGAGGGCGTGAGCCGCCTCGACCACGAGGAACAGTCCTGAGGCGAGCAGGACGAGCTGCCACGGGACGAGCGCCGGACGCAACGCCGCCGGACGCCGGATGAGGAACACGACGACGAGGAACACCGCCGCGCCGACCGCCGACATCCACACCGGGATACCCGACACCAGCAGTGGCAGGAGCACCAGCACCACGAGCCCGGACGTCCACAGCAGCACCCGGTCGTCGTCCTGCGCCTCCACGTCCACCGTGTAGGCACCGGCGAGCTGACGGCGGTACACGATCGCGAGGACCACGCACGGGACCACGACCGCGATGATCGCGGGGACGACCATGAGCGCTGCGAAACCACCGGGACCGAGCGGGCCGCCGCCCGACGCCGTGGCGGCCTCGTCGATCGCGTGCTCAGCGAGGAGGTTGGTGAGGTTCGACACCGGCAACAGCAACGACGCCGTGCACGCCAACCAGACGGTGGTCAGGGCGAACGGCACCGGCGACAGCCCCGCGTGCCGCGCGAGCGTGATGACGACCGGCGTCAGGAGGACGGCCGTGGTGTCGAGCGAGAGGAAGACGGTGCTGAGCGTGGCCAGCGCGACGACGAGCAACCAGAGCAACCAGGTGCTCCCCCGACCCCAGCGCACGAGCCGGGAGGCGACGAGCGTGAACAGGCCGGCGTCGGCAGCGAGTTCGGCGACGACGGTGATCGCGACGACGAACAGGAGGATCGGCCACACGCGGTCGGCGATGCCGAGGGCCTCCGGGGCGGGGAGGACGCCGGTGAGGACCGCGATCGTCCCGATGACGAGCAGCACGACGCCGAGCACGGCACTGCGCACGAGGCCTCCTTCACGACCGGTCCGTCGGAGCACTGTCGCCCGCTCGGCAGTCGATCATACGTCGGCTCGCCGACCGCGTGCCCCTGCGCTCGTCGACGGGTGTCAGGCCCGCACCCAGCGCCCGATCAGTTCGAGCAGGGCGGGTTCGGCGGCGGCCGCCGCATCGATGGTCGAGAAGGTGACGACACCGCGGTCCGGCGCAGCCCACACCACGAGACCGGAGGGGTCGTCGAACCGGAAGGCGTCGGCGTCGTCGCGCTGATGCACGCCCCGGTGCAGGATGATCCGGATACGGTTCGCCGGGTGCAGCGCGAAGGTGACGCGGTCCTCACCGTCGTAGACGAAGCTCGGCGCCTTCCACTTCAGGTGCTCCGAGAACCCCGTGTCCGAGGCCATGATCGCCTTGCGCAGACGGACGACCGCCGGTTTCAGCTGGTGCGTGAGGGACGCGAGGTAGGCGTCGACCTCGGCGGAGCTCATGGGATCAACCCGTCGGGCGACCGACGTAGGGTGCGACGTCGCCGGAGCCCCAGATGCCGCCGACACGGGTACCGGCCCGCTCGTTGGCCGCCTCGACGATCTGGCCGTTCCCCAGGTAGATGGCGACGTGGTAGTAGTCGTAGCCGCTCGACCAGAAGATGAGGTCGCCACGCTGCTTCTGGCTGTAGGGCACGAGGCGTCCCTGCGACTGCATCGTGTAGTACTGGTTCGTCGCCGAATGCGTCCCGATGCCGCTGCCGTAGGCCGCGCGGGTGAGCCCCGAGCAGTCCCAGACGTTCGGGCCGGAACCGCCGAGCTGGTAGCCCTTGCCGACCTGGGCGAGCGCGAAGGCGATCGCCGACTCGACGCCGGCGGAGTTCGGAGGTGCGACCGAGCCGCCGCCACCGCCACCGCCGCTGGACGCACCGCCGCCGCCGCCGCTCGATCCGCCGCCGCCGGATGAACCGCCGCCCGAGGCGGGAGGGGTGTTGGCCGCGGCGGCAGCCGCAGCGGCTGCCGCCGCCTCCGCCGCCTGACGAGCGGACTCGCCGGCCGCGTACCCGCGCTCGGTCTCGGCGGTGGTGTTCTTCAGGGAGGCGAGCTGCGCGTAGAGCTGGTCGGCCTGCTGCTCCTGGGCCGCCACGGCTGCGGATGCCGCCGCCGAGGCGCTCTCCGCCTCGTCGTACTTCGTCTGCGCTTCGCCCTCGAGGCGTTCGCGTTCGGTCTTCGCGACCTCCGCCTGGTCGGTCAGCCCGCTCGCCGCGTTGCGGTCGGTCACCGCCTCGGCGTAGCTCGCGGCGTTCCGCTCGCCCAGCTTGTCCATGACGGACAGTCGGGACAACAGGTCGTCGGACTTCCCCGCGCCGAGGACGAGGTCGAGCGAGACGTCGCCGCCGCCGCCGCGCGACAGCTGTGCGATGAGCGCACCGGCGCGCTGCTTCGAGACCTTGGCAGCGGCCGCAGCGGCTTCGGCCTGCTCGCGCAGGGCCGACTCGCGGGCGGTCGCCTCGGTCACGGCGTCCTGCGCCTGACGATAGGCCTCGGCGGCGATCTGTGCCGTGCGGAACGCGGCGTCGGACTGCTCCTGTAGCGAGGTGATGAGTGCGGTGATGTTCGTGATCTCGGCGGCCTTCGCTGACTCACTCGACTTGGCCGCTTCGACGTCGGCCCAGCTCGGGTAGTCGTCCGCATGGGCCGGTAGTGCACCGACGGTGAGTGACGCGGTGACGACGCCGACGGAGAGGGCCATCGCCAGCCAGGGACGGCGGCGGCCGTGCTGCGCACCGGGCGTTCGTGCGGGGGTCATCATTCTCCAGTCCGACGACACGATCACGGCGACCTCGGCGGGTCGCGGCCGTCATCCTGTCACAACAGTCACAATAGAAACTTTGATCACACTAGCCACTCTCGTCCCGGAGCACCAGCTCGAATCCCCCCGGACGGGGTACGGCTGTGCCTGGGTGTGCCTCTGAGCGGACACCCGAAGGGCAGCCCCGACTGGACACGCGCATCATGCAGGTTCCCCGTGGGCACTTCGACAAGCTCAGTGACCGGGGTGGGCGCGTCGGGCCACAGGTCAGGCGGGTTCGACGTCCTCGGGCGACCAACGGGCGGACTCGCCCGAACGGATGATCGCGAGCAGCTGGGACCGCAACGCCGCCTCGTCGGGGAGTTCCGGGAAGACGTCGGCCTCCAGCCGGTGTGCGGCGAGCCAGGCCTCATCACCCGCAGTCGTCCGGCTCACCACGTGACGGCGACGGTCGTCGACCGCGGCGATGCGCTCGATGTGGCCCGCCCGCTCCAGTCGGTCGAGCGTGCGCGACATGGTCTGGTTCTGCACGCGGGCCCGACGGGCGAGCTCCTTCTGACTGGCGGGCCCGCTGTCGAGCAGGTGCAGCACGATGAGCCCGGCGTGGGTCACCCCGATGCCGTCGAGGGCCTGCTGCCAGGTGTGCTCGATCAGTCGCGACGCCGTGGAGAGGAGGCGCCCGGTCGGCCAATCGGCCATGGGATCGCGGGCGGCGTCGGCGATCGCGCCATCGGTCGCGCGCGCTCCATCCATGGCACCAATGTAGTCGCTGAGCGTGCGGCCGAGCCGCCACCCATCACCGGCGTGACGTGGGCGGACCGTGCTGTCCCCCACCCGGCAGCGGCGAGAGCGACCGACGAGGTCCGTCGTCATCTCGGCCGATGACGACGGAATCGCGCGTCGGAGACCCCTGACACCCCCAGCATTGGGGGCGGTGACCCCCCTGGAGTGGGGGATCCGCCGATGACCCCCGCTTTCTACAGTTGAGGGATATCCAAGGGGGACGCTCATCTCGACCGGGTTCACCGGTCGATCGTGGGTACACGAGTGACGTCGCGTTCTCCGCGGGCGGCCCGAACCGCCCATGTGCACCGCACACCAGAATCGCACCCGAACCCCACCATCGGACAACACCCCATGACGACGTACCCGAACCGCCGTCGGTCCTTCCGACAGGCCGCTCCGCACGCGCGGACCGAGGCCTTCACCGCACTCCTCCCCGAGGGGCCGGTGCACGCGTGAGCGCGGAGATCAACGACAACCCCTTCCCGTTGAGCGCTCCGATCGCGAGCCCGATCGGCCTCCGACGCCGTCGCGCCGCAGCGGCCGGCGCGGAGTCCTCCACCGCCGCGGTGAAGTCCCTGACCCAGCGCGAGTGGTCGCGGCGCTACCGTCGCTGGCTCATCCTCACCGACAGCGTCATCGCACTCTTCGCCGTCTCCGCCGCGTTCGTCGTGCGGTTCGGCGACGACCCGGTCGGCCCCGAGGCCCAGCAGCTCTATGTCCTGCTGTCGGGCGTCATCGTGTTCGTCTGGCTCGCCTTCCTCGGCTTCACCAGGACCCGGGACAGCCGCATCATCGGTTCCGGTGTCGCCGAGTACAAGCGCGTCGTCAACGCCAGCGCGTTCGCCTTCGGCATCCTCGCCATCGTCTTCCTGATCCTGAAGATCGACATCGCCCGGGGCTACTTCATCCTCGCGCTCCCCGCGGGGACACTCGCGCTCCTCGCTTCCCGCTGGATGTGGCGCAGATGGCTGCTCAGCCGTCGTCGCGTCGGCGAGTACACCGCACGGACGGTCGTCGTCGGCCGGCGTGACGACGTCGCGTACGTCCTCGAACAGGTCGCCAAGCAGCACAGCATGAGCTACACCGTCGTCGGTGCGGCCGTGGTCGACCAGGAGACGGCAGAGCCGTTCTCGAGCCGGGGAACCTCCGTCCCGGTCATCGCGCACATCGACGGCGTCGCCCAGGCCGCCGCGAACCTCACCGCCGACGCGGTCATCATCGCCGGCCCCGTCGACGGCGGCAGCGACTACGTCCGCCGACTCGGGTGGGACCTCGAGGGCACGGCGACCGAGCTCGTGCTCGCGGCCCGACTCACCGACGTGGCCGGGCCCCGCATCCACTTCCGCCCGGTGGAGGAGCTACCGCTCATCCACGTGGAGATCCCGCAGTTCGAGGGCGGTCACCACATCATGAAGCGCGCACTCGACATCGGGCTCACGAGCCTCGGGATCCTCCTCATCTCGCCAGTGCTGGCGCTCGTCGCCCTCGCCGTCAGGCTCGACAGCCCGGGCCCGGTCCTCTTCCGGCAGGAACGCGTCGGCAGGAACGGTGAGCGCTTCACGATGTTCAAATTCCGGTCCATGGTCACCGACGCCGAAGCCGTCCTCCCCGCCCTCATGGCGCAGAGTGAGGGCAACGGCGTGCTCTTCAAGATGAGGAACGACCCGCGCGTCACCCGCGTCGGTCGCATCCTGCGCAAGTACTCCCTCGACGAGTTGCCACAGCTGTGGAACATCCTCACCGGCGACATGAGTCTCGTCGGGCCCCGGCCGCCGCTCGCGAGCGAGGTCGCCGAGTACGAGAAGGACGTCCACCGGCGTCTGCACATCAAGCCGGGCCTCACGGGCATGTGGCAGGTCTCCGGACGTTCCGACCTGACGTGGGAGGAGAGCGTCCGCCTGGACCTCTACTACGTCGAGAACTGGTCCATCACGGGCGACCTGATGATCATGTGGCAGACCGTCAAGGTCGTGCTCAAACCGGTCGGCGCGTACTGATGTCAGGACTTCTGTCGGTGATGCCCCCAAAGCGAGGGGTGTCCTGCGAAAAGAGGACAAATCCCCTTCCAGAGGGGGCAACACTTCGATACAGTCGTCACCATCACCGCCCGCAGTCGCACGGCGAGTCACCCGAAAACGGCTCGATCGCACAGCTGCTCACTGGCAAGACCCGCACACCCGAACCCGCCCGCGACGCACTGCAGCGACGACTTACCCGAGCCGTCGGCGCATCACGTCCGGCACCGTGCGCGCCTCGCCACGATTCCCGCGACCCGGTACCCGACCGGTCGCGGAACACCCGAACCCGGGCGCGCCTTCGTCGCCCGACCGCTCACGACCGCTCACCCGAATCAGCGATCGCCTGCAGCGCCCACATGAGAACACAAGGACCGGCATGACCCGAACTGCCCCCATGACTCAGCCCACGGAAGACCCCGACGTCGCCGAGCGGTACTCCGACATCGTCGCCCGTCTCGCCGGTGCACAGAAGAAGCGGACGCGAGGCGCTCCGGCGTACTCGATCTACGTCAACCGCAAGGCGGGTCGCTACCTCGCCGCGGCGGCGTACCAGCTCGGTCTCACGCCGAACATGGTCACCGTGATCAGTGCGGTCTTCACGTTCAGCGGCATCATCATGCTCGCGACCCTGCCGCCGAGCATCGGTCTCGGTGTCGGCGTGTGGCTCTGTCTCGCGATCGGGTACGCCTTCGACTCGGCCGACGGCCAGGTCGCGCGACTGCGCGGCGGCGGATCACCGTCCGGTGAGTGGCTCGACCACGTCATCGATGCGACGAAGATCTCGTCCCTCCACCTCGCCGTCCTCATCAGTGCCTTCCGGTTCTTCGAGCTGCCGACCCCTGCGCTGTTGCTCATCCCCATCGGCTACTGCGTCGTGGCGGCCGTCGCGTTCTTCGCGATCATCCTCAACGAGCAGCTCAAGCGCGTCTACGGTGCCGACCCGGCTCCTGAGAACGGCCACAGCACCATCCTGCGCTCGCTGCTCGTCATCCCGACCGACTACGGCTTCCTCTGCCTGATCTTCGTGCTCCTGGGTGCCCCGCAGGTGTTCTTCGCCGCCTACACCCTCATGTTCCTCGCCAACGCCGGCCACCTGCTGCTCGCGTCGGTGAAGTGGTTCCGTGACATGGAGCGGCTCGGCTCGGTCGGGACCGCGTCCGGCGGCCAGCCCGTCGCGCTCGGCCGGTGACCGCCATCGACGCATCGGAGACCACCCTGGACGCTCACGAGCTCGCCGACACCTCGGCCACCGATGCCGGACAGACGGTCCTCATCGCGAATCCGTCGGGTGACGTCTACGGGTCCGACCTGCAGATGCTCGAAAGCATCACCGCCTTCGTCGAGCGCGGGTACCGGGTGATCGTCGCCCTCCCCGCCGACGGCAAGCTGGTCCCGAAGCTGCTCGGCCGCGGCGCGGAGGTCCGGTTCGTCCCCTTCCCCGTCCTGCGTCGGGCCAACGCCTCGCTGGGCGGCGTCGCCTCGCTCGCGATGGACGGTCTGCGATCCGTCCGCTTCCTGCGCAAGGTCATCGAGGAGATCGCCCCGACCGCGGTCTACGTCAACACCGTGACGCTTCCGTGGTGGATCCTCGCCGCACGCCTGACGCGCACACCGGTCGTCTGCCACGTGCACGAGGCGGAGACCGCGGACGGCAGACTGGTCCGCTTCGCCCTGAACTCGCCCCTGATCCTCGCCGACGCGCTCATCGTCATCAGCCGTGCAGCGGTCGAGGCGACCACCACGGCCGCTCCAGGACTCGCCGGGAAGGTCCGGCTCGTCTTCAACGGCGTCGCAGGCCCGGATGTCGATCCCCTGCCGGCGCCGATCGGTTCCGAGCCGCATCGACTCGCGATCGTGGCCAGGCTCTCCCCGCGGAAGGGGCCCGACATCGCGCTCGACGCGGTCGGGATCCTGCGCCGCGCCGGACGCGACGTGCGGATCGAGATCGCGGGTACGCCGTTCGAGGGGTACGAGTGGTTCGAGCAGCAGCTCCGGGACCGTGCCGACCGACCGGACCTCCGGGGCGCGGTCACCTTCTCGGGCTACGTCTCGCCGATCTGGCCGGCGCTGGAGCGCGCGCACCTCGTCGTCGCCCCCTCGCTCCGGGAACCCTTCGGCAACGCCGTGGTCGAGGCCCAGCTGGCGCTGCGACCCGTCGTCGCATCAGCAGCGCTCGGTCACCTGGAGAGCATCGAGGACGGCGCGACCGGCCTGCTCGTGCCGGCGGGTGACGCCGAGGCCATGGCCGCAGCGGTCGCCGAGCTCCTCGACGATCCGGACCGGAGCGCACGGATCGCCGACCGGGCCCGCCGCTCGGCGCAGGAGCGCTTCTCCCCGGAGCGCTATCGATCAGAGATCATCCAGGTGATCGAGTCCGGCCGTCGCGTCCGCGTCTGACGGCGAGGTCCCCGACGGGCAACGCACCGACCACACGAGGAACGGCCCCTGGCATGCCAGGGGCCGTTCCTCGTGTCAGCCGGACTCGTGCCGGATCACACCCCGAAGAACTCGTCGACCAGGCGTCGCGTGCTCTGGATGTTCTGCCGGCTGGAGGCGCCGAACACCATCGACTCGATGTTCGGCTGCTCGGAGAGCCATTCGATCGCCTCGCGCGGCGGGATCGCACCGGACGCGTAGACGGACATCGCGACGGCACGGAATCGGCGGCCCTCGAGCACCCGCTGGTAGCCCTCGATCCCTCCCGACATGCGGAAGCCGATCTTGTTGATGTTCGAGCACACGATCGGGTTGTCGAGGCCGGCCTCGTCCAAGGCGTCGAGCAGCAGGGGCAGGTTCATCGTGATGAACCCGGGCTGCGCGTGGTACTTCGTGCGCACGTGGTGGTCGAAGATGGCGAACGCGTCCTTGAACCCGAGACCGAGCAGGAGGTCGACGACGACGTTCTGCAGCCAGATCACCGGCGTCTCGACGCCTCGGAACATCGCCATCTCGGCGTCGATGAGCAGCGTGATGATGCCCTCGACGTCCTTCGTGGCGAACGCCTTGCCGCCACGCAGGGCGGCGTTCATCAGGCCCTCCTCAGGCAGGAAGCGCTTGAGCGCACCGAGCATGCCGTTCTCCGTGACGGCGTCCGCGTACTTGTGCGCGTACGGCATGCACGGTTGGAACGTGAAGTCGGCGTACCGCGTCGGGTCGAGCCGTACCCGCTCCGCGACCTCGGCGATCCGGTCGTGTGTGGTGCACATGAACGAGGTGATGCCCTCGTCGTACGCGACGTCGAGCACGTCCATGATCGCGCCGGTGTCCTGGAAGCGCATGGCCTGGGTGCGCGCCTTCTCCTCCGACATGTGGTTGACGCCGAAGAACTGGTTGTCTCCGAACAGGAGCCGGGGAAGCTTCGGGGCAGCTGTCGCGGCCGCGCCGGTCTGGGTCTCTACGCTCGTCGCCATGGGAGGAGGCCTTTCTTCTTCGCGACGGGAGCGGGTGCGGCCGTCGCGGCTCGGGTGGACGGGCCTGCCGCCGCGTCGATGGTGAGGAGTTCGAGGACGTGGTCGGTGGCGGCCGCGCTGGTGAAGGAGTTCGTCCCCAGCACGGCGCCCTCGACGACCCGGGTGACGAAGTGGTCCAGCTGTGCGCTGTACTCCTCGCCCCGCAGGTAGTACCAGACCTCGTCGGTGAGCTCGGTGGTGTACTTGACGTTCCAGCCGGTCTCGTAGCCCTCGATCTCGGGCGCGGTGTCGCGCAGGTAGACCTGGCATTCCTGGCGGTCGGCGTGGATCCGACCGGCGGTCCCGGTGATGGTGATCTGCGTGGTCATCTTGCGGTAGGACTCGTCCGACCAGTTGACGGAGAGCTGCGCGCTGACGCCGGCGTCGAAGAAGAGGGTCGAGAAGACCTCGTCCTCGGTGTGCTCGGAGAACACGCTGCCGAGGACCGTGCCCCCGACGCCGATCGGCTCGCCGGCGTACCAGGTGAGGAGGTCGACGGGGTGGGCGGCGTAGTCGTAGAGGCAGCCACCGCCCTCGTTGCGGTTGCTCCGCCAGGTCGAGCCGCGCGACTTCAGCACGACGGGACCGTAGGCCTCCGCCTGGATGTGCGTGACGCGACCGATGGCACCGAGGTCGAGCAGACGCTTGACCTCGCGGAACGCACCCACGAAGCGGTTGTGGTACCCGACCTGGGTCACGACGCCGCGACGCTCGGCGAGCGCCGCGAGCTCGTCGGAGTCGGCCGCGCTCAGGCTGAGCGGCTTCTCGCAGAAGATGTGGAGACCGCGCTCGAGCACCGACTTCACCATGGGTGCGTGGAACTTCGTCGGGGTCGCGATGATGACCGCGTCGAGCTCGACCGCGGCCAGCATCTCGTCCACCGAGGTGAAGGTCTTGAGGCCGGTGTACTTGCCGAGGACGTCGAGGATGTAGCCGGTCGAGTCGACGACCGCGTCGACGCTCACCCACGGGTGGGCCTTGATCATGGCGAGGTGGGAGAGGCCCATCTTGCCGAGCCCGATCACACCGACCCGCACGCGGGCCGTCTCGATGGGCACTTCCGCGGCCGGGGCGTTCGTTTCAGACACGTGCGACACGTGCACCTCCAAGATAGGTCTGCAGGACGGTTTCGTATTGGCCGGCGACGTGCTCCCAGGTGAACTCCTCGGCGTGCCGCGCGGACGCGGCGGAGGACAGGGCGACACGGCGGGCGGGGTTCTGGAGCAGCTCGCCGATCCGTGCGGCGGCGTCACGGGCGGTGGTGAAGTAGAGGGCGCCGTCGCCGGCGACCCATCGGTTGTACGGGTTGTCGTGGGCGATCACGGCGTTCCCGGCGGCCATCGCCTCGACGAGCGAGGGGTTCGTGCCGCCCACGGTGTGCCCGTGGAGGTAGCCGAGCGCGTGGAATCGGAGGGCGGCGAGCTCGTCGGGGTCGTAGACCGACCCGACGAACGCGACCTCGTCGCTCGCGGCGTCGACGACGGCGCGGTGGTACGGGTCCGTCTCCGGGGTGTAGGTGCCGAAGACGGCGAGGGTGACGCCACGCCGTTCGGCCGAGAACGCCTGCACGAGCTCCAGGATCGTGTTCTCCGGGATCGGGCGGCAGATCAGCGTCAGGTACTCCCCCGGCGTCAGCCCGTGGGCCGTCAGCGGTGCGACGGGTGCCGAGTCGACACGGTGTGCGCCGTAGGTGATCGTCGTGAGCTTCGACCGCTTCGCCTTCTTCGCAAGGTAGGTCTCGATCTCGGGGTGGTCGGCGATGAGCGTGTTCCCGACCCAGCACGCGATGCGTTCGTTCACGTAGAGGATCGCCTGCTTCATGAACCCCCAGCGCGCCCGTGACCATTCGATGCCGTCCATGTTGATGACGTTCGGGATGCCTTTGAGACGCTGCAGGACGTTGAAGACGGCGGTGTTGTAGCCGAACGTGAGGCAGACGTCGTCGAACCGCGAGGCGTGTCCGATCGACTTCAGGTCGAACAGCGAGGTGCCCTTCCACCCGTCCGGACCGACGGGGATCGTCACGCGTTCGATGCCGCGCCAGTCGTCCTCGA
Organism: Plantibacter sp. MMLR14_011; assembly: GCF_001865025.1. NCBI lineage: Bacteria > Bacillati > Actinomycetota > Actinomycetes > Micrococcales > Microbacteriaceae > Plantibacter > Plantibacter sp. MMLR14_011. The sequence continues at coordinate 313,722 of NZ_MJGW01000002.1, forward strand.
CGATCGGCCCGTCGCCGTCGGACTGGCAGTACACGATGACGCGCCAGCCCTGATCCCGGAGGAAGACGGCGATGTTCTCGGCTGCCGTCTCGAACCCTCCGTAGGCCGCCGGGATCCCGTGCGTGCCGAGGATCCGAACCGTCGGCTGCCCCTGACGCCGTGCAGCGTTGTCCCCCATCGAGCTTCTCCTCATCGCTCCAGGCGCCGTTCGGGCGACGCGGACACGGAGCGTGTCTCGGCTGGAATGCTGAAGAGCCTACCGCCCAACATTCGTCGGAAAACGGGAAAATCGCGCCCTGCGTACCCCCAAAGACAGGGGTAGTGATGACCCTCGAACCGCTACCGCGCGAGGGCTTCCACAGCGGCGCCGAACCGCTCGACCGAGCGCTGGACGGACCGCAGGGTCGCCCGGTGCGCCCGCTTGCCGAGGTTGTGTCCGTCGGCGATGTCGAGCGGGTCGACGTCGCTCCCGAATCGCGCGAACAGCCCGGTGCGCTCCGGCTTCGGAGCAGGAGCGAGACCTCGACGGGCGTTGAGCAGGGCCGCCAGGTCGGACAGACGCTGATCGGCCGTCGTGCCGGCACCGGGTCGCCAGGTGGCGATCGCCTGGTCGGGCGCTTCGGCGAGCGCTGCCGCCTCGCGGAGGGTGAAGACCTTCGAACGGGCCTCGGGAGAGAGTTTGGCGAGGGCGGAGCGCTCGGCGCGGCTCGCGGTCAGCACGAGCCCCGCACCACCGATCATCGACTTGGTGACGCGGCGTGCACGATGAGCTGACGCCTTTGGCCCCTCCGCCGGCAGGCCGAGGATCGCGGCCGCGTCAGCGCACATCTCGTGCCCGCGACTGACCTCGATGCCGGCGCTCGAGCAGACGAGGCGGTCGAAGCCGGGAATGGTCGAGAACCGGGCTTGGAGGAGCTGTTCCGCGAGCGGGGAGCGACAGACGTTGGCACTGCACACTACGAGGATCCGCGCCATGACGTCCTTCGGTTTTCGCTCGGGGGAAGAATTCCGACAATCGTAGCGTGAGCGCCACACCCCCTTGACCGACACCGAAGGAGACCGCCCTGAACCCCGTCGAACGGGGGTCATCCGCGGGGGTGGACACCCTCGGACTGGGGGTCATCAAACGGCCCGTACCCCCCTGAGTGGGGGCGTCTTTCCCCTGATAAACCGGGAAATCGTCGGTACGCTGAGGTGTTGGGTGTCAACAAACCAGGGGGAGTCAGATGGATCTCGGCGACTACATCGCAACGCTGCGCAAGCAGTGGATCGTCATCGTGGTGCTCGCACTCGTCGGCGCGACCGGAGCCTACGTCTTCGCACAGACGATGGCACCGCAGTACCGTTCCACGACGAGCGTGTTCGTGACCACCGAGGCCGGCAACTCCACGACCGAACTGGTCCAGGGATCCACCTACGTGCAGAACCTCGTGCAGTCCTACGCCGTCCTCGCGTCCTCCCCGATCGTGCTCGAGCCGGTCATCAACGAGCTCGGTCTCGACATGAGCGTCCAGGACCTCGCGGAAGCGGTCACCGCCGACGCGCCCCTCAACACGGTGATCGTCGAGATCTCCGCAGTGTCGACGAGCGCCGAGCAGGCGCAGAGCATCGCCGCCGCCGTGGCGAACTCCCTGTCCTCCGCGGTGGACGGCATCTCCCCGAGGGACGATCAGGACCGCCCGGCCGTCCAGCTCACGATCATCGCGCCGGCCAAGCTCCCCATCTTCGCCTTCGCGCCCAACACCAAACTCCTCGTCGCCGGAGGCGGACTCGGCGGCCTGCTCATCGGCGTCCTGTACGCGTTCGGCCGGGAGCTCCTCGACACGAGGATCCGGTCGCTGCGCGAGCTGCAGCAGGTCTCCGACACCCCCGTCCTCACCACGGTCGCCCGCACACGGAAGGGCGAGCTGCCGACGCAGGCCATGATGCGAAACCCGAACGGCATGATCGCCGAGGGCTTCCGGAGCCTCGCGACGAACCTCAGTTTCGCCGACGTCGACGAACGGATCACCTCCGTCATCGTCACCTCAGCACTCCCCGGTGAGGGCAAGAGCACCGTCGCGCTCGGTCTCGCCCTCGCGATGACCGAACGCGCGCCGCGCGTCCTCCTCATCGACGCGGACCTCCGCCGCCCCTCGATCGCCGGCTACACCCAGATCGAAGGCGAGGTCGGCTTGACCAGTGTCCTCGTGGGCGACATCACCCTCGACGAGGCCGTGCAGTCCTGGGGTCGCGGCAACCTCGACGTCCTCGCCTCCGGCGGGGTGCCGCCGAACCCGAGCCAGCTCCTCGCCTCCGACGCGATGCGCCAGCTGGTGGACCGCGCCAAGGAGTCGTACGACTTCGTCATCATCGACACCGCGCCGATCATCCCGGTCACCGACCCGCTCTGGCTCACGCACATGACCGACGGTGCGATCGTCGTCTCCCGCTACAAGTCGACCCGCCGCCAGCAGCTCCACCGCGCGCTCGAGACCCTCGACGGCGCGAACGCCCGCACGATCGGGCTGGTCCTCAACGGCCTCAAGCAGGACGAGACGAGTTCCTACTACCGCTACAACTCGTACCGCTCGGCTCCGGACACCGTCCCACTCGGCCCACCCGCTGCGGGAGGGGCCACCCCCGCCGCGAACGACGCGGCGCGCACGCCGTCCATGGCCGGCCGCTGAGCCGCTGCCCGACGACGCGCCCGAAGGGACCGAGGAACGATGCCAACACCCGCTCGCCTGAGCCACCGCCGCGCCAGGCTGTACGAGGTCGTCCGCACCGCGCACCTCGAACGGGCCCGTGAACTGGCGCCTGCGAGCATCGTCTACCGTCGCCGCCGCTACGACTTCGACCCGAGCGTCGCCCCGGGCGTCGAGCTCGTCCAGGCCGAGCCGATGGCCGCAGCACGGCTGCTCGTCCGCTCCGGCGTGACCGCGCTCGAGGTCAACGAGCCGCTCCAACTGTCCACCGCCATCGCCACCCTGAGCACCCTGATCGCCCTCGACCTGCGCGCACGCCTCCGTGGAACACGGCCGCTCGTGGTGACGTACGCCATCGAGAACCTCGACCCGATGTCCGCCCGCCCCGCCCGCCTCCGGTCGCGCGTCAAACTCCGGGCGCAGCGTTGGGCCGCCGGTCGGGTGTGGCGTCGTTTCGACCGGATCGTCTACGGGACGACCGGTGCCCGCGATCTGCACGCCCGGGTCCTGCCGGCGCGACGCGACCTCGAGTCCACGGTCATCGAAGCCCTGCCCGCGCCCATGCCCGAGCGGAGCGACATCGTCCGGAACCCCCTGCAGGTCGTCTTCCTCGGAGCCCTCGTCGAGCGGAAGGGCTTCCCCCTGCTCGTCGAAGCCTGGTCAACCGTCCTCCAGCGCGAACCGCGCGCCTCCCTCGTCATCCTCGGCTCCGGCGAGCTCGAGCCCGCAGCGACCGCGCTCAGCGACCGCCACCCGTCCGTCACCTTCCACCGCGACCCGGCACGCTCCGTGATCTTCGACACCCTCGCCGCGAGCCGAACACTCGTCCTGCCCTCTCAGCCACGTCCGGACTGGCGCGAGCAGGTCGGCCTGCCGATCGTCGAGGGCCTCGCCGCCGGCTGCCTCGTGGTGACCACGACCGAGACCGGCGTCGCGGGCTGGCTGGACGAGCACGGCCACCGGGTCATCGAGCCGGGGGACGACGCGGTGGCGCTCGCCGAAGCCCTGCTCGCGACGCTCGCCAGCACCCGGACCCCGGAGAACGTGCTCGCGGACCTTCCCGCCCGTGACGGCCGTCTCGCCGCCGACACCTGGCTGTTCCGTGACGCCGGCGGTGATCGCTGATGGCGCGCGGCAGGGGCGGCATCTGGGCCTCCGTCAGCCAGACGGCCGTCGCGAAGATCTTCGTGATGGGGCTCTCCGGCGTCCTCGGCATCTTCACGAGCCGGATGATCATCGAACACTTCGGCTCCGGCGCCTACGCCCAGTACGGGCTGCTGACGAGCCTGCCGGCCCTGCTGCCGTTCGCCGACCTCGGCATCGCCGCCGTCGTCATCAACGCCATCGCCGGATCCGACGACCCGAAGCGCGACCTGCAGGTGCGGCGTTCGATCGTGACGGCGTTCCGGATCCTCACCGTGTCGGGCGCCGTCATCATGCTCGTCGCCATCCTCATCACCGTCCTCGACCTGTGGCCGGCGATCCTCGGCAACGGCCTCGCACCCGACGGCGGCAGCGTCGCGGCGTTCCTCTGCCTCGCGACGTTCGGACTCGTCCTGCCGATGACCGTCGGTCAACGCATCCTCATCGGAGTCGGTAAGACAAGCACCCAGGTCGCGACGCAGGCGATCGCCGCTCCGGCGATCTTCCTCGGCGTGTGGCTCTTCGTCGTCACCGGGTTCGACGGCGGCTCCTTCGTCGCCGTCCTCTCCTACGCGGCGAGCGGCGTCGTCGCCGCCGTCTGCCTGGTGCTCGCCGCGCGCTCGATCAGGCCGCAGGTCTGGCAGGCGATGAAGGAGGTGCCCAAGCTCCGCAGCGCTCCGGGCGTCCCCGCGTTCGCCCTCGCCTGGCCGATGGTCGTCCAGATGATCGCCTTGCCCATCGCCATGCAGACCGACCGCTTGCTGCTCAGCCACCTGACGACCGGACCGGAACTCGCCCAGTACAACCTCGCGACGCAGCTCTTCGGGCTCGTCATCCAGACGATCGGTGCGGCCGGGCTGGCCCTGTGGCCGATCTATGCCAAGGCGCGGTCCGCGAAGCGCGTCGAGTCGCCGCTCGTCCCGACGCTGTGGTTCCTCGGCGGCGGGCTCGCCCTCGCGGTCGTCCTCGCGGCGATCTCCCCGTGGATCGCCGGGTTCGTCTCCGACGGCGAGATCACCCTCGGTTGGCCGATCCTCGTCTCCTACGTCGTGTTCGTCGCCCTCCAGGCCGCGAAGTACCCGGTCGGGATGTACATGACGGACGCGAAGGGGCTCCAGTTCCAGGTCCTCCCCATCCTGTTCATGGTGCCGCTCAACCTCGGCCTCTCCTGGGTGCTCATCCCCGTCCTCGGTGCCGCAGGTCCCATCGTCGGATCCGCGGTCGCGGTCGCGATCTGCCAGGTCGTCCCGAACCTCTGGTACGTCCAGCGCGACCTCGCGAAGCGACGCCGGCTCGCGACGGAAGCGGAGCCCGTCGATGTCGCTCGCTGACCCGAAGACGACGGCGGGCCCGACGGGGACCGCAAGCCCGCGGTGGCGTGCGGCCCGCCCGCGGCGCGTATCGCGGGGCACCGTCGGAGCACCCGCGGACGAGCGGCTCGAACCGCTCCCGGTCCTGCGACCGCCGGCCGATCCGACCATGGCGACGGTCCACCGCATCATCGCGATCGTGTTCCTCGTGCTCCTCGGCGCTCGCCTCCAGGTCTTCCAGGGCTTCACCGTGGGCTTCGGCGTGGCCCTGATCCTGCTCCCCCTCTGGATGGGCGAGCTCCGGAGGTACCGTGGCGGAGTGCCCCTGCTCCTCGGCGGGGTCGCTGCAGCGGTGTCGGGGCTCTGGCTCACGGCTGCGATGGCCGACGACCACCAGACCGGCCAGGGCGTCGCCATCGGTGCGACCATCGTGCTCCTCGGCCCACTCGTGTCGGTCGCGTGCATCGTCTGGACCCGGACGGTCTTGACGCCGTCGCACATCATCGTGTTCTACGGCCTCGGACTGCTCGTTCGTGCCGTCATCGCCGGCCCGGGCGGTACCGCCTACATGACGAACGTGTGGAAGTTCCAGTACTCGGTCCCGCTGACCGTGATCCTGCTCGGACTGGCCCTGGCGACCCGCCGCCGCTGGATCGAGGTCGCCGTCGTCGCCGCCCTCGCAGCCGTGTCGATCCTCAACGACTCGCGGTCGCTGTTCGCGATCCTGCTCCTGACCCTCTGCCTCGTCGCCTGGCAGATGCGCTCCGCCGGCAGGAGCCGCAAGGCGTCGACCGCACGGGTCATCATCGGGATCGGCATCGCCGCGGCGTTCGTGTTCAACGTCGGCCAGGCCCTGCTCCTCGACGGGGTGTTCGGCGCGGAGACCCAGAGTCGCACCGTCGCGCAGCTCGATCAGTCGGGATCCATCCTGCTCGGCGGACGACCGGAGCTCGCCGCGACCGCCGCCCTCTTCCTCCATCAGCCGGCGGGGTACGGGAGCGGCACCTACGCCTCTCTGAGCGACGTGCTGGTCGCCAAGACCGGTATGGCCTCCATCGGGTACGACCCGAACAACGGTTACGTCGAACGCTTCATGTTCGGCACCGGGTTCGAGGTCCACTCCACCATCGGCGACCTCTGGGTCCGCTTCGGCCTCATCGGGCTCGCCCTGGCCGTGCTGATCGCCTGGCTCACCATCTACGGCCTCGGGCACGGCATCGCACGGCGCAACGCGAGCGCCGTCGTCATCTTCCTGGGGGTGCGGACCTGTTGGGACCTTTTCTTCAGTCCGCTCTACAGTTCCGTCCCGACGCTCACCCTGTTCCTGGGGCTCGCCCTCATCCTGAAGGTCGGCACCGACGGCCCTGGTGCGGGACGACACCAGGCGACCCTCGCGTCCGAGCACCGTCGGGGGGACGCAGCATGACCGGACCCGTGCGTTCACCCGAGCGGATCGGCATCGTCGTCGTGAACTACGGCGACCCCGCACTCCTCGAGCAGCACCTCGCGACTCTGACCCGCGCCGTACCCGGCCTCCGGACCGTCGTCGTCGACAACTACTCCTCCCCTGCAGCCCGCGACGCCGTCACTCAGCTCGCCGACGCGGAACGCTGGGACGTCATCCTGCCCGACGACAACCTCGGATTCGGCGCCGGCATGAACCTCGGTGTCGCCCGGGCGATCGAACTCGGCGTCGAGCAGGTGCTGCTCCTCAACCCGGACGCGTCGCTCACGCCCGAGGCGCTCGACGTGCTCTCGCATCGTTGCGCCGAGCAGCCGATGACGATGCTCGCTCCGCGGATCGAGCGACCGGACGGCAGCCTGTGGTTCGACGGGGTGGACCTGTATCTGCACGACGGGACGATCCGATCGCGGAGACGACGCGAGGACCACCCCGGGGCAGCCGTGGCGCCGTGGTTGAGCGGTGCCTGCCTCATGCTCAGCACGGAACTCTGGGAGCGCACCGGCGGCTTCCACGACGCCTACTTCCTCTACTGGGAGGATGTCGACCTGTCGCACCGCGTCGTCGCCGTCGGCGGCTCGCTGGCCGTCGTCGAGGAGGCCACCGCCGTCCACGACGAGGGCGGCACCCACGACCGCTCGGACGCCGCCTCGGCGCGTGCCAAGTCGACGACCTACTACTACTTCAACATCCGGAACCGTCTCGTCTACGCGGCCGAACATCTCTCGCCGGCCGAGGTGCGGGCCTGGAGACGCTCGACCATCCCCGTGGCCTGGTCCGTGCTCCTGCAGGGCGGTCGTCGGCAGTTCCTCAGCACCCGCAGCCCCCTCCGTGCGGGCGTCCGCGGGGTCGTCGACGGGCTCCGGCTCTCGAAGGCCGCCGCGCGCGGACGCTGACGCACGCGGTCACGCAGCCAGGCCATCGCCTCGGCGTCGCCGCTGCGCGTGGACGCCTCCCCGCACGTCGAACGGCCGGCCGTCCCGAAGGACGACCGGCCGTTCACCCGCGGTGGACTAGACCGTCGGCTTGACGAGGTACTCGTCGAACCGGGCGATGATCGGCCCGTTGGTCGCGGTGCCCGAGATGTACTGGCTCAGTCCGACGGTGCCGGGAGCCTGCAGCGCCGCCGTCGAGTCGACGCTCGTCAGCTGCCAGTTCGTCGGTTCGGTCGTCCCGGCCGCCCAGACCTTCGCACGCACCGTGGTGGGCGAGGTGCCGAACACCTGCAGACGGACCTGCAGCTGCTGGCCGGGGACGTACACCAGGTCGGCGATGTTCACGGCGGACAGGGTGGTGCCGCCCTGCAGGAGCTGCAGCTGCACCCCGCTGTTCGAGCGGATCCACACCCGCGCCGCGTAGTTCGCCGAGCCGACCTGACGGCCGATCACCGAGACGTAGTTGCCGCCGCCGGTCGGTCCCTGATCGAACGAGACCTTCACGCTGCTGTCGGAGCTCGTCTGGCTCACGCCGTTGAGCGTGGTGGCCCGGGTCTGGCCGGCCGGGGTCGTGATCACGGCCTTGCCGTCGGCGAGGCTGAACGCGGACGGGTTGTTCGCCGGCGTCCAGGCGCCACCCGCCTCGGCCGTCCCCCACCCGGCACCGGCCGGACGCTCGAAGGCGTCCTGCGCGGTGGCCGGGGTGACCGGGGGCACGACGACCGTTCCTGCCACGGTGACCTGCTTCTGGGTCGCCGCAGTGGCGCCGGCGTTGTCGGTCACGGTCAGCGTCACCGTGAAGGTGCCGTCGGCCGCGTAGGTGTGGCTCGCGGTCGCTCCGGTGGCGGTGGCTCCGTCTCCGAAGTCCCAGGTGTACCCGGTGACGGTGCCGTCAGTGTCGGTTGATCCCGATCCGTCGGTCGTCAGGGCGAGGCCGGTCACGCTCGTCGTGAAGGCGGCGGTCGGTGCGACGTTCGGCGGTGGCGCTTGCACCGTGACCGTGCTGGTCTTGGTGGCGGAGGCTCCCGCGTTGTCGGTCACGGTGAGCTTCACCGGGTACGCCCCTGCAGCCGCGTAGGTGTGACTCGCGGTGACGCCCGTCCCCGAGGTGCCGTCCCCGAAGTCCCAGACGTAGGACGCGATGGAGCCGTCCGAGTCGGTCGACGTCGAAGCGTCGAAGGAGGCGGTCAGGAACGTCGCCGCCTGCGTGAACGCCGCGGTGGGCGGCACGTTCGCCGGCGGCGCCGTGACCGAGCCGGAGGGCTGCGCGATCAGGTTGCCGAAGCGCGTCACCACGGTGCCGCCGGTGGCGGTGCCCGAGATGTACGAGCGGAGGCTCACCGAGCCGGCCGCCTGCAGGGCCGCGGTGCTGTCCGTGGCCGTCAGCTGCCAGGCGGTGGGCTCGGTCGATCCGATCGCCCAGACCTTGGCCTTGAGCTCGGTCGGCGAGGTCCCGACGGCTTGGAACCGGACCTGCAGCTGGGTACCGGGCAAGTAGGTCAGACCGTCGATGTTCACCGCCTTGAGGATCGTGTTCCCGTTCATCAGTTGGAGCTGCACACCCTGGTTGTTCCGGATCCAGATCCGCGCGGCGTAGCTGTCGGCGCCGACGACGCGACCCATGACCGAGGCGTAGTTCCCGCCGCCGGTCGAGCTCTTGTCGAAGGACAGGCGGACCTGCGTCTCGGTGTCCGTGGCGCCGGCCGTGGTCAGCTTGGCTGTCCGCGTGAGGCCGACTGCGGTCGAGATGAGACCGCTGCCACCCGCCACGGAGTAGTTGGACGCCGCGTCGAGGGTCCAGGCGCCTCCCACGTCGGCGGAACCCCATCCGCCGGTGACCGAGCGGGCGAAGGTGTCCTTCGCCAAGACGGTCGCCGCGGGCGGAGCCACCACCGTGACGGCCTGCGAGGTCGTCGTACTGGCCCCGCCGTTGTCGGTGACCGTCAGCGCGAGCGTGTACGTCCCACCGGCGGCGTAGGCGTGTGCCGCCGTCGCACCCGTGCTGGTCGCGCCGTCACCGAAGTTCCACGCGTAGGAGGCGATCGTCCCGTCCGGGTCGCTCGACGCCGAGCCGTCGACCGTGACCGTGAGGCCCGATGCGGTCGGGGTGAAGGCGGCGACCGGGGGCTGGTTCACCGGGACGGTCGTCACGACGGCCTGGCTCGTCTCTCCGAGGAGCCCCTTGTCGTCGGTCACCGTCAGGTGGACGGTGAACGAGCCCGCCGAGGCGTACGTGTGACTCGGGTTGACGCCGGTCCCGGTCGTGCCGTCGCCGAAGTTCCAGGCGTACGAGGCGATCGTTCCGTCGGAGTCGCTCGATGCCGAGGCGTCGAACTGGACCCCCAGGTTCGCGACGGTCGCGGTGAACGACGCCGTGGGGGCGACGTTCGGTGCGACGACGGTCGCCGGGTGCTGCAGGGTCCCGGTTCCGCCGCGGTTGTCGGTCACCGTGAGCGTCACCGTGTAGGTGCCGGCCGCGGCGTAGGTGTGATCGGTCGTCACGCCGGTGCCGGTGGTGCCGTCGCCGAAGTCCCAGGCGTAGGACGCGATGGTCCCGTCGGAGTCGACCGAGCTCGACGCATCGAGGTGCGCGGTGAGGTCGGTGTTCGTGACGGCGAAGCCGGCGGTCGGAGCGACGTTCGGCAGGATGCCGAGCCCGAGGTCGTGGTGCTGGGTGACCTGCGCCGCGGTGAGCGGCTGCGCGTAGACGGCCACCTCGTCGATGCGTCCGGTGAAGGTGCCGGCCGTTCCACCCCACGTCGTGTCGGAGCCCACGCGCCAGTACCCGGTGTAGTCCTGAGCACTCGTCTGCGGGTTGGTCCCCTGGAGGACACCGTCGACGTAGAGCTTCATGCCCGCCGACGACTGCTGTGCCACGACGTGGTGCCAGGCCCCGTCGTTGTAGGCGGACTGGGTCGTGATCGTGTTGGTCTGACCGGTCCAGGTGCCGAAGGTGAGCTGGCCGCCGTTCTCCATGTAGATGTGCCGGTCGTAGCCGCCGGAACCGCCCTGCTGGTTGGAACCGAAGCCGACGATCTTGCCACCGTTGGTGGTCGTGGTGTTGAACCAGGCCTCGAGCGCGTAGCTCGTCGGGTTTGAGTAAGCCGTGTCGCTGGCGACACCTGCCCCATCGGGACCGAACTGTGCGGAGCGGTTCCCGGCGACGCCGGCGAGCGCACCGTTCTGGTCCTTCCCGACGGCACCGTAGTAGGTGGCGGGGCTGTCGTTCCGGCCGGAGTCCTTCGCCGTGGTGCCGGTCGTCTCATCGAAGCGCCAGTAGGACGTCGGGTCGAGGTTGAACACCGCTGCACCGTAGGCGTCGGTGGGAGCAGCCGGGACCGGCGAGGTCCGGCCGGAGGCCACGTAGTGGTTCACGATCGTGTCGCGGTCGAGGACCGTCGGGTAGATCGCGGTGTCGTCGATCGCGCCGGCGAAGTAGTCGCTCGAGCGCGAGCCCGGCCAACCGCCGAGGTTGTCGCCGCCGACCCGCCAGTAGCCGGTGAAGTCCTGGCCGCTCGTCGTGTCGGTGCGGCTGTCGAGCTTCTTGCCGTCCACGAAGAGCTGCATGCCGTTGGCGCCGAGCGTCGCGACCACGTGGTGCCACTCGCCGTCGTTGTACGCCTTCGCTGACTGGACGGTCCGGACGGTGCCCGGGTAGACACCGAACATCAGGCGCCCGTCGTTGTTCATGAAGATCATGCGGTCGTAGTTCCCGGAGGTCCCGGTGGAGTTCCCGCCGAAGCCGAGGATCTTGCCGCCACGGTCGGTGGTCGTCTTGATCCAGGTCTCAGCGGTGAAGGTGTTCGGCGCGTGCTGCGCCGTCGTGGTCGAGGCTGCGCTGTCGCTCGTGCCGGCGAACGTGGTCGCGGTCGTGTTCGAGCCGATGATCGGACCCGCCGTCCCGCGCGTCGTGTTGCTCGTCAGCGTCAGGTCGTCGCCGGTGGCCCAGTCGTAGCCGGTGGTGCCGCTGGCCTCGCCGAGCGGCCAGAACGACGTGGGACCGGACGCGAGGACGGCCTGCGCGTACGCCGAGGTGGAGCCGTCGGCGGACACGGTCACCGGGACGTTGTCACTCATCGTCGAGTTGCCGAGCGGATCGGTCACCTTGACGCGGTAGTTGACGGTCGTCCCCGGCGTCAGGCCGCTGTCGGTGTACATGAGGTTGCTGACCTTCCAGAAGGTCGAGCGCACGGACTTCGTCATGATCGGCGTCGCCGTCTGGTTGTTGCGGATCAGCTCGTACTTGAGGAGTTCGTTGTCGCGGTCGTTGTTCGTCTTCCAGGAGACGCGCACGGTGCCGCTGGCGAGCGAGACAGCGGTGACCGGGAACGCACTCCCCTTGAGCTTCGGACCCTCGAGGTTCGGTGCGACCGCCTTCGTCGCGAATCGGACCAGTCCCTGCTGCGACTTGTTGTTGACGGCGAGGAACTCCCCGCCGTAGACGACGTAGTTCGTGCTCGCCGCGACGCTCCACGGACCCTGGTTCTGGTTGGTCGCGGTACCGGGAGTGAAGTCCGGGAACCAGCTCAGGATGCTCGGCGTCGGTTGACCGGCGTAGTTGTAGTAGCCGTACGGGTCTGCCGTGGCCGTGCCGGTGGTGGTCTTCGAGAACGCCAGTGCGTTCTGGAACGTCCACGGCTGGGTCTGCGGGAAACCGCCGATGTTTCCGCAGTAGTGCGGGTGGCCGGCGATGTAGACGGCGTCGCCGTGCGAGGCGACCGAGTAGGAGTCGCCGTGGCAGTCCTCGACCCAGTTCATGTCGCCGTTCGCCCAGCCGGCGTTGAAGGCCCCCTCGAGGTTGCCCCCGGAGCCGAAGACGTAGCCGGTGCCGTAGACGTTGTTCGCGTCGCTCGTGAGCGAGTAGATCGCGGCGTTGGCGCCGCCGTTGCGGATGAGGCCGTTGACGTTCCACGGGAGGAGCGCACCGGCGGTCGCGTCCACGGCGCCGAGGCCGTAGCCGGGGTTGCTGCTGCCGTTGAGCGTCGTGAACGCTCCGCCGAGGATCACCTTGGACTGGTCTGGCGCGATCGCGAGGGCGCGGACGACGCCGCCCTCGGTGACGGGCGCCCAGGGCAGGAGGGCACCGGCGTTCGTGAACGCCGCCGCTCCCTTCCTGGTCTGGCCGCCGGCGTTGGTGAATCCGCCACCGACGTACACCGTGCTGTTCGTCGCTGCGACGCTGTAGGCGATGTAGTTGAGTGCCGGGGCGAAGGACTTGAGGGCGCCGGTCGCCGTGTCGAACGCGGCGATCCGCGTCCGATCCTGCCCGTTGACCTTCGTGAAGCTACCGGCGACGTAGAGGGTCTTGCCGTCAGGCGAGGCTGTGACCGCCTTGACCTCGGCGTTGAGGACCGGAGCGAACGAGTTGATGAGCACGCCGGTGGTGAGGTCGTACGCGAGCAGGTAGGTGCGGTCGACCTCGCCGACGCCGGCTGCGTTGCCGGCCGGACGAGCCTTCGTGAAGGTGCCGCCCGCGTAGACGGTGTTCCCGACGACGACCTGCGACCACACGGTCTTGTTGATCTGCACCGTGGGCAGCGCGTCCGCCGAGACCGTCGATGCCTCGCCGGCGCCCTGGGGGACCGTGTCGGCCACCGCCGGAGCCGCCGTCGCGGTGAACGTGAGCAGCGCGGCGAACACCGCGCCGATCACGCCGAGCGCCACGGGCTTCTTCAACTTGGACGGGACGCCGCGGGCGTCGTTACGGCTCGGCGCGTGCGCGCTCGGTCGATCCTGGGATCGCAGAAATCTGGACACGGGTTCTCGGGTTTCGCTGGAGGCGGGCTCGGGGCGCGACAGAACTCCGCGGACGGGCCGAGGGGTGCGATCGTGTTTCGGATCCACGATCGCCGGCCAGGTGCAGGGGTGCCTCGCTCGTGAACCATAACGCGGGGGGCATCAGGGGCGTCACCCCCAAAACAGGTCCGATTTCACGGGGATCCTGCGGGGGTCAGCGCGGATCCGGATCGGGTCAGCGGGGAGCGGTGACCTGGAACACGGCCGCGGGGACGCCTGCCTGGTAATCGACCAGGATCGTGACGTCGTCCCGCTGCTCGACGGGCACCGTGAAGACGAACGTGGCCGTCGCGGTGTCCCCCGCCGCCACCTCCGGGTCGAAGGGCGCGGCGCCGGGTTCGGTGAGTGGCTCCGATGGCACCCGGTCGGCTCCGGAGAACGCTGTGACGACCACCGAGCTGAGATCGATGCTGGCGTCGGTGGCGTTCTCGATCGTCGCCGTGAACCGGACCGCGGGTCCGGCTGTCTCGCCCGGGGCCTTCGCTTCGCCGTCGACCGCCTCGAAGTCGCCCAAGGAGACGGTCACGCCGGGCACGATCTCCACGGGTGCGTCACCGGCGACCGGGTCACGTTCGGGGAGGGCTTCGGCCGGGTCGGTGATGATGGGGCTCGGCGTGGGCGTGCCCGTGATGGCGGGCGGGTTCACGACGTCGCCGGTGCCGACGCGGTTGGCGTTCACCGCGAACACCACGACCACGGCCACCACCGCGACGACGACCGCCGCGAGCACCGAGATGACGACCATCCGGCGTCGGCGCCGCGGGTCGGGCGTGCTCGACGTGGGGGTCTGCTGCTCTGCTGCCGGCTCGCTCACGCCCGTACCTCTCCTCGACGACGGCCACCCGGCGCTCGATGCCCCGAGTGTACTGCCTCGGCTCCGTGCGCGGCCTCGTCCGGCTCGCGACCCCGGCCGCCGCTCATGTCACAATGGCTCACACCACCCGACGCCTCCCCGATCTCGCAGCGAACCCTCGGCTACCGAAAGGCACCGACGAACGCCGAGCGCGACCGATGCACCCGAGCACCGACCCCTGGAGGGTTCATGAGCGGACACCTGACCGTCCTGCAGCAGTTCCCCGTGCCACGCCCGACGACGAACCCGTATCTGGTGATGCTCGCCGACCATCTCCGCGCGGTCCCCGGGGTCTCGGTGCAGAACTTCACCTGGAAGGGCGCGCTCCTCGGGCGGTACGACGCGTTCCACATCCACTGGCCCGAGATCCTCGTGTCGGGGCACACCCCGCTGAAGCAGTTCCTCCGCCAGTGCCTCACCGTGCTGCTCATCGTCCGGCTCGCGGTCACCCGGACCCCGATCGTCAGGACGGTGCACAACGTCGAACTCCCGCAGGACATCTCGCGGGTCGAGATCACGCTGCTCCGCCTCATCGACCGACGCACGGACTTCCGGATCACGCTCAACGAGACGACGACCCTGCCCGAGGACCAACCGTCCATCCTGATCCCGCACGGCCACTACCGTGAGTGGTTCGCCCGTCACCCGCGCGCTGCACAGCAGGACGGCCGGTTCGGGTACTTCGGGCTGATCCGCCGCTACAAGGGTGTCGAAACCCTCATCGAGGCGTTCCGTTCCGCGGTGTCGACGACCCGCGGACTCTCGCTCCGCGTCGGCGGCAAGCCGTCGACGGCGGAACTCGCCGACACCCTCACCTCGCTGGCCGGCCGGGAGGACGACGTCCTGCTCGACCTCCACTTCCTCGGTGACGACGAACTCGTGGACATCGCGACCTCGTCGGAGCTCGTGGTCCTCCCGTACCGGTTCATGCACAACTCCGGCAGCACGCTGGCCGCCCTGTCGCTGGACCGCCCGGTGCTCGTGCCGGACAACGCCGTGAACCGACTCCTCGAAGCCGAGGTCGGGCCCGGTTGGGTCCATCGGTTCTCCGGCGAGCTCGATGCCGAGGCACTGCTCTCGGCGATGGAACACGTCCGCGCCACAGCGCGCGGTCCGGTGACGTTCGTCGACCGTGATTGGGATCTCGGAGCCGCACGACACGTCGAGGCCTACCGACGGGCCATCGCCGCCCGACGCGGAGCTCCGGCGCCCACGGCCGGGGCCGCGCGATGACCGGGTCGTCCGCAGGCAGGCCCGACGCCCGTACTGCCGAGGTCCGCCTCGTCGTCGGCATCCTCACCTTCCGACGCCCGACAGCCCTTGCCGCGAGCCTGCCGAAGGTGCTGGAGCAGACCCGGTGGCTCCGCGATGCCGACGCGGCGGTCGTGAGCACCGAGGTGCTCGTGATCGACAACGACCCCGCGGCGAGCGCCAGGGAGGTCGCCGGGTCGACGGCGGGCGTCCGCTACGTGGTGGAATCGACACCGGGCATCGCGGCGGCGAGGAACCGGGCGCTCTCCGAGGCGGACCCGGCCGAGCTCCTCGTCTTCATCGACGACGACGAGGAACCGGGCGAGCACTGGCTGCTGCCCATCGTCGAGACGTGGCGGGCGACGGGCGCTGCGGCGGTCATGGGTCGCGTGCAGTCGCACCTGCCGGAGGGCACCGACCCGTGGGTCGTCGCGGGCGGGTTCTTCGACCGCGTGCAGCGCCCGACGGGCACCGTCATCGGCGAGGCCGCCGCCGGGAACCTGCTCCTGGACCTCGACCAGGTCCGCGCACTCGGCGTGCGGTTCGAGTCGAAACTCGAGCTCGGCGGTGGCGAGGACACGCTCTTCAGCAAGCACCTCGTCCGGCGGGGCGGGCGGATCGTCTGGTGCAACGAGTCCGTCACCCACGACTTCGTCGAACGGGACCGAGCGACGAAGCGCTGGGCGTTGCAGCGCGCGTGGAGCCATGGCAACACCAGGATCACGGTGGAGCGGTACTTCGCGTCGAGGCGCCGTGACCGAGCGCGGATCCGTGTGGTCGCGGCGGTGGGTGGTGCCGCTCGGGCCGCGGTCGGTGTCGCACGTTCCGTGTTCGGGACGCTCACCGGCTCGCTCCATCACCGGGCGCGCGGCGCGCGAGCCATCCGGAAGGGTGGCGGCATGTTCGTCGGCGCCTTCGGCGTGGTCTTCCGCGAGTACGCGCGGGACGAGGGATCATGAGCGGTCTCGGATCACGGCTCAAGGATCGCGTGAAGCGGTCGCTACCGGCCCTGGGCTCGATCATCGAGGTCGAGACCTCGACCCCGACCGTCGTGTTGACCTACGACGACGGGCCGCACCCGGTCGGTACGGACGGCGTCCTCCGATCCCTCGCCGACGCCGGGGCGACCGCCACGTTCTTCGTCCTGCTGAGCAGCGCTCGCCGTCACCCGGAGCTCATCCCGCGGATCACCGCGGAGGGGCATGAGATCGCCCTGCACGGTGTCGACCACCGTCGTCTCACGGCGTTCACAGCTGAGCAGGTCACCCGGCGCACCGTCGACGCGAAGCACGAGCTCGAGGACCTCGCCGGCACGCCCGTCCGATGGTTCCGACCACCGTACGGGGCTCAGCATCTCGCGACCTGGCGTGCCATCCGCCGGGCCGACCTCGAATCCGTCCTCTGGTCGGCGACCACCTGGGACGCGCGCGCCGTCGCCGCCGAGGAGCGCGTCGCCCACGCCCTGGCCGACTGCCGCCCGGGGACGATCCTGCTGGCGCACGACGCCTTCGCCGGACTGGCCGACGGTGTCGACGACGGAGCCGAGCCCGAGGTCGACCGCGGGGCGCTCACCGCGACCCTGCTCGCCGAGTTCCGGGCGCGAGGCTGGGTCGGCCGGTCGCTCGCCGATGCGCTCGTGCACGGTCGACCGGTCAAGAGCGCCGTCTTCTCGTCCTGAGCCCTGTCCGGGTGCCACTCGAAAGTGGACTCGGCAAGCGCTGATGCCCCTCCTAGGCTCGCAACTGGCCCGATGGACGCGCCGAGCACCGTCGTCGATCAGCCGACGTCGTGCGCACACCACCACGAATCCGCCAGGGGGCGACAGCATGACCGATCGAAGCACCGTCGGACGCGTCGGCTACGCCGCAGGGGCCTTCGACCTCTTCCACGTCGGTCACCTGAACATCCTGCGCCACGCCAAGAGCGCGTGCGACTACCTCATCGCCGGAGTCGTCTCGGATGAGCTGCTCCGCACCCGCAAGCGCATCGAGCCCGTGGTCCCGCTGACGGAGCGTCTCGAGATCGTCCGCCACATCGGCTTCGTCGACGAGGCCGTCGAGGAGACCTGGGACGACAAGCTCCAGGCGTGGGACGCGCTTCGGTTCGACATCTTCTTCAAGGGCGACGACTGGCGCGGGACCGCCGAGGGCCTCCGGCTCGAAGCGGAGTTCGCCAAGGTCGGCGTCGAGGTCGTCTACTTCCCGTACACGATGAGCACCTCGAGTACGGCGCTCCGCCGTGCCCTCGCCCAGCTCGAGGAGCAGCGCGAGCTCGACACGACGCTCGTCCAGGCCTGACACCCGCCCTCCCCGCGCCCGTTCCGCCGCCGCGGCCACGCTCCCGTTCGCCACGACAGCGAGGTACTGTTGGACGGATCGACTCACAGGGCGGTGGACACATGACGAAGGCTCGGCAGGCGTTGCTCGCCCGGCTCACCGGCTCGCTGCCCGTCCACGGGTCGATCGTCGGCGTCGCGACCGACGAGCGCACGGTCGTCATCACGTACGGCGACGGCCCGAGTCCCGACGGGACGCCGGGGGTCCTCGACGCCCTCGCCGAGGCCGGAGCGACCGCGACGTTCTTCGTCCTCGTCGGCCGCGCGCGGAAGTACCCGGAGCTCCTCGAACGCATCGTCGCCGGTGGGCATGAACTCGCGCTGCACGGCGACGACCACGTTCGCCTCACCGACTTCTCCGAAGAGGTCGCCTACCGGCGCACCCTCGCCGCCAAACAGGAGCTCGAGCAGCTGAGCGGCCAGCCGATCGAGTGGTTCCGGCCGCCCTACGGCGCGCAGAGCATCGAGACGTGGCAGGCCGTCAAACGAGCCGGCCTGCAGACCGTGCTGTGGACCGCGACCGCCTGGGACGTCAAGGACGTCGGCGAGCACGAGCGCGTCGCCCACGCCGTCCGGCACTGCCACCAGGGCTCGATCCTGCTCGCCCACGACGGATTCGCCGGCCCGGCCGACGGCGTCGACGACGGCCCGGAACCCGAGGTCGACCGCGGTGCGCTCGCAGCCGAGCTGCTGAGCGGGTTCGCCCGCGAGGGCCTCGTCGGCCGCTCGCTCGGCGAAGCGCTGCGCGAGGGCAAGGCCGTCCGCCGGGCCCGCTTCACGGAATAGCCGCCAGCGGCTCCGGCGCCCCAGCCCCTCAGTCCTTCGCGAACCGGTCCGTCGCGTCGATGAGCGCCGACAGGATGCCCGGCTCGTCGAAGGCGTGCCCCGCGTCGGGGACGATCGTGAAGTCCGCCTCCGGCCACGCCCGGTGCAGGTCCCACGCGGTGAAGACCGGCGTGCACATGTTGTAGCGGCCCTGGACGATCACACCGGGGACTCCGGCGAGCTTGCCGGCGTCCCGGATGAGCTGCTCGGGTTCGAACCAGCCTTTGTTCGTGAAGAAGTGGTTCTCGATGCGCGCGAACGCCACCGCGAAGTGCGGGTCGGTGAAGCGCGCGACGGTCTCCGCCTGCGGGAGCAGCGTGATCGTCGACGACTCCCACCGCGACCAGGCGACGGCCGCCGGCCCGTGGACGGCCGGGTCCTCGTCGAACAGCCGCCGGTGGTAGGCCTCGATGAGGTGGCGGCGCTCGCCGACCGGGATCGGCTCGAGGTAGCCCTCCCACAGGTCGGGGAAGACCGCGGAGGCACCACCCTCGTAGAACCAGTCGAGCTCGGCGTCGCGCAGGGTGAAGATGCCGCGGAGCACGAGCTCGGTGACGCGCTTCGTGTGCTTCTGGGCGTAGGCGAGCGCGAGCGTCGACCCCCAGGACCCGCCGAACACCATCCAGCGCTTGATCTTCAGCGCCTTCCGGAGCGTCTCCAGGTCGGCGACGAGGTGCCAGGTCGTGTTCGTCGACAGGTCGGCCGCCGGGTCGCTCGCGTGCGGCGTGCTCCTGCCGCAGCCGCGCTGGTCGACGAGGACGATGCGGTAGCGCTTCGGGTCGAAGAGCCGACGGTGGACGGGACTCGTCGCGCCGCCAGGGCCACCGTGGAGGAACACGACGGGCTTGCCGTCGGGGTTGCCGGAGGTCTCCCAGTACAGCGACTGCCCGTCGCCGACGTCGAGCATGCCGGTCTCGTACGGCTCGATCTCGGGATACAGCTCAGCCATGCGGTCCACTTCCTCCTGCGTTCACGACATGTGTCTCACCTAGCATGCCGCACCCATCGCCCCACAGCTCGCGAGGGGTCCCGAATGGTCCCCTCGGCACGCGCTGAACCGACCATTCGGGACCCCTCGCGGGCTAGAGCTGGTCGGCGGACACCGAGAAGGTGTCGCAGGCGGACGGACCGGACTGGTACCCGGTCATGAACCAGCGCTGACGCTGCTCGGCGGAGCCGTGGGTCCAGGCCTCGGGGTTCACCTGGCCGGTCGCGGCCTCCTGGATGCGGTCGTCACCGACGGCCGCCGCGGCGCTCAGCGCGTCGTCGATCTCCTGCTGGGTCACGGGCTTCAGGAAGGCGACCCCCTTCGCGTCCTCCGTGTCCGACGCCGCGGCGACCCAGGCACCGGCGAAGCAGTCGGCCTGGACCTCGATCCGTACGGAGTCGGAGGCGGGCCCGGTACCGCTGCGATCGGCGCGGTCCATGATGCCGGTGAGCGCCTGGATGTGGTGCCCCCACTCGTGGGCGACGACGTACATCTCGGCGAGCGGTCCGCCCGACGCCCCGAAGCGGTCGCGCAGTTCGGCGTAGAAGCTGGTGTCGATGTAGATGGTCTGATCCGGAGGGCAGTAGAACGGGCCGGTGGCGCTCGTGGCGGCCCCGCAACCCGTGTTCGTCTGCTGATCGAAGATGATGAAATCGGCTGGCGAGGTGTAGTCGGCACCGAGCGCGGGCAGCTCCTCGGCCCAGTAGGCGTCGAGCGACGAGTAGGCACCACCCATGCGGCAGTCGACGCTCGCGTTCGCGTCGGCGCCCGTCTGGCACTCGTCGGAGAGCTGGCTCTCCTCCTGCTGGCCCCCGCCGACGCCCGCGCCACCGAGGATGCCCGACACGTCGACCCCGAGGAACTGCGAGATGAGGGCGATCACGATGACACCGACCGCGCCACCACCGACGGCGATGCCGGTCGTGCGGCCCCGTCGCTTGACCTTGTTCCCGCTGATGTCGGCGTTGTCGTTGAACGTCATGTCGGCACCCTATCGCGCAGCGCGAGGTGAGGCATATCGTCGCCCGCCCCTTGCGCGGGCGACGATTCGCCTCCCGTCAACCGCCTGGGTTCAGCGGGACTTCTTCGTGAGCGTCTTCTCGTCGACGGGTGCGTCGCCCGAGGCGCGGAGGGCGGCGAAGTAGTCGGCGGCCTCCTGCTGACGCTGCGCCTCCTGGCCCGTCGCGATGGGTGCCCGCACGTGCTCGGGCGCGAAGCCGAACGCCTCGACCAGATCGAGGGCGTGCGGACGCAGCCGGGAGATGAGGCGGTCGACGTAGGCGCTGACGGCCTGACCGCGCTGCGGCGACAGGCGACCGTGGATGAGGTACCAGGCGAGGTGCTTCTCGATGAGCGACAGCCCGAAGAGGTCGTGTACCCACGTCATGACCTGCTTGGTGCCCGCGTCCTCGATCTGCTCGACACCCTCCGTGAACGCCTCCCACTGCAGGAGCTCGCCGTGGGCGCGCGCCGCCTCGATGAGCTCGTTCTGGTGTGCGTTGAACAAGTCGGACGCGGCCTGCTTCGAGAGCTTGTTCGCGCCGCGCAGCTTGGTCGCGACCTCGGCGATCATCGACTCGACGCGCTCGGTCAGCAGCTCCCGCTGGACGTTCGTGTCGCGCAGCTGGCTCACCGAGCGTGCGGTGGACCCGAAGTCCTTCACGGTCTGCGCAAGGCTCCGGAGTCCGCTGCTGTGCACGGCGCGGTCGGTCGCCTGCTCGACGACGTAGCGGGCGAGCGCACCGGCGTCGACCTTCGCGAACTTCCGGCTGTAGTCGGTGAGGAGACGCTTGGCCACGAGCTGCAGCAGCACGTTGTTGTCGCCCTCGAACGTCGCGTAGACGTCGAGGTCGGCACGCAGCCCGGTGAGGCGGTTCTCCGCGAGGAAGCCGTTGCCCCCGCACGCCTCGCGTGCCTCCTGGAGCGTGTCGAGCGCGTGCCAGGTCGACAGCGGCTTGAGAGCCGCCGCGAGCGTCTCGAGGTCCTGACGGTCGTCGTCCGAGTCGGCCTTGCCGCTGAACACCTCGTCGAACTTCACGAGCAGCCGGTCGTGGGCGAAGATCTGCGCGTACGTCGTCGCGAGGCGCGGCAGGAGCCGACGCTGGTGGCGCTGGTAGTCGAGGATGACCTCCTCCTGGGTGTCGCTGCCCGCATTGAACTGCCGACGCTCACTGCCATAGGTGATCGCGATCTGGAGGGCGAGCGCGGAGGCCGACGTCGCGGCCCCGTCGAGGGACACCCGACCCTGGACGAGCGTCCCGAGCATGGTGAAGAAGCGACGCCCGGGGCTCTTGATCGGCGAGGAGTAGGTGCCGTCCTCGGCGACGTCGCCGTAGCGGTTGAGGAGGTTGGTGCGCGGCACGCGTACGCCGGTGAAGTGGAGCCGGCCGTTGTCGATGCCGTTGAGCCCACCCTTCAGACCGTCGTCCTCACCACCGATCCCGGGGAGGAACGCGCCCTCGTCGTCGCGGATCGGCACGTAGAAGCAGTGCACACCGTGGTTCACGCCCTTCGTGATGAGCTGCGCGAACAGCGTCGCCGCCTTCCCGTGGACCGCCGCGTTGCCGAGGTAGTCCTTCCACGCCGCGCGGAACGGGGTGTCGATGACGAACTCCTGGGTCTCCGGGTCGTACGTCGCGGTGGTCGCGATCGAGGCGACGTCGGAGCCGTGACCGGACTCCGTCATCGCGAAGGCACCGGGGACGTCGAGGTTCATCGCGCCGGGCAGGAACGCGTCGTGGTGCGGCTCGGTGCCCAGGTGCAGGATCGCCGCACCGAAGAGCCCCCACTGCACACCGGACTTGATCTGGAGGGACGGGTCGGCGAGGACGAGCTCCTCGAACCCGGCGATGTTGCCGCCGTGGTCGTCGGCGCCGCCGAGGCGCTTCGGGAACGCCTTGTGCACCTGACCGTTCTCGACGAGGAGCTTGAGCTGGTGGAAGACGCGGTCGCGGTGGTCGTCCATCGACTGGCCCTCGATGCGCTGCATCTCCGGCTTCGCGGCGAGCGCCCGGGACGCGAGACGGGCCTCCGGCCAGGTGCCGAGCAGCTGGTGCGCGAGCGCCGGGACGTCGATCCGCGCGTCGGACGGCGCCACCTCGACCGTCGCTGCCGTGCTCCCGCTGACGCTCGTCCGGATCGCTGTGTCGACCATCGCTGTGTCCTGCCTTTCACCCATGAAAACCTCCCACAATGGTAGGACTGTCATAACGATGGGTGAAAGCGCCTGTGGGATGTGGACAAGGGCCCGCCCGATCGTCGTCGATCGACTTGGTCCTCCCCCACAGCTGTCGCAGCTGGCTCTCAGGAGCGGCGTCAGGCGTTGGCGGCGACGACCTCGATGAGCGCTTGCCCGTAGGCGTCGAGCTTCTTCGCACCGATGCCGCTGATGCCGTCGAGCGCGCCGAGCGAGTCGGGCTTCGCCGTCGCGACCTCACGCAGGGTCGCGTCGCCGAAGACGATGTAGGCCGGGACACCCTGCTCCTTCGCGACCCCGGCCCGCCAGGCACGCAGGGCCTGGAACAGCTCGGCCGCGGCCGGCTCGAGCTCGGCGTTCGCGCTCGACGAGCGGGAGGACGACCTCGACGAGGAGCGTGCGGCGCGTTCCGGCTCGCGACGCATGGCGACCGGCCGGTTCCCCGCGAGCACCTCGGCGCTCCCCTCGGTGAGGCCGAGCGTGCCGTACTCACCGACCGTGGCCAGGAGGTCGCGTGCGAGCAGCTGACGGACGACGCCGCGCCATTCCTGGTCGCTGAGGTCCTCGCCGATGCCGAAGGTCGCGAGTTCGTCGTGCCGCTGCTGGGCGACGCGGTCGGTGCGCTTGCCGCGGAGGATGTCGATGATCTGCCCCGCACCGAAGGACTGGTTGCGCTCGCGCTTCAGGCGCACGATCGTCGAGAGGAGCTTCTGCGCCGGCACGGTGCCGTCCCAGGTGACCGGGGGTTCGAGACAGGTGTCGCAGTTGCCGCACGGTGTGGAGGGCTGACCGAAGTAGCGCAGCAGGTTGACCCGGCGGCAGTCGACGGTCTCGCAGAGGGCCAGCATCGCGTCGAGGTGGGCGCTGAGATTGCGCTGGTGCGCGAGGTCGCCCGGCGACTCGGCGATCATGCGCCGCTGCTGGACGACGTCCTGCAGACCGTACGCGAGCCAGGCGATGGACGGCTCGCCGTCTCGCCCCGCGCGGCCCGTCTCCTGGTAGTAGCCTTCGACGCTCTTCGGGAGGTCGACGTGGGCGACGAAGCGGACGTCCGGCTTGTCGATCCCCATGCCGAAGGCGATGGTCGCGACCACCACGACGCCGTCCTCGCGGAGGAAGCGGGACTGCGCCGCGGCCCGCACGGAGGCGTCGAGTCCGGCGTGGTACGCCACGGCGTCCACCCCGTTGTCGCGCAGCAGCTGTGCCGTCTGCTCCACCGTCTTCCGACTCAGGCAGTAGACGATCCCCGCGGTGCCGGCCGGCTGCTCCTTCACGAACGCGACGAGCTGCTTGCGGACCTCGTTCTTGCCGACGATCCGGTACTGGATGTTCGGGCGGTCGAAGCTCGAGACGAAGTGCTTCGCCTCGCCGAGGTGGAGCCGCTGCGTGATCTCCTGGTGCGTCGCCTCGGTGGCGGTCGCGGTGAGTGCGATGCGAGGGACGTCGGGCCAGCGTTCGGCGAGCTCGCCGAGCATGAGGTAGTTGGGACGGAAGTCGTGCCCCCACTGCGACACACAGTGCGCCTCGTCGATCGCGAGCAGGGCGATGGTGCCCTGGCCGAGGAAGCGCCGGGTCGCCTCGGAGCTCAAACGCTCGGGCGCGACGTAGAGGAGGTCGAGTTCGCCCGCGAGGTAGGCCTGTTCGACCCGGGAGCGCTCAGCGGGATCCTGGGTCGAGTTGAGGAACGCGGCGCGGACCCCGACGGCGAGGAGTGCGTCGACCTGGTCCTGCATGAGGGCGATCAGTGGGGAGACGACGATGCCGGTGCCCGGCCGGAGCAGGGCGGGGATCTGGTAGCAGAGGCTCTTGCCCCCACCCGTCGGCATGAGGACGACCGCGTCGCCGCCGCCGGCGACCTGCTCGATGATCTGCTGCTGCTCACCGCGGAACGCGTCGTACCCGAAGACCGTGTGGAGTGCCTCCTGCGCCGTGGCGAACTTCTGGCCTGCCGCACGCACCGCCACCGCAGGTGGAGCGGCGGGAGCCGAGGTGACAGCACCGCTCCCCCACGCGACGCCACCGCCGAGATACGCGTCGTCGGGCGGCGGGGCGTCGAAGTCGTCGGGAGCGTCCGCGTCGTCCGGGATCCAGTCGGGTTCGGTGCTCCAGCTCATCCGTCGATCGTAGCCGCAGCGGCTGACACCCCGGTGCCCCTCCACAGGAACGGATCCGAAGAATTTCGCTCCTCTTAATGCGCGACCCCGTCCGAGTCGCGATCGGATCTTTTTCCAAACCACCCCCGAGGGGGCTCCGAAGTGTCATCGAGGGCCGGTTCTGAGAGGCACTCGACAACCGGTCCAAACCTCATCAAAGGAGAATCACATGCGTACCATCAAGCGAAACCACATGGCAGTGCTCGCACTCGCCGCCGTCGCGACCTTCGGCCTCGCCGCCTGTTCCAGCGGCTCCAGCTCCGACAGCGGTTCGTCGATGGAGCCGAGCTCCGCTCCCTCCGAGTCGAGCATGACCTCCGACCCCGCAGCGGACCTCGTCGGCTCGGGCTGCGCCGCCTACGCCGAGGCTGTCCCGGACGGTGCAGGCTCCGTCGCCGGCATGTCGGCCGACCCCGTCGCCGTCGCCGCGTCGAACAACCCGCTCCTCACCACGCTGACCGCTGCGGTCTCCGGCCAGCTGAACCCCGACGTCAACCTCGTCGACACGCTGAACGGCTCCGAGTTCACCGTCTTCGCACCGGTCGACGACGCGTTCAAGAAGATCGACGCCGCCACGATCGACAGCCTCAAGACGCCTGAGGGTGCCGCGACGCTGACCTCGATCCTCACGTACCACGTGATCCCCGGCCAGATCGCTCCGTCCGACATCGACGGTGAGCAGACCACCGTCGAGGGTGGAACCGTCAAGGTCGAGGGCTCGGGTGACAACATCACCGTCAACGGTGCCAAGGTCATCTGCGGTGGCGTCAAGACCGCCAACGCGACCGTGTACCTCATCGACTCGGTGCTGATGCCGCCGGCAAAGTAGCCGACCGCGGGTTCACCCGCACGTTACACCGGTAACAGCGACAGCCCCGTCATCCTCTCGAGGATGGCGGGGCTGTTCCGTTGTGATCGGGACCCTTCGACAAGCTCAGAGTCCGGGGGGTACGGCTCAGGGCGCGGAGGTGTCCGTGCCCTGGTCGTCCGAGACGGGCTCCGGCTTCCGCCGGGTCACGAGGAGCACGCCGATGCCGGCGATCAGGACGACGCCGATCGCGCCGACGATCCACCACACATCGCCGCTCAAGCCGCCGTCGGATGACGACTGCGGCTCGACACCGCCCGCCTCCGACGAGGGCTCGACCGTGGAGGCACCGCTCGTCGCGCACGCGGGCTTCGCGTTCCCCGCCGCGAGTTCCTGGCCCTCGGCCGGCGCCCACTCGAAGGTGTAGCTGCCCGACAGCGGGTGGCCGTCGGTCGAGACCAGCTGCCAGACGACGGTGTACTCGCCGGCCTGCCCGAGCTGCAGCGGCATGACGAGCGCCGGGCCGTTCACGGCTGCGCAGGCGGTGCCGTAATACAGCCGCTCGTCACCGGGACCGGTCACCTGGATCTGGTTGGACTGGCCGGCTTCCCCGAGGTCGAGCAGGTTGTCGTTCGTCGTGATGACGAGCTGCTCCGGCTGCTCCGTGATCGTCGACCCCTCGGCCGGCGTCGTCGAGATGATGCTGTTGTGCGCTGAGGCCGGCTGGGCCACGGCGAGCACCGCTGCGACCGCGAGGAACGCGGTCGCAGCGGTGCCGACGAGACGGCGACGACGGGAGACCGTCATCAGGCCTGGCGCTTCGCGTCGGACGCTGCGCGGCGTGCGGAGGCAGCGATGACGATGCCGGCGGCACCGACGACGAGACCGGCGATGCCGAGCACGCGGCCCAGCACGTCGGTGCTGCCGGCGTCGGTCGCGGCGGCGGCCTCGGTGTGGTCGCCGTCACCGTCGTCGTCCGTGGCGGCGCCACCGTGGTGGTCGCCGGCCTCGGCAGCGGTCACGACGACGACCGGCGCCGGCGACTCGAGGTCGTCCTCGGTCTGACCGTCCTTCGCGACGTCGGTCCAGTCGGTCTGGCCGACCTCGCAGGTCTGCGTCACCGGGAAGACGAGCGTCTTGCCCTCGGCGTCGGCCGGCAGCTGGACCTGGAAGGAGACGGTGTCGCGGTAGCCGTCGGCGAGCGGCGTCTTGGCCGTGTAGACGACCGTGCCGACACGCTCGGCGAGCTGCTCACCGTGGCTGTCGGTGATGGGCTTCGCGAGCGGGGCCATCTGCTTGTCGATGGTCCAGTTCGGGTTGACCGTCGGCGTCACGGCGTTGATCTCCTCGGGGATCTCGAAGGAGAGGCTCGTCGTGGGCGAGCCGTCGCAGCCGTGGCCGACGGCGAAGCTCAGCACCGTGTAGGAGCCGGCGGCCGTGGAGGTCGGCGTGACGCTGACGTGGGCGCTGGCTGCCAGCGGTGCGCCGACCGCGAGGAGCGCTCCGGCGCCGATGGCGACGGCACCGAGTACGGCGGGCTTGCGGAAGGTGGGGCGGGGGGTGGTTGCGTTCATGATCGTCCTGTCGACTGATCCGCACGGCGTCGAGCGTGCGGAATGGGGATGGTCGCGCCGGATGGCGCGCCGAAGGGTGCTGCTGCGCTGGGCCGACCCGGCCACGCACGGCACCCGTCCCGGTCGGAGGGTGATGCGTCGGTCAGGCGGCGGCGAGTGCCGGCGGACCGCGGTGTCGCAGGTGGAGCAGGACCACCCCGAGGTTGCGGGGGCGACGGTTGACCCGGACCCAGCGCACCCGACGGGGCGCGGGGACGAGGTGGGTCGGTGCTGCACGGCGGGCGAGGATCCGGACGGTCAGCGCGGCGAGCGCGGCGAGTGTCGCGCGTTCGGCGAAGAGGATGGCGGCGATGGTCGCGACGGCCGCGACGAGGTGCGCCGCCCACATCGTGGTGTCGCCGTGGGAGTGTGCCGTGGTGACGCCGCCGGTCGCGAGTTCGACGACCCCGTGCCGGTGCCAGTCGGCGGGGCCGGTCGCGCCGCCGGAGGCGACCGTGGCACTGACGGTGCTCGGGACGAGGGTGAAGAGCGCGTGGTAGCCGAGCTGGCTCACGAGCACGGAGGCGACGACCCCGAGTGCGGTGATGCGGCGGCCGGCGAGGAGGACACAGACCAGGACGGCGAAGGTCCCACCGACCAGGAGCACGAACGCGGACGGCGCGGCGGCCCCACCGATCGTGTGCGAGAGGGCGGCGGCGAAGGTGGCGAACGCGGCTGCGGCGGTGCTGCGGGCGACACGGGCCCACCGTTCCGTCATGCGCTGCCTCCGGGAGAACGAGCGGACCAGGTGTCGACGCTCGTGCTCACAGCCTACCCGAGCGCCGCCCTTCGACAGGCTCAGGGACCGGGGAGCAGGTACTCAGGGACCGGAGAGAGTGCTCAGGCCCCGGTGTCGGCGACGAACAGCAGCACGATCGAGGCGATGGAGCAGACGACGCCGATGCCGAAGGTCACGCCGAAGAGCAGTCGGAGCGCTCTCGTGTGATCGGCCGTCCGGCGGAAGCGTGCGCGCGACGGTTCCCGGCGGGCGTAGAAGACGTTCGGCTCCTCGGGGTCGCGGAGGGCGTCGATCTCCGCGTCCGTGACGGGTCGTGAGTACAGCTCGGCCGACTCGGTCATCCAGCGGACCTCGCGCCCCTGCCCGCCGTCCGCGTCGTCCGGCAGGTCCACGATGACCCCGTGCGTCTCCACCCAGCTGCCGTCCGCGGCCCGCGCGATGAGCATGACGATCAGCACGACGACGGCGCTGCCGAAGCCGATCCAGGTGAAGACCTCGAGGACGAGGCCGAGGAGATCGTGGGGGTCCACGATCACATGCTATCCGGCGCGCGGACCCACGACCCGTACGGCCTCCCTCAGACGGACTCGGGTCGCTTCTGTCGCATGGGCTCGGCCGGCTGGTCGGGACCGTTCCAGACGCCGATGATGCCCCACGCGACCGCGGCGATCGGCACGGCGAGGACCGCGCCGACGATGCCGCCGAGGATGGTGCCGGCCGTCAGGGCGAGGAGGACGACGAGGGCGTGCAGTTTGAGCGAGCGGGCCATGACGACGGGCTGGAGGAAGTTGCCCTCGAGCTGGTTCACGAGCACGACGATGCCGACGACGATGAGGGCGGCGACCGGACCGTTGGCGACGAGCGCGACGAGGGCCGCGAGGATGCCCGCGGCGGTCGCACCGACGATCGGGATGAAGGCGGTCAGGAACACGATGACGCTGAGCGGGAGGGCGAGGGGGACCCCGATGATCGCGAGGCCGATACCGATACCGATCGCGTCGACGGCCGCGATGGTCGCCGTGCCGCGCACGTACCCGCCGAGGGTGTCCACCGTCTTGCCGCCGATGCGCTTGGCACGGTCGTATGCGGTTCCGGTGAAGGGGCGGAGCAGGAACTCCCACAGCCGCGGCCCGTCCTTGAGGAAGAAGAACAGGACGACGACCATGAGCACCAGGCCGGTGAGGAAGCTCGCCGTCGCGGAGACACCGGCGAGCGCCCCGCTGCCGAACTGACTCGAGGTGAGGAAGTCGACCGCGGTCTGCTTGGCGTCCTCGATCTGCTTCTCGTCGATGTCGAACGGCAGGGTGCCGAGCCAGTCCTGCAGCTGACCGAAGCCCTTCGAGGCGGAGTCGACGAGGTCGTCCCACTGGCTGCGCACGGCCCAGACGATGAGCCACCCGATGCCGCCGAGGACGACGAGGATCGAGACGAGGGCGATCCAGGTGGCGAGGATCGACGGGAGCCCCTTCGACCGCATCCACCGCATGAGCGGGTAGATCGCCGAGGCGAGGATGAGTGCGATGACGACGGGGATCATCACGAGCGAGAGCTGGGTCAGCGCGAAGACGATCAGCGCGGCGACCGCGACGATGGCGAGCGTCTGGACACTCCGGGTCGCGAGCGTGCCGATGCGGTCGTGCCAGAGGCCGCGGGCGAGCGGCTCCGGTGCGTCCTCATGCTTGTCGAACAGGCCCATGGGATCCCCAATCTCGGCAGCGGCGGAGCCGGACGGGCCCCGCGCCCAGTCAACCACGTCGGTGCGGGCCGAGGTCAGGCCGAGCGGGAGTAGCGTTGTCCGTGATAAGGAGGCGCTCATGACGAGACTCGACGCCGACCCGGTCCCCAGCGTCTGCCACGCACCTGACGGATCCGGGACGAGGCTCCTCGAGGCCCGCGAGGTCCCCCTGGGCGGCGTCCGCGGCCTGAGCGTCCACCGCACCCTCCCGCAGCGCGAGCTGCCGATGATCGGCGCCTGGTGTTTCCTCGACCGCTTCGACGAGGACCGCTCGCTGATGCGCGTCCTGCCCCATCCGCACACCGGCCTGCAGACCGTGACGTGGCCACTGGTCGGCGACATCCGCCACCGCGACAGCGTGGGCAGCGACGTGGTCGTCCGCCCGGGCGAGCTCAACCTCATGACGAGCGGCCGCGGCGTGTCGCACTCCGAGTTCTCGGTGGGCGAGGAGGCGGCCGCCATGCACGGCCTCCAGCTGTGGGTGGCGCTCCCGGAGGCCGCCGCCTCGGTGCCGGCGGCGTTCGAGCAGCACACGGACCTGCCCGTCCACCGCGCTCCGGGACTGGAGGCGACCGTCCTCGTCGGCACGCTCGGCGGGGCGACGTCGACCGCGACCGTCCACTCGCCCCTGCTCGGTGCCGACGTGACGCTCGAGGCCGACACCGTCGTCGAGGTGCCGGTGGATCCGGCCTTCGAGCACGGCGTCCTGGTGCTCGAAGGGGCGCTTGAGGTCGGCGGCGTCGAACTCGACTCGGGCCCGTTGCTCTACCTGGCGCCCGGGTGCGATCGCCTCGAGTTCCGGAGCGCGACCGGTGCCCGCTTCGTGCTCCTCGGAGGGACGCCGTTCCCGGAGGAACTGGTCATGTGGTGGAACTTCGTCGGTCGCACTCACGAGGACATCGCGTCCGCCCGGGAGGACTGGGAGGCGGGGTCGCCGCGCTTCGGGTCGGTCGCCGGCCACGGCACGGACCGCATCCCGGCGCCGCCCTTGCCGAACGTCCGGCTGACCCCGCGCCGACGCTCGATCTGATCGCCCGGTTCGGGTGCTCGGGACCCCGTTCCGAGCGGTGTCCGTCGGCGTCTCGACGGGCCGATAAAGGATAGGCTGTCCTCAGGAGATCGGCTGCTCGTGAAGGTGGGCTCATGCAACGTCTGAGTACGCGACTGCTGCTGACCTGCGCCGCCATCGGCGTCGGAGGCGGCCTCGTCTTCGTCGTCTCCGGGTACGTCGGCGGGACGATCTCCGCGACCGCACCCGTGCTCTACGGCCTCATCATCGGCGTGTACTTCCTGCCGGGCGTCGTCTCGCAGGCGCTCCTCCGACGAGGTGGCGTGGCCCTCATGACCGGGCTCACCGCAGGCCTCGTCTCCGCGGCGTTCAGCCCGCAGTGGTTCTTCCGCTATTTCGGCACCGGCCTCGCGATCGGGCTCCTGCAGGAGATCCCCTTCGCCGTGTCGCGCTACCGCGTCTGGAAGGCCTGGGTCTTCTACCTGGCTGCGGGCATCGCGGGACTCGTCTTCGGCGGCTCCGTGCTCGTCGTCCTCGGGATCGAGCACTTCGCGCCCCTCGCCCAGACGGTCTACATCGCGCTCTTCGTCCTGAGCCCGATCGCCTTCACCGCGCTCGGGCGGGCGGTCGCAGCGGCCCTCGCGAGAGCCGGTGTGGGGCGGTCCATCGCGAAACCGCTGCAGCGCGATCGCGGCTCGGCCGGCACGCGGGCCTGAGTGGACCCCGTACCGCCGACGCACCCCGCCACCGTCGTCCGGCGGGTGCGCATCCGTCACGACGAGCGCGAGGAGTGGACCCCGGACGACGTGTCGTTCCAGGTCGCACCCGGTGAGGTGGTCCTGCTGCTCGGGCCGAGCGGCTCGGGGAAGTCGACGCTCGCCCTAGCGCTCAACGGCCTCATCCCCCACGCCGTCCCGGCAGAGTTCGAGGGTGCTGTGATCACCGGCGGGCTCGACACGGCCACCTCGACGGTCGCGCAGCTGAGCGAGCACGTGGCGATGGTGTTCCAGGACCCCGATGCGCAGATCGTCACCGGAACGGTCCTCGACGAGGTGTGCTTCGGCCCGGAGAACCTCCTGCTCCCCGTCGAGGAGGTGCTGTCCCGCGCCGAACGTGCGCTCCGGCAAGTCGGGCTCTGGGAGCGTCGGACCGAGAACCCCGACCGGCTCTCGGGCGGCGGCCGACAGCGACTGGCGATCGCCTGCGCCCTGGCCATGGGCAGCGACCTCCTCGTCCTCGACGAGCCGACGGCGAACCTCGATCCGGCCGGCATCGAGGAGGTCTACGCCGCCCTCCGCTCGCTCGTCTCCGGACCCGACGACGCCGGGAAGCGGCACGCGATCCTGCTCGTCGAGCACAACCTCGACGCCGCCATCGACCTCGTCGACCGGGTCGTCGTCCTCGATCGCGACGGGCGGCTCGCCTTCGACGGTCCGACCCGCGAGGTCCTGCTCGGACACCTCGACGAGCTCCTCGCCATGGGCGTCTGGCTCCCCGTCGCGACGCTCGCCGCGCTGCGCCTGCGGTCGGCCGGTGTCACGTTGCCGGACCTCCCCCTGACACCCGCCGAGCTGACGGCCGCATTCGATGCGACCGCACTGCCGGCGCCGCCGACGGCACCCGTCGCCTCGATCACCGCCGAGCGGTCGGTCGCGGTCCGCGTCGACCGCCTCAGCGTCGAACGCGGTCGGGGCCGCCGGCGCACCCCGATCCTCCACGAGGTGAGCCTCGAGGTCGCCGCGGGCGACTTCCTGGCCGTGATCGGGACGAACGGCGCCGGCAAGACGACGCTGCTCCAGGCGATCGCCGGCGTGGTCCGACCTCCCCGCGGGCGCATCGACGTGGGCGGGATCGACCCGGGGCGCAGCGAGGTCCGGACGATCGCGGCACACATCGGCTTCGTCTTCCAGAACCCCGAGCACCAGTTCATCGCCCACACCGTCCACGACGAACTCGCGCACGGCCTGCGGATCCGGGGCGTCGACGACACCGGGATCGAACGGCGCGTCGACGACCTGCTGCGGCGGTTCGGCCTGGAGTCCGCACGCGACGTGCACCCGTTCCTCCTCTCCGGTGGTCAGAAGCGTCGACTGTCCGTCGGGAGCGCCCTCATCGCCGGAGCTCCGGTGCTCGCGCTCGACGAACCGACCTTCGGTCAGGACCGGGCGCGGGCGAACGAGCTCCTGGACCTCCTCGCCGGCCTCAACGCGCAGGGCACCACGGTCCTCGTCGTGACCCACGACCTCCAGCTCGTCGCCGATCACGCGAGTCACGTCGCGGTCATGGCCGACGGCCGCCTGCTCGCCCACGACACGACCGCCGCGATCCTCGGCGACGACGAGCTCCTGCGCCGCGCGGGGCTCCGGCCACCACCGCTCGCCCAGGCGATGCGCTCGCTGGCGAACCACCCCGACTGGCGGCACCTGTCGAGACTCGACGACCTGCCCGGGGCGGCCGCCCGATGAGCGCCACGACGATCGACCCGTACGCCTCGGGCACGGCACCGGCCGGTCGATTCCTGTACCGGTTGAACCCGCTCGCGAAGCTCGGCGCTCCGCTCCCGGTGATGATCCTGTTGGCGTTCACGAGGGACCCGGTCACGCCGGCGCTGTTCATCGCCCTCGCGGTCGTCGTCATCCTCGTCGGAGCCAGCCTGACGCGGACGGTCGCCCTCCTGCTCTTCGTGGCGCTGCCGCTCATCGTCGCGATCATGTCGTTCAGCTTCGGCCTGTGGACCGACCCGAGCCGCGTCGACCAGTCCGTCCTGCTGTTCCAGGTCGGCGACTACCGGTTCTTCCTCGGGGCGCTGCTCGTCGGCCTCGCGACGGCCCTGCGGCTCGCGGCCCTCCTCGTCCTCGCCTGCATCGGCGGCCTCACCTCGACCGGCCCGGAGTTCGTCCGCGCGATGATCCAGCAGCTGCACGTGCCCTACCGGATCGGGTACACGGCGCTCGCCGCCTACCGGTTCGTGCCGCGGTTCGGGCACGAGCTGGAGGTCATCCGTTCCGCCCATCGGGTCCGCGGTATGGCCGAGGGTCGCGGACCGATCGCCGCCGTCCGCCGCGCCGCCGGCACCGTCGTGCCGCTGCTGGCCGGTGCCATCCGTCACGCGGAGCGGGTCGCGCTCGCCATGGACTCCCGCGCCTTCGGTGCCCATCCGCAGCGCACGGAGCGGACCCGCATCCCCTTCCGCACCCGCGACTGGTGCTTCATGGTCGCCTTCTGGCTCGTGAGCGCCGTGCTTGTGTGGTGGAGCCTCGCCGCCGGAGCCCATCGGACCGCTTGATGACGTCGCGCGACGGTGTGTGGCCCCAACGCTGGGACCACACACCGAGAACCTACTTGGCTGAGTCTCCCGGCTTGGAAGGCAGACTGGCCGCGATGATCATGACGGCCATACTGAACGCGATCGCTAATTGACCGGATTGCAGGCCGAGGGGGTCGAGCAGGCCACCCACCACGACGTACGCAGCAAACAGCGCAGACACGAATGCGAGGAAGAAGCGCAGCTGACCGTTGGTCAAGAGGCCAATCCATAGAAGGTCGCTTCGAACGACGCCATGAAGACCGGCCCCATAATCACGCCGAGGGCGGCAACCGCCGTGGCCCTCGTCTGCCACTTCACTTCCTGGTACTGCGTGAGGGATACGCCGGCGTAGTACACCCGTGCACCGGCGGTTCGACCTGCTTGATCGGCGGCCATTCCGGTCGCTAGGACGGCGCCCACGATCGCCAGTACGAGGGGCGCACCATCGGTTTCGATCGTGTCCGTGGAGAGATCGCTCGGCTCGGCTGCAGCGGCGGTCGAAACCGGACCTCCAGACGAAGACTCGCGTTCAGAGGCCGACGCTGGCCCCGTTTGCGCGAGAACGACGGACGCTGCTGTCAGCCCGACCAAGATGATCTTGACAGCAGCTCGAGAGCGCACGGGTCGAGGGTCGGCCTCGGACTGGATAGATAGATGAACAGCCATTGTTCACACCTTTCTCTATGTGTCTGGAATACTAAAACTTCAAACTCTGACGGTCAATGACGGATGCCAAATGGCCGCCTCAATCGAATGTATGTTCTAATGGAGGCATGCGGTGGAGCGGACAGGAACTCGGGGTTGAGGCGACGTCGGCGCTGCCGGGCCTCGCGAAGCTGAACAACCTCGTGCGCAGCGTCCAGACGCCGGAGTTCGCCGGGATCACCTTCCACGAGGTGCTCGCGAAGTCCGCGCTCAACCGCGTGCCCGGCCAATCCGTGATGCCGTTCGGATGGACCATCAACCCCTATCGGGGATGCTCGCATGCCTGCGTGTACTGTTTCGCCCGACCGACGCATTCGTACTTGGACCTCGATGCCGGGAAGGACTTCGACTCGCAGCTCATCGTCAAGGTGAACGTCGCCGAGGTCCTCGAGAAGGAGCTCGCGAAGGCGAGCTGGGGCAGGCACCCGGTGGCGCTCGGCACGAACACCGACCCGTATCAGCGCGCCGAGGGCAAGTACCGGCTCATGCCGGGGATCATCAACGCCCTCGCCGACTCGGGGACGCCGTTCTCGATCCTGACGAAGGGCACGCTGCTCCGGCGAGACCTGCCCCTTCTGGCCGAGGTCGCTCAGCGCGTACCCGTCGACCTCGCCATGTCGATCGCCATCTACGACGACGGGCTCCAGCAATCGATCGAACCCGGAACCCCGACGGCGGCGGCCAGACTCGCGACCGTCCGCGCTGCTGCCGACCTCGGCTTCGACGTCGGGGTCTTCATGATGCCGATCCTCCCCTACCTGACCGACACCGTCGACCACCTCGACCTCGCCCTGTCGCGCATCCGCGAGGCCGGCGCGAGCACCGTCCTCTTCTCGACCCTGTACCTGAAGGCCGGCGTCAAACCCTGGTTCATGCAGTGGCTGTCGCGGGAGCACCCCGAACTCGTCGACCGCTACACCTCGATGTACGCCGACGGCACCTACGCCCCGAAGGAGTACCGGAAGTGGCTCGCCGCGCGCATCCGCCCGATGATCCGCGAGCACGGGCTCGAGCGCGGTACCGAAGACCCCGCCACCGGAGGTGTCCGCTCGTCGGCGCTCGGCATGTTGCGCGACGGGTACGGCGAGCGGGCCGAGCTGCGCAAGCGCGCCCCGGAGTTCGTCACGACCGGCCTGCAGGTCCAGCCGACCCTCTTCTGACCCGTTCGTTCGCCCATTCCTGGGCGAATGAGAACTCCCTCGCCCAGGAATGGGCGAACGAACCGGCGTCAGGCGTCGGGGATGAGCCGCTTGCTGAGCAGCGCGACCTCGTCGGTGCCGTACCCGAGCGCCTCGTAGAAGCCGATCACCCGGTCGTTGCCCGTCCTGACCATGAGGTTGACCTTCGGGCACCCGAGTTCGGTGAGCAGGCGTTCGGCCTCGGTCATGAGCTGCCGTCCGAGCCCGCCGCCCTGCTGGGCCGGCGACACCGCCAGGTAGTGCACCCACCCGCGGTGGCCGTCGTACCCCACCATCGCGGTGCCGACGAGGGCGCCGTCGGCATCCACCGCGACGAGGAACAGCTCGGGCTGCGTCGTCGACTTGCGCTCGATGTCCTTCGCCGGGTCGTTCCATGGTCGGGTGAGCCCGACGGTGTGCCAGAGGGCGATGACGGCCTCGGTGTCGGACGGCGTGAAGGGACGGATCTGCATCAGCCCAGTCTTCCGCACACGCGGCGTCGATACAGTTGGTCACCCGAGCATCGACGAACGGACCCGTATGAGCATCGACCCTGGCCTGGAACCGACCGGCGAACCGATCCCGGCGCCTGACGGATCGACACCGGTCACCATCGCCACCGGCAGCGGCCCGATCACCGGGCTCACCGAAGCCGGTGTCTCCCGATTCCTCGGTATCCCGTACGCGGCAGCTCCGTTCGGTGACGACCGCTTCCGACTCCCCCAGCCGGTCGTCCCCTGGGAGGACCCCCGCGATGCGACCCGTCCCGGTGCGACCGCCCCGCAGCCGCCCTACGCCGGCGCGGTCGGCGAGCTGCTCGCCACCGTGACGGTGCCGGGCAATGAGATCCTGAACCTCAACATCTGGACCCCGGCCGAGCGGTCCGACACCCCGCTCCCGGTCATGGTGTGGATCCACGGCGGCTCGCTCGTACACGGCTCCAACGCACTCGACTCGTACGACGGCACCGCGTTCGCGCGCGACGGCGTCGTCCTCGTCTCCGTCAACTACCGCCTCGGGTCCGAGGGGTTCTCGGTACTCGACGACGTCCCGCTGAACCTCGGTCTCGCCGACCAACTCGCCGCGTTGACGTGGGTGCAGGACGAGATCGCCCGCTTCGGCGGTGACCCCGACAACGTCACCGTCTTCGGAGAGTCCGCGGGCGGAGCCTCGGTAGCGGCACTCCTCGCGCACCCGGACGCCTCGTCCGTGATGCGACGGGCGATCATCCAGAGCGGCCCGCTGCGCTCGGAACCCCGAGAGCGCTCCGGCCGGATCTCGAAGCTCATGGGCAAGGACCTCGGCGTCCCGACCACCCGAGCCGGCTTCCGCCGCGTGCCGCCCGAGGGACTCGTCGGGGCCCAGGAACGGGTCATGGGCGGAGGCAACCCGCTGACCGGCGGTCCGGGGTTCTCGATCACGACGTCGTCACCACTCGCGCCGCTGAGTCCGCTGGACGCCCTGGTGTCGGGCGGCTCCGCCGACATCCCCGTGCTCATCGGGACGACGACGGAGGAGCACCGACTGTTCCTCGTCCCGACCGGTATCTCCCGGCGGATCACCCGTCTCCAGCTGTTCGCGGCGCGACTGCGCTTCGGGGTCAGTGCTTCGGCCGTGCGGACCTTCCGCCGCAACCGTCCGAAAGCGAAGTCCGGGGAGATCCTCGGGGCGATCGCGACCGACATCCTGCTCCGCGTCCCGCTCAATCAACTCGCGGACGCACGCGCCGACAACGGCTCGGACACCTGGGTGTACGAGTTCGCCTGGCGGAGCCCGGTCGGCGGGGACGGCGAAGGTGAGCTCGGTGCGGCCCACGCGATGGAGATCGGCTTCGTCTTCGACCACCTCGACTCCCCGGAGGCCGTCCGGATGGCTGGCCGCTCGGCCCCGCAGTCGCTCGCGACCGCGATGCACGACGCCTGGGTCGCGTTCGCGAAGGCAGGCGACCCGGGCTGGCAGCGCTGGGACGCCACCCGCCCGGTCCGGACCTTCGACGGGGTCGACGACGCCGTCGTCCTCGCCCCGCGCGACGACGAGCGGGCGGCCCTCACCCCCTGACACGCGAGAACGCCCGCCGAGCGTCAGCTCGGCGGGCGTTCCTGCTGCGGTGCGGACTACGCGGTGGCGATGTCCTCGACGAGCTGGTCGCCGGGGGCGGCGTCGTCGAACGCGGCCTCGATCTCAGCGCGGTCGAGCAGTTCGGTCATCCTGCGGCGACGGGCCTTGGGGATGATCGTGACGACGCGACCGATCTTGCCGGCACGACCGGTGCGGCCGGCACGGTGCAGGTACGTCTTGTACTCGTCCGGGGCGTCGGCCTGCACGACGAGCGTGATGTCGTCGACGTGGATGCCGCGGGCGGCGACGTCGGTGGCGACGAGCACGTTGACGCGACCCGAGGTGAGCTTCTCCAGGTTGCGCGTGCGGCGCGCCTGGTTGAGGTCGCCGTGGAGCGAGACGGCGGGGATGCCCGCCATGCCGAGCTGCTCCGCGAGACGCTCGGCGTACGCCCGGGTGCGGGCGAACACGAGGGTCTTCTCGGTGCGGTTGACGAGCTCCTCGATGAGGCGGTCCTTGCCCTTGTGCTCGACCACCAGCACGCGGTGGTCGATCGTGGAGGACGCCTGGTCCTCACCGGCGACCTCGTGCACCGACGGGTTCGGGAGGAACTCGTTGACGAGGGCTGCGACACCCTTGTCGAGGGTGGCGGAGAAGAGGAGCTTCTGGCCGTCGGGCGCGGTGCGACGCAGGATGCGCTGCACGGGCTCGAGGAAGCCGAGGTCGCACATGTGGTCGGCCTCGTCGAGGACGGTCACGGTGACCTGCGAGAGGTCGAGGCGACCCTGCTCGATGAGGTCCTCGATGCGACCGGGCGTACCGACGATGATGTCGACGCCGCGCTGCAGTGCGCCGACCTGGCGACCCTGCGGGACACCGCCGTAGATCTGCGTGGTGAAGAGGCCGACGGCGCGCGCGATGGGCTGCACGGTGCGGTCGATCTGCAGGGCGAGCTCACGCGTCGGGGCGAGGATGAGGGCGCGGGGCTTGCGACCCGGCTTGCGGTTCTTGCCGCCGCCGTTCTCCATGAGCTTCTCGACGAGCGGGGCACCGAAGGCGATGGTCTTGCCGGAGCCGGTGCGGCCACGTCCGAGCACGTCGCGGCCCGCGATGACATCCGGGATGGTCGCCGCCTGGATCGGGAACGGGCTGTCGGCGCCGAGCTCGGCGAGCGCACGGACGATGTTGCCGCCGAGGCCGAGGCTCTCGAAGGTCACACCCTCGACGTCGCCGGCCTGGATCGCGTCGGCCTCGAGGCGCTCGAGCACCACGTCGTCCTGGGGCGTGTAGGAGCCGGCGTCGCGCTTCGGGTAGTAGTCGCTGCCACGGCCGGCGTCGGACGCGCCGCGGTCGTCGAACGAGCGCTTCGGGCGGTCGTCGAAGGACCGCTTGGGGCGG
>NZ_MJGW01000002.1:353925-354127 GCF_001865025.1 Plantibacter sp. MMLR14_011
GCGGTCGTCGTACGAACGCGCGGGGCGGTCGGTGCGGTTCGCCTGACGCGGGTCACCCTGTCGAGCCGGGCGGTCACCGTAGGACGGACGCTCGGTGCGGTCGCCGTAGGAGGGACGCTCCGTGCGCTCACCCCGGTTGTAGGCCGGGCGCTCGGTGCGGTCGCCACCACGGTTGTACGCGGGACGGTCGTTCCGGTCGCCG
>NZ_MJGW01000003.1:0-268 GCF_001865025.1 Plantibacter sp. MMLR14_011
CGTCGCGGCAGCCCCCTCGGTGATCGAGGGAGTACACGAGCGTGATATTGAAGGGCTGAACCGGCTGACAAATCGACTGACCCGCACCAACGAAGCTTTGTTCATCGTCATTGGTGACCACCAGGGCATACGCCTGGCACA
This sequence comes from Plantibacter sp. MMLR14_011, assembly GCF_001865025.1. Taxonomy (NCBI): domain Bacteria; kingdom Bacillati; phylum Actinomycetota; class Actinomycetes; order Micrococcales; family Microbacteriaceae; genus Plantibacter; species Plantibacter sp. MMLR14_011. The sequence goes on from NZ_MJGW01000003.1 coordinate 142, forward strand.
CCCCTCCCCTGATCGCATTGGCCACTCCATGGCCGACGATGACGGTGACCTGGGCCGGCGTGCCCTGGTTGATGGCAAGGCCTATGTGGCAAGGGCCACGGGCAGCCTCGGCGAATCCATGCGTGGC
>NZ_MJGW01000004.1:0-465 GCF_001865025.1 Plantibacter sp. MMLR14_011
TACGAGAACTCATCGCCTACTAACGGCCAACCATGTTCGGCCCTTCCGTACGCGGTGACGCACCTACTATGGCCTCGGCTGAGTTCTGGCTCCCCATCCCCACCTCTCGCGAAGTGAGTAGCACAGCGGCAGAGAACCAGACTTCCCAGGGTAAGACGCGTGACCTTCACACTTATGCCCGCCGCATTTACGTCCACACCTTCCGTGCAAGTACAGGGCTTTGACGATAGTTGACGCCTTACCCGGTGTGACCGCCTCATATGCGATTTCTGTTCGTCAGGCCAGTGCTTTGCCTGCGGCTTCCTTCAGATTCCATCTCACGATGGACACCCTTGCCGTCCGGCTAGTGGTTCCCCTTGCCGGGTCCACAGGGGACTTGCACCCCCAAGTCATCCGGCCAGCACCACCTGTACCGGAACAGCGCCCGTCAAGGCGCTACGCGCCATGCCTGGCGCACAACAAAAA
>NZ_MJGW01000005.1:0-663 GCF_001865025.1 Plantibacter sp. MMLR14_011
GATCACATGTTCCGGGTTGGTGATCTCGACATCGTGATCCAGCTTGATATCACCGGCAGTGACAACGCCCGGGCCTTTCTTGCTGAGGGTTACCTCGGCATCGTCCCGGCCGCCCATTTTCACGGCCACGCCTTTAAGATTCAGAAGAATCTCAATGACGTCTTCCTGAACACCTTCGATCGCGCTGTACTCGTGCAACACGCCGTCGATCTGTGCCTCGGTAATGGCACAGCCCGGCATTGAGGACAAGAGTATCCGACGCAGTGCGCTACCAAGAGTATGACCGAAGCCCCTTTCCAGAGGCTCCAGGGTCACTTTGGCGCGCATGGCGCTTGATTCTTTCACGTCAATGGTACGAGGTGTCAATAACTCATGTACTGAACGCTGCATAGACGCCCCTAATTGCTCTCGTTGCTAACTGGGCTTTACTTGGAGTAAAGCTCGACGATGAGGTTCTCGTTGATGTCGGCCGGCAATTCAGTGCGCTCGGGCACTGACCTGTAAACGCCGGACATCTTGCTGGCGTCGACCTCTACCCAGCTCACCGGTGCGCGGCTGGAAGACAGATCCAGCGCGCCTTTAACGCGAAGCTGGTTTTTTGCCTTCTCACGCACACTCACAACATCACCCGGACGGACCTGATAAGACGGGATGTTCACCAAC
>NZ_MJGW01000006.1:0-369 GCF_001865025.1 Plantibacter sp. MMLR14_011
CCATCGTCGCTCATTCCGCCCGGTTCAGGAAGCGATTGATGCCGTGGGTTTGTACAGCCGCGCCGCGGATCAGGAACTGCAATATCCTGGCGACTTGTTTGAAAATATCGATTGACAGGTTCCGGTCGAATCCTTAGTATACGCGCACGTTGATCGGGGGAAGCCCCGGTAAACAACCAGTTTGATGCGGGGTGGAGCAGTCTGGTAGCTCGTCGGGCTCATAACCCGAAGGTCGTAGGTTCGAATCCTGCCCCCGCTACCACTTATAAAAAGCCGGTCTTTGACCGGCTTTTTTTGTGCCTGTTCGGTCTACTTCAGGATTTAGTTCCGCCCTGCATATTTTTCGACCCTTTTGCAACTCCTATCCAG
>NZ_MJGW01000007.1:0-312 GCF_001865025.1 Plantibacter sp. MMLR14_011
GCCCGAGCCAGGCTCACTCTCAACCTGCAGTTCACCGCCCATCATGCGCACCAGCTTGCGGCTGATGGCCAGGCCCAGCCCCGTGCCCCCATAACGCCGCGTGTTCTGCCCTTCCTGCTGTTCAAAGGCGTCGAAGATCTGCTCCTGCTGGCCGGGAGGAATGCCGATGCCGGTATCGGACACCGTCACAACCAACCGGTAAAAGCAGCGACGATCTGCCTCACTGGCCACCTCTTCGACCGGCTGCTTCTCCGATGACTTCCGCGGTGTGGCCGTGGCGCGGACCGTCACACCACCTTCATGGGTAAACTT
>NZ_MJGW01000008.1:0-156685 GCF_001865025.1 Plantibacter sp. MMLR14_011
GCGGCCGGGAACACGGTCGTGTTGAAGCCGAGCGAGAAAGACCCGTCCGCGGCGATCTGGCTCGCGAAGCTCTGGAAGGAAGCCGGGCTCCCCGACGGCGTGTTCACGGTGCTGAACGGTGACAAGGAGGCCGTCGACGGGCTCCTCACCCACCCCGACGTCCGCGCGATCTCCTTCGTGGGTTCCACCCCGATCGCGAAGTACGTGTACGAGACCGGCACCGCACACGGTAAGCGCGTCCAGGCGCTCGGCGGGGCGAAGAACCACATGCTCGTGCTGCCCGACGCCGACCTCGACCTCGTCGCCGACTCCGCGATCAACGCCGGCTTCGGCTCCGCGGGCGAGCGGTGCATGGCGATCTCGGTCGTCGTCGCGGTCGAGCCCGTCGCGGACGAGCTCATCGCCAAGATCGCCGAACGCGCGGCGACCCTGCGGATCGGTGACGGCCGACGGAACTGCGACATGGGGCCACTGGTGACGAAGGTGCACCGCGACAAGGTCGCCTCCTACCTCGACATCGCCGAAACCGACGGCGCGACGATCGTCGTCGACGGCCGCAACACGCCCATCGACGGCGACCCGAACGGGTTCTGGCTCGGCCCGACCCTCATCGACAACGTCCCGACGACGTCGAAGGTGTACACCGAGGAGATCTTCGGACCCGTGCTCGCCGTCGTCCGCGTGCAGTCCTACGAAGAGGGCGTCGCGCTGATCAACGGCGGGGCGTTCGGGAACGGGACGGCGATCTTCACCAACGACGGCGGCGCCGCCCGGCGGTTCCAGAACGAGATCCAGGTCGGCATGATCGGCATCAACGTGCCCATCCCCGTGCCGGTCGCGACGTTCTCCTTCGGCGGGTGGAAGGACTCCCTGTTCGGCGACACCAAAGCCCACGGCGCCGAGGGCGTCCGGTTCTTCACCCAGCAGAAGGCCATCACCTCCCGCTGGCTCGACCCCTCCCACGGCGGCATCAACCTCGGCTTCCCCCAGAACTGAGGCTCCCGGCCCGACCGCCCTTCGACAAGCGGTTCCGGATGCTGTCGAAGGGCAGGGCCGAGCGGCAAGATCGAATCACACACGACGGAGTGAACATCATGCAGTGGATGTACGAGCAGGGCGACCTCTCCCGCGACGGCTGGGAGAGCGTCGTCGACGGGGCGACCGAGGGTTGGCAGCACACCGGTCTCCGCGTCGCCGAACTCTCGGGTGACGACGAGCTCGGGCTCCCGGCCGGGGCGGTGGAACGCCTCGTCGTCCCGCTCGCCGGCTCGTTCTCCGTGCAGTGGTCCGACGGCGAGGGGAACGCCGACACCGCGGTGCTCGGCGGTCGAGCGTCCGTCTTCGACGGCCCCACCGATGTCCTCTACCTCGGCGTCGGGACGGCCGGGACGCTGCGCGGTTCCGGCCGGGTCGCCGTCGCCGAGGCACCCGCGAGCACCGCGCTCCCGACCCGCCATGTGCGCGCCGACGAGGTGCCCGTCGAGTTGCGCGGTGCTGGGCGGTCCAGCCGACAGGTGCACAACTTCGGCACGCCGGACGCGCTCGACGCTGCGAAGCTCATCGTCTGCGAGGTCGTCACCCCCGCGGAGAACTGGTCGTCGTACCCCGCGCACAAGCACGACGAGTCGGTGCCCGGCGAGGAGTCGCGACTCGAGGAGATCTATTACTTCGAGTCCGCCGTGTCGAAGGGGCTGACGGCACCGGCGTCCGCCGACCCGTTCGGTATGTTCGCCACCTACTCCTCGCCCGCCGGGGAGATCGACATCACCGCGATCGTCCGCACCGGTGACATCGCGCTCGTCCCCTTCGGATACCACGGTCCTGCCGTCGCCGCGCCGGGGTACGACCTCTACTACCTGAACGTCATGGCCGGACCCGACCACGAACGGGTCTGGAACATCAGCGACGACCCCGCACACGCGTGGATCCGCCAGAGCTGGGAGGGCCAGGACATCGACCCGCGGCTGCCCTACGTCGGTCCCACAGCATCTCTGACGAACACCCGCACCGACGCAGAAGGACAGCAGTGATGGCGACGAACCCCAGGACGAAGCGGATGACGGTGAGCCAGGCGCTCGTCGAGTTCCTCGGTCACCAGTGGACCGTGGACGGCGACCACCGTGAGCGGACCATCCCCGGCATGTTCGGCATTTTCGGACACGGGAACGTCGCGGGTCTCGGGCAGGCGCTCAAGCAGGCGAACGCGCTCGAGCCCGACCTCATGCCGTACTTCCAGGCGCGGAACGAGCAGGCGATGGTGCACCAGTCCGTCGGCTACGCCCGCATGCACCGACGCCTCGGCACGTTCGCGAGTGCGGCCTCGGTCGGCCCGGGTGCCGCGAACATGCTCACCGGTGCGGCCCTCGCCACGACCAACCGGCTTCCGGCGCTGCTGCTGCCCAGTGACACCTTCTCGACGCGCGTCGCCGACCCGGTCCTCCAGCAACTCGAACTGCCGCACGACATCGGCATCACCGTCAACGACGCGTTCCGTCCGCTGTCCCGCTTCTTCGACCGGGTGCAGCGGCCCGAACAGTTGTTCTCGATCGCCCTCGCCGCCATGCGTGTCCTCACCGACCCGGCCGAGACCGGCGCGGTCACGATCGCCCTGCCGGAGGACGTGCAGGCGGAGACCGTCGAGGTGCCGATCGAGTTCCTCCAGGACCGCGAGTGGCACCTGCGCCGTCCATTGCCGGAACGTTCGGCACTGGCTCGCGCCGTCACGGCGATCCGCGGGGCGAAGCGTCCGATCATCGTCGCGGGCGGGGGAGTGATCTACTCGAACGCGGAGGAGGCGCTGCGGCTGCTCGTCGAGGCGACCGGCATCCCCGTCGGCACCTCGCAGGCCGGTGGCGGTTCACTCGTGTGGGACCACCCCCAGAACGCCGGCGCGATCGGCGCCACCGGGACCACGGCGGCCAACCGTCTCGCGGCGGAAGCCGATGTCGTGATCGGTGTGGGGACGCGCTACAGCGACTTCACCACGGCGAGCCGCACGGCGTTCCAGGCCGAGGGTGTGACCTTCGTCAACGTCAACGTCGCGAGCTTCGACGCGTACAAGCACGGCACGCAGATCGCCGTCGTCGCGGACGCGCGGGAGACGCTCGAAGCGTTGCAGACCGAGCTCGCGGGCTTCCGCGTCGACGCCGACCACGCAGAGACCGTCCGCCGCGAGAAGGCGGCATGGGACGCGGTCGTCGACGAGGCCTTCGTGCCGTCCGGACTCGCGCTCCCCGGCCAGGCCGAGATCATCGGTGTCGTGCAGTCGAGCACCGACCCTGAGGACGTGATCGTGCAGGCGGCCGGCTCGCTCCCCGGCGACCTCCACAAACTGTGGCGCGTGCGGGACGCCCTCGGCTACCACGTCGAGTACGCCTTCTCCTGCATGGGGTACGAGATCGCCGGCGGGCTCGGGGTGAAGCGCGGTGCCGAGGCGAGCGGATCCGACCGCGACGTGGTCGTGATGGTGGGCGACGGGTCGTACCTCATGCTGCACACGGAGCTCGTGACCGCGGTCGCCGAGGGCATCAAGCTCATCGTCGTCCTCATCCAGAACCACGGGTACGCCTCGATCGGACACCTCTCGGAGACGGTCGGATCCGAGCGCTTCGGCACCTGGTACCGCAGCCTCGACGCCGAGGCCCGCAACTTCCAGGGCGAGCAGATCCTGCCCGTCGACCTCGCGGCCAATGCGCGCAGCTACGGCGTCGACGTGATCGAGGTCCAGCCTGGCGCGTCGTCGATCGACGACCTCAGGGCGGCCATGGCAACGGCGAAGGCCTCCGACCGGACGACGCTCATCCACATCAACAGCGATCCGCTGCTGTACGCGCCTGACGGCGAAGGCTGGTGGGACGTTCCCGTCCCCGCGGTCTCGGAGTTGCCGAGCACGCAGCGTGCCTACGAGGAGTACGCCGAGATCAAAGCCACCCAGAAGCCGCTGCTCGGCTGAGCGCCGGACAGACACACGAACGAGTATCGAAGGAACCCGATGTCAGAACCCACCACCACTCCGTCGATCCGCATCGGCACCGCTCCCGACTCCTGGGGCGTCTGGTTCCCCGACGACCCGAAGCAGGTCCCGTGGGAGCGATTCCTGGATGAGGTCGTCGCCTCCGGATACGAGTGGATCGAACTCGGTCCGTACGGCTACCTCCCCACGGACCCGAACCGGCTCGCCGATGAACTCGGCTCCCGTGGTCTCAAGCTGTCGGCCGGAACGGTCTTCACTGGGTTTCACAAGGGCGACGACCAGTGGAAGCGGGCCTGGGACCAGGCGCTCGACATCGCCGGCCTCGTCTCGAAGCTCGGGGCCGAGCACCTCGTCGTGATCCCGGACCTGTGGCGGAGCGACGCGACGAGTGAGGTCCTCGAGGCGCGCACACTGGACGACGAGCAGTGGGCGAAGCTCGCCGCTGGTCACGATCGCCTCGGCAAGGCCCTCCTCGAGGAGTTCGGGATCAAGCAGCAGTTCCACTCGCACGCCGACAGCCACGTCGGGACGACCAGGGAGGTCGAGCGCTTCCTCGCCGAGACCGACGAGCGGTACACGAACCTCTGCCTCGACACCGGCCACTTCTCCTACTACGGCGGCGACAGCCTCAAGCTCATCGACGACCACCCGTCGCGGATCGGCTACCTGCATCTGAAGCAGGTCGATACAAGCCTGCTGTTCGACGTCCTGAAGAACGACGTGCCGTTCGCCGAGGCCGTCACCCAGGACATCATGGTCGAGCCGCCGTTCGGCGTACCGGAGCTCGGCCCGATCATCGAGCGCGTCGCGGCACTCGACCCGCAGATCTTCGGGATCGTCGAGCAGGACATGTACGGCTGCTCGATCGATCGCCCGTTCCCCATCGCCAAGCGCACACGCGAGCACATCTTCGGCGAGACCGCCGCTGCACGCGTCAGCTGAACCCACTTCGACCAGTCAGACTCCACGGAAGGCACCGACGCCATGAGCACCCCCACCCAGACCACCGACCGTCCCACCGGGACCGACGCCCGGACGGGCGACCTCCGGGTCGGCATCGTCGGAGCCGGCCTGATGGGAGCCGACCACGTCAGACGGATCACCGAGCGGGTGAGTGGTGCGGTCGTCGCGGCGATCATCGAACCCGACGCCGGACGTGCCGCAGCCGCGGCCGCCAATGCGCCCGGTGCCCAGGCGTTCAACCGGATCGAGGACGCGATCGCGGCCGGGGCCGTGGACGCGGTCCTCATCGCGACCCCCGGCCAGTTCCACGAGCCGGTACTCCTGCCGGCACTCGCCGCCGGACTCCCGATCCTCTGCGAGAAGCCGCTGACGCCAGACTCCACGTCGTCGTGGCGGGTGCTCGAGGCAGAACAGCAGCTCGACCGTCCGCACATCCAGGTCGGGTTCATGCGTCGCTTCGACGCCGAGTACCAGCAGCTGCGCGCCCTCGTCGAGTCGGGCGACGCCGGCGAGCTCCTCATGCTCCGCGGCGTCCACCGCAACGCGGTCGTCCCCGACACCTACACGCAGACGATGCTCATCACCGACTCGGTCGTGCACGAGTTCGACGTGCTGCCGTGGGTGGCCGGCTCGACCGTCGCGAGCGTCGAGGTGAAGTACCCGCGTCGCAACCGGCTGAGCCCTGACCACCTGCGCGAGCCGATCCTCGTCATCATCGAGCTCGCGAACGGAGTCCTCGTCGACGTCGAGATGAACGTGAGCGTCCAGTTCGGCTATCAGGTCGCGACCGAGGCGGTCTTCGCCGAGAGCATCGCGAGGATCGGTCAGCCCTCCGGTCTCCAGCAGTGGAAGGACGGCCGCTTCAGCGTCGCCGACCACACGAGCTTCGTGACGCGGTTCGCCGCGGCCTACGACGAGCAGGTCCAGCGCTGGGTGAACGCGGTCCGCGCGGGCACCCTCGTCGACGGGCCGAACGCCTGGGACGGCTACAAGGTGGCACTCGCGTGTGAGGCGGGAGTCGCGGCCCTCACCACCGACGGCCCGGTGCCGATCGCCGTTCCCGAGCGCCCCGCGTTCTACGCTTGATCCGCGTCCGGCCGGGGTCCCACGCGGCACCGGCCGGCCGCACTGACGAAGGAGTTCCCCGATGGTCCGCATCGCTCTCGACCCGACCCCGTACCACCACGACCACGGGCTGCTCGACTTCCCCGACATCGCCGCACGGCTCGGGTACGACCACCTGCAGCTGACGCCGCACGCCGACTTCGGGCCGTTCTTCCGCTACCCCAAGGCCGACGACGCCCTCGTCGCCGCCCTGCGCAAGCGCGTCGCGGACGCCGGGATCACCATCCCTGCGCTCCTGCCGGTGCAACGTGTCTCCTCGCCCGAGGAGCCGCAGCGGGAGGCTGCCGTCCGCAACTTCTCGCGCATCATCCACCTCGCCGTGGAACTCGGCGTCGACACCCTCAACACCGAGTTCAGCGGACGCCCGGAGCGCAGCGAGGACTCGGAGGCCGCCTTCTACCGCTCGATGGAGACCCTGTTGCCGCTTGCCGAGCGCGAGGGCGTCCGCATCAACTTCGATCCGCACCCCGACGACTTCGTCGAGGACGGGCTCGAGGCCTGGCGGATCATCCGGGGCTTGAACTCGTCATCCGTCGGCTTCGTCTACGTCGCCTCGCACACCTTCCACTACGGCGACCGCGCAGCCACGCTGCTGCCCGAGATCGGTGCGCGTCTCGGCGCGGTCTACGCGGCCGACACCTTCGACCACCACCGGTCGCACGGCCTCCGGTACATCAGCAACCCGCCGGGCAACGCGGCACGGGTGCACCAGCACCTCGCGATCGGCGACGGCGACGTCGACTGGACGGGACTCTTCGCGACGCTCGGACGCACGGGCTTCCTCGATCGCGAGGACGCGATCGTCGTCTCCAATGTCTTCGCCGAGGACGAGCGCGCCGACGAGGTCTCGCGGTTCCAGCTCGACCGCCTGCGTGCGCTCGTCGACGCCGGCCGTGCGGCCGCTTCGGGTGAGGGAGCGGGAGCCGGCGCGTGAGACTCGGCCTCGTCGGATACGGCTTCGGCGGGCGCACGTTCCACGCCCCGTTCGTCGCCGCACTCGGCGAGGGCGTCCTCGCCGGTGTGGTGACCCGTTCGCCGGCGAGACGCGCGGAGTTGGCATCGGATCATCCTGGCGTCCCCGCCTTCGACACCGTGGCCGAGTTGCTGGCATCCGGCGTCGACCTCGTCACGATCTCGACGCCGCCGTCGGGGCGCATCGTTCTCGCGAAACAGGTGATCGACGCGGCCGTACCCGTGATCGTCGACAAACCGATGGCCGTCAGCCTCACCGAGGCCCGCGAGCTCGTCTCCTACGCCGCCGAGCGGCGTGTGCCGCTCAGCGTGTTCCAGAACCGGCGGTGGGACTCGGAGTCCAGGACGCTGCGGGCGATCGTCCGTTCCGGAGCGGTCGGTGACCTCCGGACGGTCGAGAACGTGCTCGACCGCTGGGAGCCCGAGGCGACTGCCGACGGGTCAGGGGGCGGCCAGCTCCTCGACCTCGGGAGTCATGTCGTGGACCAGGTGCGCGAAGCCCTCGGACCGGCGGACCGGGTGTTCGCGACGATCGACCGTCGACCCGCTGACGCCTACGAGTACGCGTTCGATCTGGTCATCGAGCACCGGAACGGTGTCCGGTCGATCGTCGCGTCCGACGTCCTCCAACCGGACGGTCGTCCGCGCCTTCGGGTCACCGGAAGCTCCGGGACCATCACCCTGGACGGACTCGACATCCAGACCGAGCAGGTGCTCGCCGGTCTGCGACCGGGCGACCGGGGGTGGGGCGTCGAGCCGCGCGAGCGCTGGGGCAGGCTGACGACGGTCGGTGGTGAGCGTCGGCCGTACCCGCGGGCCGACGGCCGGTGGCAGGACTTCTACGCGGGTGTCCGCGACGCCGTCGACTCCGGGTCGGGCGGGTTCCCCGTCCCTGTCGAGGGTTCGCTGGCGACGTTCGCGATCCTCGAGGCGGCGCGGCAGAGCGACCGGCTCGGCGCGTGGGTCGACGTCTCGTCCGTCTGACGCCGCCGGCAGACGAAGCGCGCACGACGTCGACGGGTGGCGCCCGGCGCGACCGAACGGCCCGTCCTCTCGATGAGGGCGGGCCGTTCGGCGGATGACGGAAGCGGATCAGAAGGTCTTGTACTGCTCCTTGAAGTGGTCCTCGAGGGACTCCAGGCTTTTGCCCTTCGTCTCCGGGACGCTCGTCGCGACGAAGAGGATGGCGAGGAGACCGACCGCTGCAAAGAGCAGGAACGTTCCGAAACCGAGCGACTCGACGAGCGAGGGGAACGCCAGCGAGATGATCGCGTTCGTGGACCAGAGCACCAGGACGGTGATGCCGATCATGACGCCGCGCATCTTCAGTGGGAAGATCTCGGCGATCATGAGCCAGGCGAGGGGGCCGATGGTGCCCTGCATGATCCCGATGAAGAGCAGGATCGCGATGAGGAGCAGCCATGGGCGAACGGGGTTGTCCTCGGGGAGCCCCAGGCCGATGGCGCCGACGAGCAGGTGCATCGTCGTGGTCCCGATGAAGCCGAACAGCATCAGCGAGCGACGGTTGAAGCGGTTGATGATGGAGAGCGCCACGAGCATCGCCGTGACGGACATCACACCGTTCAGGACGTTGAAGCTCAGCGCGGCGTTCCGTGTGAAGCCGGCCGCCTCGAGCACCTGGGTGCCGTAGTACATCATCGAGTTGATGCCGGTGAGCTGCTGGTAGGCGGCGATGCCGATGCCGATGAAGAGGAGGCGTCGGATCCACGGGGTCCGCACGATGTCCATGAACGTGCCAGACTGCTCGTCCTTCTCGATCACGGAGAGCTGGCGGACCTCTTCCATCTCGGCGACGGCCCGCTCCTCGGAGCGCACCTGCCGGAGTACTTCGAGGGCCTCGTCGTCGCGACCGCGAGCGAGGAGCCAGCGCGGACTCTCGGGCATCCGGAGCATGCCGAAGAACAGGACGAACGCGGGGATCACGGCGATGGCGAGCATGTAGCGCCAGACGTGGTCGTTGGAGCCCCACACATTGCCGATGATGGCGTTGATGGCGAAGGCGAGGAACTGCCCGCCGACGATCATCAGTTCATTGCGGGAGACGAGGCTGCCGCGCTTCTCGAACGGCGCGACCTCGGCGAGGTAGACCGGCACCGTGACCGAGGCGCCGCCGACGGCGAGGCCGAGGATGAAGCGGAAGACGAGCAGGATCTCGTAGGTCGGGGCGATGACGCAGCCGCCGGCGCCGATGAAGAACAGGACGGCGATGATGAGGATGTTGCGCTTGCGACCGAGGCGGTCCGACAGACGCCCACCGAAGAAGGCGCCGACGGCGGCACCGATCAGCAGGGTGAAGGTGATGAGTCCTTCTTGGAAGGAGTCGAGGCCGAAGTACTCCATCATGAACGACAGAGCGCCGTTGAGGACGCCGGTGTCGTAGCCGAAGAGCAGCCCGCCGAAGGTCGCGATGACGGCGACGAGGCCGAGGCGTCGGTTGTAGGGGCCGTTGCCGAGTGGCGGCAGGGCCACCTTCACGGCATTGGTGATCGTTCCACCATGAGACACGTTGTTCGCTCCTTTGCGTGTTCCCGCCTCCGGCCCCGATGGGCCGGTTGTCGACGCTGAACCGGGTGAGAATGTGTCCTAATGTTAGGACATTCTGCCAACAAGCGCTAGTGAGTGCTCTGATCTGGTGAGATGGGTGGGCCCGTCGGCTCCAAGCCTGAGGAACTACAGGGTCTCTCCTGCGTCCGCCAGCAGGGTGCTGCCGGTCATGATCATGGACAGGTCGCTCGCGGCGAAGAGGACGACGCGCGCGATGTCGTCCGGGGTGCCGAAGCGTCCGATGAGGCTCTGGTTCATGACATCGAGTTTCGGGAGCTCGACGCCGGCTGCAGCGGCGGCCTCGGCGGCGGCGGCCGCGACGGCGAGATTCCCCTCCGTGGGTACGAAGCTCGGCGCGACACCGAGGACCCGGACGCCGAGCGGAGCGAGGTCGACCGCGAGCGACTTCGTGAGTCCGAGCGCCGCGTGCTTCGAACTCACGTAGGCGGACATGCCCGGGAAGGCGACCTGGACGCCGGCGGTCGAGACGATGTTCACGATGACGCCGCCGGACCCGTCCGCCGTCATGCGTCGTGCCGCTTCGCGCGCCCCGAGGAAGACGCCGCGGGCGTTGACGGCGAAGACCCGGTCCCAGGTCTCGTCGTCCATCTCGAGCACCGGGGCGTTGGGGAAGACGCCGGCGTTGTTCACCCAGACGTCGATCCCCCCGAGCTCGGTGACGGCGAGGTCTGCGGCGGCCGCGACGGTTGCGGCGTCGCTCACGTCGGCGCGGGTTCCGAGGGCCGTGACACCGAACCGCGCGTGGAGCTCGTCGGCCGCGGTGCGCGCGGCGTCCTCATGCAGGTCGACGATGAGGAGGTCGGCGCCGGCCTCCGCGAGTCGGACGGCGATGGCCTTGCCCAGTCCTTGCGCGCCTCCGGTGACGACGGCGCGTCGCCCGGCGAGGGAGAGGAGGTCTGCGAGCGGGGTCTCGGAGACATCGGGGAAGGGGTAGGGCATGACGACCTCCATGTCGTGGCAACGGTATTGGCAGAGTATGTCATAAAACGACCTGCGCGCGGGCGCTAGCGTGGGTGCATGACCGCCAAACGGGGCCCCGGCCGCCCGCCCGTCTCCGAACCTGACGAACTCCGGTCCCGAGCGCTCGACGTGCTCTACCGCCGCGGGTACGAGGGCACGACGATGGGCGTGCTGGCGGACGAGGTCGGGGTGAGTGTCCGCACCCTGCACCGGTACTTCCCGACGAAAGCCGACATCGTGTGGGGTGGCATCGAGGGGGCGATCGATGCGCTGGCTCACGGCTTCGCGACGGCCGGCGATTCACTGCCCATCGCCGACGCCATCACCGCCGTCGTGCTCGACGTGTTCGATCAGGACGCCGACGCCCTCGCCGTCGGCCGCGCCCGGATGCGCCTCATCGCGACGACCCCGGAGCTGCGTGAGACGAGGCCGGAGACCTATCGACGCTGGCGCGAACAGACGATCGAGTTCGTCGCGCGGCGTCTCGGCGCCTCGTCCTCCGACATCGTGCCGCGAGCCGTCGGGGCCGCGGTACAGGCGGCGATCGACGAGGCGCTGGCCTGGTGGGCGGCCGGCGATCGCGACGCCTCTCCCGCCCAGGCGGTCGCGGAGGCGCTCCGCGGCTTCGACGTCATCCGCACGAGCGGTGTGGACTCGCCGGCCCACTGACCTCACACCGTCGTGGTGGCGCCGTCCTCCGGGGACGCGATCAGGCGCATGAAGGCCTCGAGCAGCGGCAGGGTCTCGCGCTCCGGGTCCAGGAGCGCCTGGATGCGCAGACCGTCGATCATCGCCAGCGTCATCGTCACCTTGTCATCGGCGGTGAGCTGCTCCCCGTCGGCGGCCGTCGAGAGCCGCTTGTCGGTGAAGTGCTCGCGCATGCGGGCTCGGCGGGCCATGAAGAAGTCGTGCGCGGGGTGGTGGGGGTTCGTGGCCGCGATGGTGATCGCGAGCCAGTTGCGTTGCTGCTCGGGGTGGGCGAAGTCCTCCTCGAGCACCGCGCTCAGGACGCGGTCCGCCGGCAGTCTGGACTGCATGATGCGCTGGGCGAGCTCGAGGTCGTCGGCGTCCCGCTGCGCGAGGGCGGCCAGGAGGAGGTCGTCCTTCGTCGCGAAGTGGCGGAGGAGCGCGGCGTGCGTGACGCTCGCGCGGGAGGCGATGTCCCGCAGTGAGGCCCGCTCGTAGCCGTGCTCGGCGAAGCTCGCCGACGCCGCCCGGATCATCTCGGCGCGGCGGGCCGGTGTCGTCGCGTAGGGGCCGCGGGGGCCACGTCGACCGCGGGTCGGGTTCCCCTCCGGTGCGATGTTCGTCGCCGTGCTCGTCGTCATGCTCGGCCTTCCTCGCGTCGATCGGACAGGTGTTGCCCGGGACTTGCCAATTGTATCCGCGATGGTTACTGTTTCCAAACAGTAACCATGGTGGTTACAGTTTGCCGGAGTCGCACACCGCTGTCGCCCGGACGCAGACCAGCACCGTAGCCGGTCGACACACCCGATGAAGGAGTCATGGTGTCCCCGAACGAACCCGATCCCACCGCCCGCGCCGCAGCCGGTCTCGCCGCGGCCCAGCCCACCCCGGGCGCGCAGCCCGAACCCGACGGACTCGACGCCGCCCCGGCCACCGTGCAGGAACCGCAGACCCCGGTCAGCCGCTCCTACATCTTCTGGCTCATGCTCGCCAGCTTCGGCGCGTCCATGGCCATGATGGTGCCGCTGTCGTACGGTATCGCCGTCCGCATCTCCGAGCTCGCGCCGGGTCACGAGGAGGTGCTCGGCTACATCACCGGGACGGCCCAGCTCGTCTACCTCGTCATCAGCCCCATGGTCGGCATCTGGAGCGACCGCGTCCGCTCACGCCTCGGCCGCCGCACGCCGTTCATCTTCCTCGGCGTCGGGATCGGCCTCATCGGCCTCATCGTCATGGGACTCGCGCCCGACCTCCTCATCGTCGGTGCCGGCTGGGTGCTCGGCATGTCCGGCTGGTCCATCTGTGGCGCAGCGATCCAGACGCTGCAGGCGGACAAGCTCCCGGAGTCGCAGCGCGGCAAGGTGTCGGCACTGACCGGGCTCATGACGCAGATCGCGCCGGTCCTCGGCATCGGCGTCGCCTACGCGGTGTCGTCCAGCACCTTCCTCGTGTTCCTCGTCCCCGGCGTCATCGGCGCCGTCCTCCTCGCGATCTTCCCGCTCATCAAGCCGGAGGGGAGCTCCAAGCACCTCGCGAAGACGGACACCGTCACCGTCGGCTCCGTCGTCCGAAGCTACGGCTTCAACGTGCGCAAGTACCCGGACTTCGCCTGGAACTGGCTCGGTCGCTTCGTCTTCTTCATCGGCCTCTACTTCAACACCACGTTCGGCACCTTCTTCTACGCGCAGCGGCTCGACCTCCCGGTCCGCGAGGTCGCCGGGGTCGTCGCCACGATCGGGATGCTCGGTGTGGTCGCCGCGGCCGGTGGGGCGCTGCTCGGCGGCTTCCTCTCCGACAAGCTCAAGCGTCGGCGGCTGTTCGTGCTCATCGCCTCGCTCCTCTTCGTCGCCGGTGCCCTGGCCGAGGCGTTCGCGTGGTCGCTGCCGCAGCTGATCATCGGTGCGGTGCTCATGCAGACCGCGATCGCGGTGTTCGCGACGGTGGACCAGGCGATCATCTTCGCCATCCTGCCGAACCGCGAGGAGGCCGGCCGGTACATGGCGGTCGTCGCCTTCGCCCAGAAGATCCCGAGTGCCGTCGCGCCGCTGCTCGCCTCGGTCGTGATCACCCTCGGTGCGACCGGCGCGGAGAAGAACTACACGATCCTCTACCTCACGGGTGCGGTCCTCGCGCTCCTCGGCGGGATCATCGTCTCCACCAAGGTCAAAGCCGTCCGCTGACCCGGCGCGGCCGCGCCGTCGACACCCCGTCCAGCACCACTGAGCAGAGAGCCACCGCATGCACACGACACCCCACGATCTCACCGTCGACAGCGGCGGCGACCAATTCGTCGTCACCGGGGCGACGCCGCGGCTCTCTTGGAAGCCAGGAGCGGGTGCGATCGGTGCCTTCGAGCTCGAGGCGGTGATCGACGGGGTTCGGCAACCGGTCGTGCTCGCGGACTGGCACCGCTACCTCGACTGGCCGTGGTCGCCGCTGTCCAGTCGTCAGCGCGTCGAGTGGCGCGTGCGCTCCACCGAGGAGGCCGCCGAGTGGTCGGAGCCGGCGTCCTTCGAGGTCGGCTTGCTGGACGAGGACTGGGAGGCGGCCTGGATCTCGCCGGTCGAAGCAGAAGACCCCGGCTACGGGAACCGTCCCGCCCACCTCCTGTCCGTCGCGTTCCCGGTGGATCGGGAGGTCCGGTCCGCGCGGCTCTACGCGACCGCGCTCGGGGTCTACACCGCGGCGGTCAACGGGGTGCGTGCCGGCCGGGCTGAGCTCTCCCCGGGCTCGACCTCGTACGACCGCACCCTGTACGCCCAGGCCTTCGACGTCGCCGACGCTCTGGTGACCGGCACCAACCGTCTCGACGTCGACCTGTCCGACGGCTGGTACCGAGGTCAGGTGGGGGCGTTCCGCATCCCGTCGGGCTGGGGCTCCGTCCTGGGTCTCCGCGCCGAGCTGCACGTCGACTTCGCCGACGGGAGCGCCCTCGTCGTCCGTTCGGACGACCGCTGGGAGAGCCGGCCGTCCACCATCACCCGGGCCGACCTCATGGACGGCCAGACGGTCGACCTCACGGCCGCCGATGCGGAGGCCGCCGACATACCGGCCACCCGGGTGCTCGTCGATGCCGTCATCGACCCGCCGCCGATCGACTGGTCGCCGGCGCCGCCGGTGAAGGTGGTCGAGTCTCGCGCCCCGCGAACCGTCCGAGCGCTCCGCGAGGGCGTGTGGGTCGTCGACTTCGGCCAGAACGCCTCCGGGTGGATTCGCCTCGACGACCTCGGGCCCCGGGGTACCCGGACCGAGATCGACTACGGCGAGGTCATCGGCGCCGACGGCGACCTCTCGACCACCCACCTCGACTCCCACCGTCCGGGCGAACCGGCACGGGTCTTCCGGCAGCACGACGAGGTGGTCGCGGGGGAGACGCCGGCCGTCTTCGAACCGCGTCACACCGTCCACGGCTTCCAGTACGCACGGATCGTGCGACACGGTGCGCCGCTCGACCCGGCGACGGTCTCGATGCAGATTGTGCACACCGACCTCGCGCAAGCCGGTACGTTCTCGTGCAGCGATGTCGACCTGGAAGCGCTCCATCGACTCGCCGAGTGGAGCTTCCTCGGCAACGCCGTGGACGTCCCGACGGACTGTCCGACGCGGGAACGGCTCGCCTGGAGCGGCGACTACCAGGTGTTCGTCTCCACGGCCACGCGGCTCCGCGACGTCAGTGGGTTCAGCAGGAAGTGGCTGCGTTCCGTCCGTGACGACCAGCTCGACGACGGCCGCATCACGAACTTCTCTCCCGACGGCCGCCGCATCAAACAACGCCTCGACGACCAGTTCGCGATGATGACCGGTTCCGCGGGCTGGGGCGACGCGATCGTCGCGGTGCCCTGGGAGCTGTACCGCAGCTACGGCGACACCGAGGTGCTCGCGGAGAACTGGGACGCGATGGTCCGATGGGTCGAGTGGGCGATCGACAGCGCCCGGGAGACCCGCCACCACGCGCGGCAGCAGCGCTCGCCGGAGCCCGAGGCGTTCGAGGAGTTCCTCTGGGACGGCACGTTCCACTGGGGTGAGTGGACAGAGCCGCGCGAGCTCGACGCCGACGGCAAGGTGATCGACCCGATCGTCGACGATCCGATGGCCTGGTTCATGGCTGACAAGGGCGAGGTCGGAACGGCCTACCTCTTCCGTTCCACGTCCACGCTCGCGCAGATCGCGGCGATCCTCGGCCAGGACGATGCGGCGGACCGCTACGCGCTGGTCGCCGAGGAGGTCCGCTCGGCCTGGCAGGCCGCCTACCTCCGGCCAGACGGCACGACCGAGACCGACACGCAGGCCGCCTACGTCCGGGCACTGTCCTTCGGGCTGCTGCCGGAAGACCGTCGAGCCGCCGCGCTGGACCGCCTCGTGCAGCTCATCCGGCGAGCCGACACCCACCTCGGCACCGGGTTCCTCTCGACGGGGGACCTGCTCCCCGTGCTCGTCGAGGGTGGCCGTGCGGACGTGGCCTACGAGCTGCTCATGCAGCGCACGGAGCCGTCCTGGCTCACCATGGTCGACCGCGGTGCGACCACCATCTGGGAGGCCTGGGAGGGCATCGACGCGGACGGTGTCGCACACGAGTCGCTCAACCACTACAGCAAGGGGACCTTCGCGCGCTTCCTCCACGAGTACACGCTCGGACTCCGGCAGGCCGAGGATTCGATCGCCTGGGGTGCCATCATCATCGCACCCGTCCCCGGCGCCGAACTGTCCTGGGCCAAGGGCTCCCACGAGTCGCCGAACGGGACGATCACGCTCCACTGGCGGCAGGAGGGCGGTGAACTGCTCATCGACGCGGTGATCCCGGCTGCGACCACAGCCCGGATCAGCTTCCCCGACGGTACCGAGTTCCACGCCGGCCCCGGCCGCTTCAGCGCCCGCCGCCCGTTCCGCACTCCGGTGGCCGAAGCTTCGGTCGCCTCCATCTGACCATCGCACCACGAACGAGAGAGCATCGACGACCATGACGACGACCTTCCCCGACGGATTCCTCTGGGGCGCGGCGACCGCCGGCCACCAGATCGAGGGCAACAACGTGAACAGCGACTGGTGGGCGCGCGAGCAGTCCATGCCGGGCATGGAACTGTCCGGCGACGCCTGTGACAGCTATCACCGCTACCGCGAGGACATCGCCCTCCTCGCCGAGGCCGGGCTCACCTCCTACCGCTTTAGCCTCGAGTGGTCACGGATCGAGCCGGTGCAGGGGCACATCTCGCGGGCGGAGCTCGCCCACTACCGGCGCATGATCGAGTGTTGCTTCGAGCACGGCGTCACCCCGGTGGTCACCCTGCAGCACTTCACGACACCCCAATGGTTCGCCGAGCGAGGCGGCTGGTTGGCGCCCGACGCCTCGGAGCGGTTCCAGACCTACGTTGCAGAGGCGACCACGATCCTCGATGGTGTCGAGTGGGTCGTCACGATGAACGAACCGAACATGCAGGCCGCGATCATGACCGCCATGCGCCGCATGCAACAGGCCGGCGGGCAGTGGCAGAGCCCGACCGTCGAAGCCGAGGGGGAGTCGGAGCAGCAGTCGCACAGCGACTTCCTGACGTACGCCGATCCGGAGATCGGACGGACGTTCACGGCCATTCATCATGCGGCGCGGGCGATCGTGCGCGAGCGCACTGGCGCGAAGGTCGGCTGGACCATCGCCGCCGGCGCGCTCACCGCGGCCCCGGGCGGTGAGGAGAAGTTGCTCGAGATCCGGTACGGCAAAGAGGACGTCTACTGGGAGGGCAGCCGCGGCGACGACTTCGTCGGCGTGCAGGCTTACTCGAGTCAGCAGGTCGATGCCCGCGGACTCGTGCCGCACCCGCCGCACCCGAATAACACCCTCGTCGGCACCGCATATCGCCCAGATTCGCTGGCGATGGCCGTCCGTCACGCCTGGGAGGTCACCGGTGGTGTGCCGGTGCTGATCACCGAGAACGGTATCGCGACCGCCGACGACGAGCAGCGCATCCGGTACACCCGGGAGGCGCTCGAGGGGCTCAGCGGCACAATGGATGATGGCGTCGACGTGCGTGGGTACCTTCATTGGTCACTGCTCGACAACTTCGAGTGGGGTCACTGGGAGCCGACGTTCGGGCTCATCGCCATCGACCGGGAGACCTTCGTCCGCACGCCGAAGCCGAGCCTCGCGTGGCTCGGTGGTGTCGCCCGGCTGAACGCGCTCGACACCGTCGGCGTCACCGAAGCCTGACAACTCGATGCGGGGCTTGTCCGCACAGGCCCCGCATCGTCGTCCCCGCGTCAGATCCGCTCGACCGGACCGGTCGACTCGCGCACGATCAGCGTGGTCGTGAGGCCGGGCCTGTCGTCCACCCTGTGCTCTCCCCGTACCTCGGCGACGAGCCGGTGGACGGCGGCCTCGCCGATGGCGGCGAGGGGGCTGCGCACGGTTGTCAGCGAGGGAGTGGTCAGATCGGCACCGAAGATGTCGTCGAAGCCGACGACGCTGAGTCGTCCGGGCACTGTGACGCCTGCCGTCCTGCACGCCCGCAGCAGTCCGAGTGCCATGAGGTCGTTGTAGGTGATGACCGCGGTCACGCCGGATGCGATGATCTTCGGCAGGGCATGCTCACCGCCCTCGATAGTCGGTCGGCCGGCGGTGAACATCGCGATCGACAGGCCGCGCGCACGTGCCGAACCGAAGATGCTGCTCCACCGGGTGCGGTTCATCCAGGACACGGCCGGTCCCGCCAGATAGCCGATCGAGCGGTGCCCGAGGTCGGCGAGGTGTCCCATCGCCTGCGCAACACCCATGGTCACGTCGGGGGTGATGGAGGGGAGGTCCGGAACCGCGCGGTTTGCCAGGACGACCGGCTTCGTCGCGGCCAACCGGCTGATCTCGTCGTCGCGCAGGCGAGAGGCGACGAGGAGTAGGCCGTCGACCGCCGACTGCAGGCGACCGGCGGTGGCGAGCTCGACCTCCCCGGACTCCTGCGACTCCGCGTACACGAGTGTCTGTCCAGTGGCGGCGATCGCGCGTTCTGCTCCGCGCACGAGGTCGAAGTAGACAGGGTTGGTGATGTCGGAGATGAGGATCGCCAAGGTGTCGGTGCGGCCGGTCGGGAGTGCACGCGCCATCGGGTTGATGCGGTAGCCCAACTCCAGGGCGACCGCGCGGACGCGCTGCTCCGTCGCGCGATTGACCCGCCCGGGCTTGTTGAGCGCTCTGGAGACCGTGGACGCGTTGACGCCGGCCGCGCGCGCGACGTCGTAGATCGTCGGAGCGAGGCGTCGCCCGCCCGCCCGGGCCGGTGTCTCCTCGGCGAGCTTGCCCTGTGGATCATCCATGTCGTCCTCTGTCCGTCCTGCGTCGGATTGCCGGTGCTGCGCCCGCAATGGCAAGTTCTGGCAATCGGTTGACAGATTTTGTCTTGCTCAGTCAAAATAGCACCACGAGCCCCTCGCACCGTCGCGGAGGAGGAAGGAATCCACTCGCATGACGAACACCCCGGTCATCCCCGGCTATCACCCCGATCCGTCCGTCTGCCGGGTCGGCGCGGCCTTCTTCCTCGCCACCTCGAGCTTCGAGTATTCGCCCGGCGTCCCCATATTCACGAGCACCGATCTCCGCTCGTGGGACCAGCTCGGCAACGTTCTCACTCGAGAGGGTCAGCTGACGGTGCGGACCGGCGTCGAAGGCGCCAGCGGCGGTATCTACGCTCCCACCCTGCGACACCATGACGGCCGGTTCTGGCTCACAACCACCAATGTCGACGAGATCACCAAGGGGCACCTCATCGTGCACGCCGAACGTGCCGAGGGGCCCTGGAGCGAGCCGGTTTACACGGAAGGCTTGATCGGCATCGACCCCGACCTCGCCTGGGGTGACGACGGGGTCTGCAGGCTCACGTGGGGCGACGTGATGCGCGGGTGCATCTCCCAGGTCGAGGTCGATCCGTCGACCGGTCGGGTCCTGTCCGAACCCGTGGTGCTCTGGCGCGGTATCGGAACCGGCGACACGCATCCGGAAGGTCCGCATGTGTTCAAGCGCGGAGACTGGTGGTACCTGCTGGTCGCCGAAGGCGGCACCGGTCCTGGCCACATGGTGACCGTCGCGCGATCAGCGGCCATCGACGGACCGTTCGTGGGGAACCCGGCGAACCCGATCCTGTCGCACCGCAGCACGACCCATGCGGTCCAGTCCACCGGTCATGCCGACCTGGTGGAGGCCGAGGACGGCAGCTGGGCGATGGTCCACCTCGGGGTCCGGCTGCGTGGATCGTTCCCGCGGTGGCACACGAACGGCCGCGAGACCTTCCTCGTCGGCATCGATTGGGTAGACGACTGGCCCGTCGTCGTGGAGGACCGCTTCCCGGAGTCGACCCCGGAGACCTCGTTCGTGGACACCTTTGACGCACCGACCCTGCACCCGCGGTGGATCGCCCCGGGCGTGGCCCCGGCGTCCTTCGCGAGTGTCCGGGACGGAGCGCTGCACCTGACGGCGGGGCGACCCGCGGCGAGCCGTGACGCCGAGCACCTGCTGGCGGTCCGCGCACGCGATGAACAGTGGGCTGTGGAGGTGGCCGCGCCCGAGGGCGACATCGCGCTCGGCGTCCGCATCGACGACGCGCACCAGGCCGTGGTGCAGCGGGTCGGCGACCGCGTGACGGTCCGGGTCGTCATCGGCCCCCTCGACCAGGTGATCGCCGAGCGGACCGGCGTCGACCGGCGTCAGCCGCTGACCGTCCGCGCCGTCGCCAACCCGCAACAGCGTCCGGGCGCGCGCACCGGCCCCGACCGCATCGTCCTCGGCGTCGGCAGCGAGCCGGACGTGCTCGCCGACATCGACGGCCGATACTGCTCGACCGAGGTCGCCGGCGGGTTCACGGGTCGCGTGATCGGGATCGAGGCGCTCGGCGGCGACGCAACCGTCACCCGGTTCTCCTACAGCGCGCTCCACTGACCCCGACCCGCTCAGCCCCGATCAGTCCGGCCCGGTCCCGACCCGATCCGCACCACCGACCGTCACCACCTCGCATCGTCGCGAAGAAGGAACCCCATGCTGAAACCCCGGTTCACCCCCACCCGTGACCTCTCGAACCTCGACGGCCTGTGGTCGTTCGCGCTCGACTCCGCCGCCGGCGAGCAGGCGTGGCTCGAGCGACTCCCCGGGTCGCTCGAGGTCGCGGTCCCCGCGAGCTACAACGACCAGTTCACGTCCGCCGAGATCCGCGACCACGTGGGCTGGGTCTACTACCAGCGGCCCGTGTCCGTCCCGCGCGGGTGGGACGGCGAACGCATCCTGCTCCGGTTCGACGCTGCGACCCACGCCGCGAGGGTCTACGTCGACGACGCCTTCGTCGGGGAGCACCAGGGTGGCTACACACCGTTCGAGATCGACATCAGCGACCGGGTCCAGGCGGGGGCGAGCGTCCGCCTGACGGTCGCTGTCGACAACCAGCTGACGAACGACACGATCCCGCCGGGCATCATCAGCGAGGCGCCGGACGGCCGCAAGCAGCAGGCGGTGCTCCACGACTTCTACAACTACGCGGGGCTCGCGCGCTCAGTCTGGTTGTACAGCTCACCCAAGGTCCGTGTGGAGGACGTGACCGTCGTCACGGAGGTCGACGGCGCGGACGGGATCGTCACGTACCGCGTCGCGACCACGGCGCCGGCCGATGTCCGCGTGCGGGTGCTCGACGCCGCCGGAACCGAGGTCGCCGCCGGTGCGGGGGAGTCCGACATCCTCACCATCCCGGGCGTGACCTGCTGGCAGCCCGGCGCGGCCTACCTGTACGACCTCGTGGTGGAACTGTTCGACGACGAGACCCTCGTCGACAGCTACACGCAGGCGTTCGGCGTCCGCACGGTCGAGGTCCGCGGGGCGCAGCTCCTCATCAACGGCGAGCCCTTCTACTTCACCGGGTTCGGCAAGCACGAGGACACCGCCATCCGCGGCAAGGGACACGACAACGCCTACCTGGTCCACGACTTCCAGCTCCTCGACTGGATCGGCGCGAACTCCTTCCGCACCTCGCACTACCCCTACGCCGAAGAGGTGCTCGAGTTCGCCGACCGGCAGGGCATCGTCGTGATCGACGAGACCGCCGCGGTCGGGCTCAACCTCGGCGTGCAGGGCGGCCTCACGGGCATCCCGCCCACCCCGACCTTCGCGCCGGAGAACTTCGGCGGGGTGACGCGCGAGATCCACGCGCAGCACCTCCGAGAACTGATCGACCGGGACAAGAACCACCCGAGCGTCGTCATGTGGTGCATCGCGAACGAGCCGGCGTCGAACGAGGAGGGCGCGCGGGAGTACTTCGAACCGCTCGTCGAGCTCGCCCGCGAGCTCGACCCGACGAGGCCGCTCACCTATGCGGCGGTGATGTTCGCGAACGCGCAGAACGACACCATCGCCGACCTCTTCGACGTCCTCAGCATCAACCGCTACTTCGGCTGGTACGTGTTCACCGGGGACCTCGCCACGGCCGAGCACTACCTGGAGCAGGACCTCCGTGGATGGGCGCAGCGGTTCGGGAAGCCGATCATGATGTCCGAGTACGGCGCCGACACGATGCCCGGCCAGCACTCCGTGTGGGACCTGCCCTGGAGCGAGGAGTACCAGACCGACTACCTCGCGATGAACCACCGCGTCTTCGACCGCATCCCGGAGTTCATCGGCGAGCACGTGTGGAACTTCGCCGACTTCCAGACGTCACCCGGCATCCACCGGGTCGACGGGAACCGCAAGGGCGTCTTCACCCGCGACCGCAAACCGAAGGGCGCCGCGTTCTCGTTGCGGCGTCGCTGGACGGGGCTCGACGGGTCGAAGCCCGGGCACGCCACCGACGGACCCGACGACGACCGCTGACCCGTCCATCCGCGCGCGGCCCCTCGGGGGTGAGGGCCGCCGCGGGTGATCCCGACCCCGCACCACATCCCGCACCACCCGACCGAAGAAGGAACCCATGGGCATCAACGACGAGCTCACTCCAGAGGAGTCCTCACGCATCACCATCGCCGCTGCCACGGCGCGTCCCATGACCTCCGGCACCGCCGCAGGTCCCACCACGACCAACCTCCCGACGCCCGACGGCCCGACCCGTCCAGTCAGCGCCCGCTTCATCGTGACGATGATGCTCGCGAACTTCGGATCGTCCATGGCGTTCATCGTCCCGCTGTCCTATTCGCTGGCCCTCCGGATCCAGGAACTGGTGCCCGGCCATGAGGAGGTGTTGGGGTATGCGACGGGACTCGCGCAGGCGGTGTTCATCCTCACGGCACCGCTCATCGGCATCTGGAGTGACCGCACCCGCTCGCGGCTCGGTCGCCGTCGCCCGTTCATGCTGGGCGGGATCGTCTTCGGGCTCGTCGGTCTGCTCGTCATCTCCGTGGCCCCGAGCGTGCCCGTCCTCATCATCGGGTGGATCATCGCCATGTTCGGCTGGGCCAACGTGGGAGCGGCGATCATGTTCCTCCAGGCGGACCTCGTGCCGGAACAGCAACGCGGCAAGATCTCCGGACTCACCGGCCTGACCGCCCAGGTCGCGCCGATCCTCGGCATCGGCATCGTCTACGCCGTGGTCGACATCAGCACCGTGCTCGTGTTCCTGCTGCCGGGTGTCGTCGGAGCGGTCACCGTGCTCGCGTTCGTCCTCCTCGGCAAGGACCCGGACTCGCGGGGCATGGCGCTGCCGGACGACCGCATCTCCCTGAAGAAGGTGTTCTCGAGCTACGCCTTCAATCCGCGGAAGTACCCGGACTTCGGGTGGAACTGGCTCGGCCGCTTCACGTTCTTCATCGGCCTGTACTTCAACACGAGCTTCGCGACCTTCTTCTACGCCCAGCGGCTCGGGCTGCCGGTCTCCGAGATCGCCGGCGCCGTGACGGTCATCGGCCTCCTCGGAGTCGTCGCCGCCGTCGTCGGAGCGCTCGGCGGCGGATGGGTGTCGGACAAGCTGGGGCGACGGAAGCTCTTCGTCCTCATCGGAGCGCTGCTCTTCGCGGTCGGCGCGGTGATCGAGGCCACCGCGTTCTCCTTCCCGCAGCTCGTCATCGGCGCCGTCATCATGAACCTCGCCCTGGCGGCGTTCGGAGCGGTCGACCAGGCCATCGTCCTGGCGATCCTTCCCGACCGCTCCGAGGCCGGCCGCTACATGTCGGTCGTGTCGTTCGCGCAGAAGCTGCCGAGCGCGATCGCGCCGCTCCTGGCCCCGGCGATCATCGCGATCGGTGCGGTGGACGGGGTGAAGAACTACACGCTCCTGTATCTCGTCGGCGGGGTGTTCGCCCTGCTCGGCGGGTCGATCATCCTGACGAAGGTGAAGGGCATCCGGTAGGTGGGTCGAGTGGCGTCCGTCAGCCGCCGTTCGACTGGCGGATGCCCTCGCCGAGCGCGGTGAAGCGGTAGACGTACCCGCCGGCTTCGCCGCTGACCGTCACGTACGCGTCGGTGGTCCCCGGTTCGATGGCGAGGTTCGTGGCCGATCCGACCCCGTCCTCGTCGTGCGGCATCTCCACGGTGGCGAGGTGCTCGCCGGTGTCGCTGTAGACGAGCACCGCGGCCCGCCCGTGGAGACCGAGGTAGAGGTTGCCGTCGGCGTCCACCGCGGCCGAGTCGACCTGCGTCGTCCCGCCGTCGATGTAGAGCGCCGGGAACGCCACCGCCACCCGCGATCGGGTCTCATCCAGCCGGACGAAGTCGATCTGGTTCCCCGTGTTGTGCGTCACCCAGAGGCCGTCGAAGCCGGGCGTGAAGGCGACGCCGTTGGGGGCGGCGAGCCCGTCGGCGAGGACGCTCGGCTCCGCGGTCGAACCGTCGAGACGGATGAGCCGGCCCGACGCCTCCCAGTACGGCCGGTCGTATCCGGCGGAGTCCGTGACGTAGAGGTGCCCCGCCTCGTCGAAGGAGACGTCGTCCGGGTGGATCGGCGCCCCGTCGACGTCGCCCGCGAAGAACTGCCGGAGGTCGCCTCCGTCCGCCGTGACGCTGTCGATCCGGCCACCGATGAAGTCCGTGAGGTACAGCCGGTCGTCCACGGGGCTGAACTGCGCGGAGGTGTAGGCGCTCGTCGAATCGGTGTGGACGGGCGTGACGTCGAGGGACTCGGTGTCGATCCGGAGCACCTTCGGTCCGCCGGGAGGTGCCGTGACGTCCACCACGTAGAGGTCGCCGTCGGGTCCGAACGTCGGGCCCTCGAGAAGTGTCATCCCCGTGAGTTCGTGCGGTGAGGTGACCTGGAGGAGTTCGGTGGCGGTGATGGTGGTCGCCCCTGCAGGTCTCGTCGTCGACGAGGCGGCGGGCGCGGTGGTGGCGGTGGTGCATCCGGCCAGCGTCGTCGCCAGGACGAGGCCGCCGAACACCCGGACGTCGCGGCGTCGCCACACGGCGGTGTCGGCGCTCATCGGCTCGCGCCTGCGGTCGCGGTCTCGGCGGTCACGAGCACCTCGTGCAGCCTGTTCGCCCGCCACTCGGCCAGCAATCGTCGGAACTGGAGCGGGCTGCCCGAGTACGAGGCGCCGGTCATCGACCGCGTCCCCTCCCCGTTGTAGTACCCGGGCGTGCAGGCGGCCTGGTAGGCGGTCACGTCTCGGGCGGTCCGGGCGATGGTCCGCACCCAGGCCTCCTCCGCTTCCGCCGTCGGCTCGACACGGACGACGTCCGCCGCGCGTGCCTGCTCGACGACCGCAGCGATGTGCTCGGCCTGGTCGCGCAGGATGTGCGCGAAGTTCACCGAGGTCGCGTTCTGGATCGGGCCCAGCTGGAACAGGTTCGGGAAACCGTGGGTCATGAACCCGTGCAGTGTCCGCGGTCCGCGGCCCCAGGCCTCGAGGAGGTTCCGACCGTCGCATCCGACGACGGGCAGGGTGCCTGAGACGACGCCGGACACCCCGGCTTCGAACCCGGTGGCGAAGATGACGCAGTCGACCTCGTACTCGGTGTCGCCGACCACCACGGAGCGCTCGGTCATGCGTGTGATCCCGCCGTGGTCGGCGGTGTCGACGAGGGTCACGTTCGGGCGGTTGAACGTCTGCAGGTAGTGGTCGCTGAAGGCCGGACGCTTGCACATGTAGCGGTACCACGGCTTCAGGACGGCGGCCGTGGCCGGGTCCTCGACGACCGCGTCCACCCGCGCTCGGATGCGGTTCATTGTGGCGGCGTCCTGGAGCTCCTCGAGCAGCTCCCGCTCGTCGTCGGGGATCGTGGTGTCGACCCGCCCCGACAGCACCTTCCGCTGCAGTGCCGCCGTCGCCGTCCAGCCATCGTCGATGAGCGACTCCTCGACCGGTTCGCCGGAGAGCACAGCGATGAAGTTGTCCATCCGTTCGCGCTGCCAACCGGGACGGAACGACGCCGCCCAGCCCGGGTCCGTCGGCCGGTTGTCGCGGACGTCGACGGTCGAAGGCGTCCGCTGGAACACGATGAGCTCCTGGGCGTCGCGGCCGAGGTGGGGGATCACCTGGATGCCCGTCGCCCCGGTGCCGACGACCGCGACCCGCTTGTCCGCGAGACCGGTGAGTCCGCCGTCCGCGCTCCCGCCCGTGTAGGCGTAGTCCCACCGACTCGTGTGGAAGGTGTGGCCGCGGAACGTCTCGATGCCGGGGATGCCGGGGAGCTTCGGTTGCGTCAGTGTGCCGGAGGAGGTGATGACGAACCGCGCCGTCATGCGGTCGCCGCGATCCGTCTCGACGATCCAGTGGCCGCCGTCGTCATCCCAGGTGAGCCCGGTCGCGCGGGTCTGGAACAGGGCGTCGGAAAGGAGCCCGTAGTGCTCGGCGATCGCGTCGGCGTGCTGCCGGATCTCCTCGCCCGGGGAGTACCGCCAGTTCGGGACGGTCCCGATCTCCTCGAGCAGGGGCAGGTAGACCGAGGACTCGACGTCGCTGTGGATGCCGGGGTAGCGGTTCCAGTACCAGGTGCCGCCCACACCTCCGGCCTCGTCCATGAGTCGGATCGACTCGACGCCGGTGTCGCGGAGGCGTGCCGCGGTGAGCAGACCGCCGAATCCGGCGCCGATGATCAGCACCTCGACGTGGTCGGTCCGGGGCTCGCGCTCCTGCCAGGCCGTGTAGGGGTCCTTCGCGTAGTATCCGAACGCACCCGCGGCGCGGCGGTACTGGGCCTGGCCGTCGGGGCGGAGTCGACGATCGCGTTCGCGCGCGTACGTTGCGCGGAGGGCGTCGAGGTCGATGTCGTCGGTCTCGGGGAGCGGGGCTGTCGCGGTCATGGAGAAAGCTTAGCTTTTGACTAAGTAAATCGTCCTGGGGATCTGCTGAGTCACCACTACCGTGGTCTCATGAGCGCAGCGGAACGGGGTCGGGACGCGGTCGTCCGAAGTGTCGAGGCGCTGGCGCTCACCATCTCGATCCGGTCGATCCCCATGAGCCTCGAGCCGCTCCTCAAGACCGACCTCACCATCGCGCAGCTCAAGGTGCTCTCCCTCGTGGTCACGAGCGAGGACGGCGCGACCGGCGGGGGACTCGCGGAGACCTTCGGCGTCTCGATGGCGACCACGTCGAAGCACGTCGACCGTCTCGTGGAGCAGGGGCTCGTCACCCGCGAGTTCGACGCGGACGACCAGCGCGTCCGGCGGATCCGTGCGACCGAGCTCGGCCGGGCGGTGGTGCTGCGCATGATGGCGTCGCGTCCGGAGCTCGGCTCGGAGGTCCTGCGGGACCTCGCCACCGAGGACCTCCGAGCGCTCGAGCAGGGGCTCCGCGCCGTCGACGAGTTGCTGCGCGCCCGGCGCGGCTGACCGGCCGGTGCCGCACCGGCTTCCACATCAGGCCGAGGGGTTTCCCCTCAGGCGCCCCTCACGACCGCGACGCCCTGGGACCCCAGACGGAGGCCGGCCGCCGAGGCACCACTCAACAGGTCGATGCCGGACAGGGTCAGTGTGATCGGCGTTGCACCGTGGTTGATCACGACGGTGAGGTCCCCACGACGGACGGCCTCGACCCACGACGGCGTCGGCTCGTCGTGGACCCGGAGTGGCGCGATGCCCGCCTCCGCCACCAGCGCGCGGACGAGAGCACGGGTGTCGTCGAGACCCAGGCGCGTCGCCAGGTACCACGCGGTCCCGTCGCCGCTGACCCGACGGGTGAGCGCGGGCCGACCGCTCAGCGGTCCGTCGGCGAACATCGCCTGCACATCGGCGTCGTGCACCCGAACGGCCTCGCTCCACTCCATGCCGATCGCGGCGCCGTCGGCGAAGACCGGACCCTCGACCCGGACGGACGGGGCGACGGTCGACTCCGGACGCACCGGGATGGCTCCAGGCCGGTCCCAGGCGCCGGCGAGCGGGACGAACTCCTCGATCCAGACACCGAGGGTCTGCTGCAACGACCCCAGGTAGCCGCCGAGCCGTGCCCGGTGCGTGGTGTCCACGATCGCCGACTGCGGGGTGACGAGCAGGACGGAGCCCCCGCGGACGGCGGCGTCGAGCGCGGCCAGCCGCGCATCGTCGGCGACGAACATCGCCGGCGCGACGATCAGCGCGTACCCCGAGAGGTCTTCGTCGCCGCGCACGAAGTCGACCACGACACCCTCCTCCGACAAGGCCGCGTGCCACGGCGCGATGAGCGACGGGTAGCTTGAGCGCATCGGGAGCCCTCGGTGTTCGATCGCCCACCAACTCTCCCAGTCCAGGACGATGGCGGCCCGCGCGCGGACCGGCGCACCCGTCACCGCGTCGAGCGAGCCGAGCTCAGAGCCGAGCGCCTCGATCTCGCGCCAGATCCTGGTGTCGGTCCCCGCATGCGGAAGCATCGCGGAGTGGAACTGCTCGGCGCCGACGGCGGATTGCCGCCACTGGAAGAACAGGATGCCGTCGGCTCCGCGGGCGATCGCCTGGTAGGACAGTGCACGCATCTGGCCGGGGGCCTTCGGCGCGTTGCTCGGTCGCATGTTCGCCGCGCCCGCCGCCTGTTCCATGAGGAGCCAGGGGCGCCCGTGCCCGAGCGAGCGCATCAGGTCGCGCGCCAGGGCAGCGGACCGGGCCGAGTCGGGATCGGCCGGATCCGGGTAGAGGTCGTCGGCGACGACGTCGACGTGTGGCGCCCATCGCCAGTAGTCCAGACCGCGGAACAGGCCCATGAAGTTGGTGGTGACCGGGATCTCCGGGGTGACCCGCCGGAGGACGTCCTTCTCGGCCAGGAAGCAGTCGAGCAACTCGTCCGAGCTGAAGCGGTCGAAGTCGAGGAGTTGCGACGGGTTGCCGTAAGCGGGTGTCGTGCGCGGGGGCTCGACCTGATCGAAGGAGGTGTAGCGCTGCGACCAGAACGTCGTGCCCCATGCTTCGTTCAGAGCGTCGACCGTGCCGTACCTCCTGATCAGCCAACGGCGGAACGCGCTCCCCGACGCCTCGCAGTAGCAGCGCGACACATGGCATCCGTACTCGTTGTTGACGTGCCAGAGCACGAGGGCGGGGTGGTCGCCGTACCGCTCGGCGAGGGCGGTGACCAGGCGGACCGCCGCTTGGCGGTAGGCCAGTGAACTGGGGCAGTACGCCTGCCGGGAACCGGCGTGCAGGCGAACGCCGTCCGCCGTCACCGGAAGGGACTCGGGATACCGGTGGGAGAACCACATCGGCGGCGATGCCGTGGCGGTCGCCAGGTCCACTCGGATGCCGCCCGCGTGCAGCGTGTCCAGCACGGTGTCGAGCCAGGCGAAGTCGTAGATGCCTTCCTCCGGTTCGAGTAACGCCCAGGAGAAGACCCCGACGGTCGCGAGCGTGACGCCGACCTGCTGCATGAGCGAGACGTCCTCGTCCCAGACCTCGCGCGGCCACTGCTCCGGGTTGTAGTCCCCGCCGAACCAGGGGGTTGCTGCGAATGCTGAGCGCATGGGTCGTGATCCTCGTTCCGTGGGGCGGTCGATCCACGACCGCCCCGCTCCGGTGATGGGTTACTTGATGGCGCCGGCGCCGATGCCCTTGACGATGTGCCGCTGCGCCAGCAGGTAGAACACGACCACGGGGACGATCGAGATCGTCGTCGCCGCCAACAGGATCTGCTGCTGCGGGGTGTCGGCCGAGGTGAACGCGGTGAGGCCCCGTTGGATCGGCATGAGCGCGTTGTCGTCGAAGATCACGAGCGCCATCAGGTACTCGTTCCACGCCCCGAGGCCTTGGATGACCGCGACCGCAGCGAGGCCAGGACGCGCGAGCGGCAGGATGACGCTGAAGAAGGTGCGAACCGGCCCCGCACCGTCGAGCGAGGCCGCCTCCTCCAGGTCGCGTGGCTGGCTCACGAAGAAGCTCCGCATGATGAGTGTCGACATGGGGATGCCGGAGGTGATCAGGATGAGGATGTAGCCGACGGGGTTGTTGGTCAGCCCGAGCGAGATGAGGAGTTTGTACTGCGCGAGGAACATCGCGGGTGCCGGGATGATCATGACCGCCAGGATGACGACGGTGAAGACGCCCTTCCCGGCGAAGTCGAGGCGGGCGAGCGCGTACCCGGCGAGGCTCGAGACGACGAGGATGCCGACGACTGCGCAGCCGGTGTAGATGACGCTGTTCCGCAGGTACGTGCCCAGGTCGCCCTGCACCCACGCGGTCACGTAGTTCGTCCACTGCGGGGACGCCGGGAGGAGGCTGTCGTTGGAGAGCAACTCCGTGAGGCTCTGCAGCGACCCGGACAGCATCCACAGCAGGGGGAGGAGCGCAGTCAGGGCCGCGACGACCAGGAGGCCGTAGAGGCCGATCTGGTCCGGGCGGATCTTCTTCCGCCGGTGGGGAGGTTTCGGGAGCGGACCGCGGTCGCCCGGGCGTCGAGCCGTCGTGAGTGACCGGGTGCTCTGCTGGTCGGTGTCGGTGGTGATCGTCACTTGCGTGACCTCCATCCGGTGATGGCGAGTTGGAAGACGGAGAGCAGCACCAGGGCGCCGCCGAAGACGACCGACATCGCGGCCGCGCTGCCGTACCGCCAGTTCACGAACGCCTCGTTGTAGATGGCGAGCGTCGGCACCATGGTGTGGTAGCCGGGCCCACCGTTCGTCAACACCTGCACGGTGCCGAAGATCTGGAGGGCCGCGAGGAGGGTCAGGAGACTCACGATCGACGTCACCGGGGCCAGGTGCGGCCAGGTGATCGATCGGAACGTGGTCCACGGGCCCGCGCCGTCGAGCTCCGCTGCTTCATAGAGCTCCTTCGGCACGTCCTGCAGGCCGGCGAGGAACAGGAGGAACCCGAACCCCCAGTGGAACCAGATGAACACCGCTGCGACGGCGGGGAGCGCGACGGCGGGGTCACCCAACCAGTTCTCGGCGAGGGCTCCGAGGCCGACGCTCTCGAGCACCCGGTTCAGGACCCCATTTCCCGGGGCGAGGATAAACGAGAACAGCAGTCCGACGACGACGACCGACAACACGCCAGGCAAGTAGAACACCGTTCGGAAGAAGGTCTTGCCCCGGGTGATGCGGTTCACGGCGAGCGCCATGCCGAGCGCGATGCCGTTGCCGAGGAAGAACCCCACGATGCCGAAGAACAGGACGTTGCGCATCGAGGCCCAGAAGACGACGTCTCCGGCGATGAACTCGTAGTTGGCGAGGCCCACCCACGGGGTGTCCGGGCTCACGCCGTCCCACGACTGGAAGCTGAGCAGGATCGCCTGGGCGAACGGCGTGATCGTGAAGACGCCGATCAGGGCGATCGCCGGAGCGAGGAACAACCAGCCGGTGAGGTTCCGGCGCAGGGGGCGGCCCCCGCCGCGCGCGCGGGTCACGCGCACGGCGGCGGGGGCCAGGATCGGCTGCGAGGTCATGGCGTGCGGTCCTGTGCGGCCTGGATGTTCGCCAGCACCTCGTCGACCGTCGCCTCGCCCAGGACGAGTCGTTGCGCCTCTGCGACGATGGCCGTCTTGACGTCGGTCGTGAACGTCGCAGACATGACCTGGACGTCCTCGACACCGGCGGCGTACCCGGCCAACTGCTGCGGCACGTCACCTGCGGCCAGCAACTCGGGGTTCGTCGGCAGGATGCGTCCGACCTCGGCGAAGACGCTCTGCTGCTCCGGCTCGGTCAGCCACTTCACGAAGTCGAGTGCCTCCTCGGGGTGTGCGCCCTTCGGGTTGATGACAGCGCCCTTCCCGGGGATGCCGGGGGAGCGTGGGTCGAGGGTCGCACCGTCGAGCTTCGGCAGGGGGAGGGAGAAGTAGTCCTCGAACTCGGGGTTGGTCCGCAGCCCGACGGAGACGCCGGGGGAGGCGTCGAAGATGGAGCCGGTCGCCTGGGTGAAGAACGACGTCTCGACGTTCGGGTTGTCATCCTGGCCGCCCGGCAGCGCGTTGTTCGCGATGACGCCGGCGTCCTTGAGGTCGACCAAGAACTGGAAGGCGTTGCGCCAGCCGTCGGCCTCCCAGCTCGCCTCGCCGTTGAAGGTGGCCTCGATCTCCTCGTCGCTCAGCCAGTTCGAGGCCAGCCCCTGGATGAGCTGCGGGGTGAGTGACGCCGCGACGCTGAACTTATCGCCAGAGGTCGAGGCCGCGAGGGCGTCGACGAACTCGGCGCCGGTGGTGGGTGCGGTGTCCTGGCTGATGCCAGTGAGTGCCGGGTTGACGAGGAATCCGTAGGTCTGTGTCTCCCAGTGCACCGTGTAGATCCCGGCGGGCACACCCAGGTTGTTCCCCTCGTCGAAGGTCGACATCTCGATGACGGCGGGGCTGAAGTCGTCCGCCCAGTCGCCGTCGAGTTCCTTGGTCAGGTCCATCGCCCACCCGGCCTTGTAGAAGGGCGCCATGTCGGTGGCGTTGAACGACGAGTAGATGTCGGGCATGGACTTCGACTGCGCCTTCGCCTGCAGTTTGGGGAGATAGTCGGCCGGTCCGGGTGAGTCGATCGTGATCTTCACGCCCGTCTCCGTCGTGTACTGCTCCGCGAGCTGGGTCAGGGCGGCCTCCTGGCCGCGCGACTGGTTCATGAAGGTCAGTTCGACCTCACCGTCGGCTGCGGGCTCGGCGGCGGAGCAGCCGCTGAGGAGGAGGGCGGCGACGGCTGCGATCGAGCCGCCGGCGACGATCGTGGCGCGCCTGCGCGCTCCACCGGTCGGGGATGGGGTGTTCTGGAAACTGTGCATGGTCCTCACCTTTGAAAGCCAGGGATGACTCCGGTCGGGCGATCGGAGTCCGGCGATCCGTTCGGTCGCCGTCGTTCGGGTGGTGCTGGTGACGGTGTGCGGTGCGTCACCGCGGATGGTAAATGTCAACCGGTTGCCAAGCTATGCCTCGTCTCGTGTCGGTGTGTGGGTTGTTGAGTCGGTCTGGTCGGCGTCAGGGAGAGGCTGCGAGGCCGCGATCGGGAATGCCGGCGTGCACCGACTCGAACCCCTCGGCGACGATCGACCAGCCCGGAGGGAGTTCCGCGCCGTCGCGGTGGGCCGCGACGAGGTGGGCCGTCGCGGCCAGGAGCCCGCCGTTCGCTGGGAGGTAGAGCGAGAGGAAGCCCGGCATCTGTGGATTGTGGCCGTTGTTCAGGTAGACGTTCTTCGGTGACGACATCAGCAGCCCGTCGATCGCGCGCGACAGGTCGCCCAACCGTGCCGCGGTCATCGCCATCACGGGGTAGTCCCATCCCCAGCTCGACTGCAGGTCCCAGTGTTCCCACACGCTGTCGAGCGTCGCGGACATGATCGACGGATCGATGAGCTCGGTCGGAGGCAGCCAGCCGTACGCCATCAACATCGACGGGTGGTCCTTTCGCACCAGGAACGGCGGTGTCGCGACGGCGGCGTAGGTCCCGTCGTCGAGCACGGTCGGCGATCGCATCCCCTCGGAGACCCGACGCCACCGGGGGTCCTCAGCAAGCCCGAGCCGCTCCCGCCAGATGTTGGCGACAGCGAGGGCCCAGGACCAGTAGGCGAGCTCGAAGGTCGGGTCGGCCGTCGTCTCCCGCTCGGCGAGATAGCTCTCCTGGGCGGGGATCAGGGGCGGGGGGAGCGTGAAGGAGTCGTTCCGTTCGGCGACGACGTCGGCCATGAAGGTCGCCGTCGCCTCGACGAGCGGATAGTGCCGGCGGAGGAACGCCTCGTCCCGGCCGCTCGCGTGGAGGAGTTCGAGCAGGTGGATCACGTGCGGCTGCTGCCAGACGAGGAACACCCCGATGTTACTCGGGGACTCTCGGGCGGACGGATCGGTCTGCTTCGGCCATCTCGCCCCGCGATACCCCTGGTGGCGAGCCGTCTCGCGAGCCGCATCGAGCGACCGGTGGTAGAAGTCGAGGCTGCGTTCGAGCAGTGCGCCACGGTTCCACAGGGCGAAGTGCGCGGCGTGCCACCAGTGCATCTCGAGGTGGAACTTGCCGGACCAGCTGTTGTACGTCAGGCCCGTCTCCGCTGGAGGTGTGCGGCCGGCGCAGTTGACGGCGAGGAGGTACTGGGAGAGGACGAGTCGACGTTCCAGTTCGGTCGCCCGCTCGTCGGTGCTGTCGCCGAGGTCGACCGCGGAGCCGTCCTCCCAGTATCGGCACCACCATTCGGCGGCGGTGGAGCATACGTCGGTGAACGTGGAGCGCTCCGTGCGATCGAACGCTGCGGGACCGGGTCGGAGCGCCACCACGACGTCCAGCTCGGGGCGGTCCGTCGCGGCCACGACGCCATCGGGGCCGTGCTCGCGCAGCTCGCCGGTCGTGGTCACGTGGACGGCATACGCGGTGGCCTCGACCGTCCGTCGTGCGATCCAGTCCTGCGGCGACCGAGCCTCCCAGCTTGTGGTCTCCTCCAGTGGATGTTCGAACGGGGCCAGATCATCGGGCTGCGGGTCGAACACCCACGCGACGCCCCAGCCCTCGGCCAGGAGGGACGAGCGCACCTGGACCGCGAACCGATCGGCGTCGGGGTCGCCGACGGTGGTCACCTGGACGCGGTGCCCGAGCACCGAGTAACCCGCGTCGACCCGACCCGACCAGAGGTCGAGGGTGGTCAGGGCGTCGTCGATGATCGAGGGGTCGAGTGGCCCGGGGTGGTCGAGGCGGACGAGCGCGAGCCGACCGAGGTGGGCGCGGCGCGGGTTGTAGTGGAACCAGGCTCCGGCGGTGAACTCAGGCGCGATCGGGTCTCGCGGGCGCTGCAGTCCCATGCGGTCCAGGTAGGGGACCGGGCCTCGCTCGGTGGCATGGGTGGTCTCGGCCTCGGCGAGTTCGAGCGGCCGGGTGGGGCGCGTCTCGTACCAGCCCCAACCGGACTGGGTCTGCAGCGGGATCTGGAAGTCGTCGCGGTCGAACGCGCGAGGTCGTTGCTCGGGGAGGGCGTCGAGGCCGTCGCGAGGCACGCGGAGCGGGTCGGGCCGGAGCCGGTGGACCTCGGGGAAGGACTGCAGCCCGGAGAGGTCGACCGTGAGGGCGGCGTCGCCGTTGCCTACCGTGAACACCTCGGTGGGGTGGGCGGAGGTGATCACGGGGTTGTGTCGGCGCACGAGTCTCCGTCGATCGATCGCCATGCCGTCACCACCAATCCTCTAAGCTAATTCTGAGTCGTCTATCACTTTGGTGCGTTGAACATATCATTGCACCGGCAGACGTTCAAGAGTCGACGAGGAGTCTGGATGCGAGAGAAGCGCGGGCCGTACGCGAAGTCCGATCAGCGACGGAGGGCACTCAGCGAGGCCGCACTGCAGCTCGTGCAGGAGCGAGGGCACCGGGCGGTCGCCGTCTCGGAGATCGCAGCGCTCGCCGGAGCCAGTGAGCCGACGGTCTACTACCACTACCCGACCAAGGAGAGCCTGCTCATCGCGGCCCTCCAACAGCACGACGACGAGAACATCCGCGAGCGAGGGGCCGAGGCCGGAGCGATCGCCGACATGGGTGACCGTGCCGCGCTCGGCGTGCAGCGGACGAACTTCGGGCGACTCTACAACGAGCTCGCCGGAGCGGCGGCGGATCCCGAGCATCCGGCGAACG
Organism: Plantibacter sp. MMLR14_011; assembly: GCF_001865025.1. Taxonomy (NCBI): domain Bacteria; kingdom Bacillati; phylum Actinomycetota; class Actinomycetes; order Micrococcales; family Microbacteriaceae; genus Plantibacter; species Plantibacter sp. MMLR14_011. Next base: position 35,109 of record NZ_MJGW01000008.1, read on the forward strand.
GGTACTTCCAGCGACGTTGGGAGCGGTCCGTGCGGGTGGTCGCCACGGACATCGAGCGCCTGCAGGAGGCGGGACAGGTGCCGAGGGAGGTCGATGCGGATCAGGCGGCGCAGCTCCTGCTCGCCGCGTGGGAGGGGCTCCAGCTGCGGTGGATGCAGGGCCCGCCGTTCGACATCCGAGCGCTCATCGAATCGCACATCCGCGTGCTTCTCGGACCTGACGCCTTGACGTGATCAGGGCCGACGACCGCTGCGGCCACCCCGCCGTCACAGCAGGGCGACCGCAGCGGCCGGGCGGGGACAGCTCAGAAGCGACCGGCCCGGAACCGTTCGACACCGACGGCGCCCTCGACGACCGCGGCGGTGAGCTCCTCCACGCTCGTGTCCTCGCGACGGACGTCGAGGATCTTCCGACCGTGGTTCATCACGATGTGCCGGTCGCAGACCTGGTAGGCGTGGTGCAGGTTGTGGGTGACGAGCACCGAGCTGACGCCCTCCGATTTCAGCTGCCGGAGGTAGTTCAGCAGCGCCTCGGTTGCCCGAACCGCGAGGGCCGAGGTGGGTTCGTCCAGGATGAGTAGGCTGCGCTTGAAGTGGACGGCGCGCGCGATGGCGACCGCTTGCGCCTGGCCGCCCGACAGTGATGCGACGAGCTGCTTCGACGATTTGATGCCCTCGATCGTCACGACGGTGTCCAGGATCTCGGAGGTGATCGCGTCCATCTGCTTCATCTTCATGAGTCCGAGGCGGTTGGTGATCTCGCGGCCCATGAACAGGTTCCGGGTGATGGACATCTGCGGGACGAGGGCCGAGTCCTGGAAGATCGTCTCGACGCCGAGCTGCTCGGTGAGTGCCCGGTTGACGGTGTCGTGATGCTGTCCCTCCCAGGTGTACGAACCCGACGTCATCTGGACGACACCGGACAGGATCTTGACGAGGGTGGACTTGCCCGCTCCGTTGTCGCCGAGCAGGCCGACCACCTCGCTGTGGCCGATGTCGAAGGAGACGTCGTTGAGGACGGTGTTCGCCCCATAGCGCTTCGTGACTCCCTCGATTCGTAGGAGCGGCGTCGCGGTGTCGATGGTGGCGTCGATGGTCACGATGCCTTTCCTTCCATGAGCTTGTTGAAGATGGCGGCGATGACGATGATGAGCCCGACGAAGAGTTGGATGTAGAAACCGGGGGCCTTGGCCAGGATGAGGCCGTTCTCGATGATCCGGATCAGCGCGGCGCCGATGATCATGCCGACGATGCTTCCTCGGCCACCGAGCAGGGAGGTCCCGCCGACGACGGCGGCCGCGATGGCCATGAGCGTGTAGTCGTCCGTGCTACCCGGCTGCATCGACGACGTGCGGACGGCGATCAGGATCGCGGCGAAGCCGACGAGTCCGCCGAAGATGCCGAAGGCCATGAGTCGGACCGCCGAAGGGTTGATCGAGATCGCCTTCGCTGCTGCAGCGTTGCCGCCGACGGCGTAGACGTGGTTGCCGCGCTTGTGCCGGTGCAGGAAGAGCCAGGCGATCACGCCGATGACGAGCAGCCAGACCAACTGTGAGCGGAAGAGCCCGAAGTCGCCGGCGAAGAGCGTCACCAGGGTGTCGTCCTTCGCGCTGGACAGGATCGCCGGTGACGTGCCGTTCACGAAGAGGCTCGCCCCGGTCCAGAAGAAGCCCATGCCGAGCGTTGCGATGAAGGACGGGATCTTGGTGACGACCACGATGAGGCCGTTGATGAGCGCGATGCCTGTGCCGCAGGCGATCGCGGCGAGAGCACCCCATCCCCAGCCCACCGCCTCTGAGACGTGGATGAAGATGATCGCGGAGAAGCCGATGTTCGCGCCGAGGGACAGGTCGAACTCGCCTGCGATCATGAGGATCCCGGCACCGATACCGAGGATCGCGAGCACTGGTATGGACTGGGAGATCACTCCGGAGAGGTTGCTCGGCGAGAGGAACGGGAACGCGTCGGGGGCGACGATGCCGGCGATGACGAAGCCGAGGAGCACGATCGCGAAGATGATGCCGATCTCCAGCGCGCCGCGTCCGCGGGTGTAGGTGATCGTGTCACGGAGGCGGTCGGCGAAGCCCTGTGGCTGGTTGTCCGACAGTCTACGAGGCTGCGAGATGCTCTCCGTGGAGAGCGGGGCGGTCAGGATGGGCGCGGGATCGCGCGTGGGTGGTTGAGACATGGGGGTCCTTCGGTGCGCGACGGATCGCGGTCGGTTCGGGGAGGGGTGCCGTGCGCCGAGGGTCGTGGAGCGATCCCCGGCACACGACGGACGAGTGTCAGTAGCGGACGCCCTGCAGATCCTTCTCCTCGAGGAAGGAGACGTTGGACTTGTCGATCAGCCCGAGGCCACCGGAGTTGATGTTGGCGGGGGAGAGGCCGAAGTCGATCGACAGGATGCCCTGCATCACCGACTGGTACCCCTGCACGTATCCCTGCTGGTCTGCCGTCGCGAGGATCTTGCCGTCCTTGATCCCCTGGATCACCTGCGGGGAGGTGTCGAAGCCGACGACCGGTACCGAGACCCCAGCGGCCTCCATAGCCGCGACGACGTTGCGGTGCGGGGTTCCGCCGAGCGGGACGATCGCCTTGACATCGGGGTTCGCCGTCAGCCATGAGGTCATGGAGTTGAGCGCCTCCTCGTCAGCACCGGAGGTACGGAGGTACTCGCCCGTCGCACCGACCGAATCCAGGGCGTCCTGAACGCCGCCGCCGCGCTTGATCGCGTAGTCCTGCTCGGGCTCCTCGGCCGGGAACATGACCTTGTCGCCCTCCTTGAGGTCGACTTCCTTCAGGAGGCGCTCACCGACGAGCTTGCCGACCTCGGTGAAGTCCTGGCCGACGAAGCCCGAGACGCAGTCCTTGGCGCTGTCCGGAGCGGGGACGTTGTAGGCGATGACCGTGATGCCGGCGTCATGGGCGTCGCAGGCGACCTTCGACCACTTCTCGCCCTCGTTGAACGGCATGAAGATCAGCGACGGCTTCGTCGCGATCGCGGTGCCGACGAGGTCGACCATCTTGTCCGGGTCACCCTCGGCCGTCTGGTGCGTCAGATTCAGGTGACCGAGCTCGGCCGCGTCCTCGCCACCCTTCAGGATCTGCGCCCAGAACGGGTCGCTCGCCGGGTTGTAGTAGGTGAAGAAGTAGGCGTCGCGGTTGTCCGCGCGCGATCCGAAGCCGGACGCGAGACCGGCGTCCGAGGAGCTGCTCGCACCCGCGGTGGCGGTGCAGCCGGAGAGGGCGAGTGCGGCGACGCCGACAAGGGCGATCGTGCCGAAGAGCGAGCGTCGTGCTGAGGTTTTCACTTCGTTGTGTCCTTTCGAGGGTCGGGCCTCGGGCGGCCCGTGCATCATTGCAGGGCTCAAGCTAGTGAAGAACGGACAAGAGGGCAATAGTAAGTCAGGACATATTTACTTATTAATGACAAGCGGGACTTGGGGAGGTAGCGTTCTCATGTCCTAACAAACGTGAACCGATCAGGAGACCCTCATGCCGCTCGTCAGGATCGACCTCGCCGCAGGCCGCGACGCCGCGGGCATCCAGCAGATCGCAGACGCCGTCCATGAGGCGATCGTCTCCGTCTACGGGATTCCGCCTCGAGACCGCTTCCAGATCGTCACCGAACACTCGGCTGGCCAGATCATCGCCGAGGATGCGGGGCTCGGTTTCGCACGCTCCGAAGGCGTCGTCATGATCCAGATCTTCACGCAGCGCGGTCGAAGCGATGAGACGAAGCAGACGCTCTACGCGGCGGTGGCCGACCGCCTCTCCGAGGCCGGCGTCGACGGTTCGGACGTCTTCATCGGTTATGTCGAGAACGGCCCACAGGACTGGTCCTTCGGCTTCGGCCGCGCGCAGTACCTGACCGGGGAGCTCGCCGTTCCGACGCGTTGAGGTCGCGCGATCGGCTCGCTACCGGTCGACGAGGGTGACTTCGAAGGAGTAGAGGTCGGGTCGGTAGACGTGCTGGCCGAACTCCACTGCCCGACCGGAGTTGTCGAAGGCTGTTCGCGACATGGTCAGCAGTGCGCTGCCCTTCCGGACGTCGAGCATCTCGCTCTCCGGGCCTGACGCCTCCCGTGCGCCGATGCGTTGCTTGGCGACACGCATCGTGACGCCGCGCGCCCGGAGGAGTTGGTAGAGACCGTGGTGCTCGAGGGCTCCGAGGTTGAGGTCCGTGAGGTCTTCGGGGAGGAAGTTCTCGAGGATCGCGAGCGGGACGCCGTCCGCCCGGCGCAGCCGCTTGATGTGGACGATCGGGCTCCCGGTCGCCACGCCGAGGGCGTCCGCGACCTTCTCGTCCGCCGTCGTAATCTCGGCGGAGAGGATGTCCGTCTGCGGCTTCTGCCCCGTACGCTCCAGGTCCTCGAACAGGCTGGTGAGCTCGACGTTGCGCGTCACCTTTCCGTGGACGACCTGTGTGCCGATACCTCGGCGACGGACGAGAAGGCCCTTGTCCACGAGTTCCTGGATGGCCCGACGGATCGTGGGGCGGGAGAGCCCGAGGCGGGTGCCCAGCGCTACCTCGTTCTCCAGACGTGATCCCGCTGGCAGTGTCTCATCATGGATGGCCTGCTCGAGCCTGGTTGCGATCTGGTAGTACAGCGGCACCGGTCCGGATCGATCGAGGTCGAGGAAGAGTTCGACGGGGAGCGTCTGCTCGGGCTGTGCCATGCGGCTCCTTCGATTGCGAGAGAGGACTTGTCCTGACAATATCAGGGCTTTCCAAAACGGGGGTATGTCAGGTCACGCCGGGTTGCGCGCAGATTGTTAGGACATGCTGTCAAACTTCGGGTATGTTGATCGGACTGCGTCGCCGCAGCTCTGGCGATCGCCAACTCGACTCCCGGAGGCACTTCGATGACCGACACCCTCACCCCTGCCGACACGCTTCCGCTCGCAACCGCGGCGGCCTCGACGCCCACAAGCCTGTGGAACGACTCCGCCGACCCCGACGAGCTCGCCAGGTCGATCGCGTTCGGTGCGGTCGGCGCGACCTGCAATCCGGTCATCGCCCTCGCGGTCATCTCCCAGAATCTCGACGTCTGGGCGCCGCGGATCGCCGAACTCGCTGCCGAGTTCCCGGCGGCGGGGGAGGCCGAGCTCGGCTGGAAGGTGGTCGAGGAGTTGTCGATCCAGGCCGCCGTGCTCCTCGAGCCGGCGTTCCGGGAGAGCAACGGCCGGAATGGTCGTCTGTCGATCCAGACCGATCCACGCCTGCACCGGGACGCTGAGGCGCTCGTCGAGCAGGCCGTTCGGTTCTCGGCACTGGCAGAGAACATCATCGTGAAAATACCCGCCACCGCCGTCGGGATTCGCGCGATCGAGGAGGCGACCTATCGGGGCGTCAGCATCAATGCGACCGTCTCCTTCACTGTGGCGCAGGCCGTCGCGGTCGGCGAGGCGATCGAGCGTGGTCTCGATCGACGGGCCGCTGGGGGGCTGCCGAACTGGGAGTTCGGCTCCGTCGTCACCATCATGGGCGGGCGGCTCGACGACTGGCTGAAGGCGTCCGTTGCCAAGGACCGCATCCTTATCGATCCCGGGTACCTCGAGTGGGCCGGCGTCGCCGCGTTGAAGGAGGCCCACCGCATCTTCACGGAGCGCGGATTCCGATCGAGGATCCTCTCGGCCGCCTTCCGCAACCACCTGCAGTGGTCCGAGCTGGTCGGCGGCGATCTCGTGGTCTCCCCGCCGTTCGACTGGCAGCTGCGCATCAACGAGAACCGGATCCCCGTCGACCCGCACCGTATCGACGTGCCGGTCGCGCAGCACATCGTGGACACGCTGCTCGAGCGCGTCCCGGAGTTCCGGAAGGCCTACCTCGTCGACGGCATGTCGATCGACGAGTTCGACGATTTCGGTGCGACCCGGCGGACCCTCCGTCAGTTCCTTGAGGCGGATGCCCAGCTGGATGCGCTGGTTCGTGACATCATCCTTCCGGTGATCTAGGAGAGACGCGTGACCACCTCGAAGGATTCGGCCGTCGCCGACGGAGTCGACGACGGGGAGCGCATCACCTTCCGGTCGAGGCGCTGGGTGCGGCCCGAGGATCTCAACGCACACGGCACGCTCTTCGGGGGCAGTCTGTTGCGGTGGATCGACGAGGAGGCGGCGATCTACGCGATCCTGCAACTCGGCAACCCCAGGGCCGTGACGAAGTACATCTCGGAGATCGACTTCGTCTCCTCGGCGCTGCAGGGCGACCTGATCGAGATGGGCCTCCGCGCGACCGCCTTCGGGCGGACGTCCCTCACGATGCGGGCAGAGGTCAGGAACATGGTCACCCGACGAAGTATCCTCACGATCGACCGCATCGTGTTCGTGAGTCTCGACGACGACGGACAACCGCTTCCGCACGGGTACACCGATACGACCTACGACCGGGATCGACTGCCGACCTCGACTGGGTCTCGCGCGACCTGACGGTGCCGGCTCGGATCCGCGTCGGTGAGACGGATCTCGCTGACCTGCTTGCGACGCAATGCGCCACGAGGGATGGACCGACGGGCGCGCGGAGAGTGGCGCAGGACGACGTCGAGGTGGGAGGGTTCGTCTTCAATCACCCTGAGTACGGCTTCGAGCATCGCGTCAGCGAGGGCGAACCCTGCTTCCGATCCGGCGAGCCCCGCTGGCACAGACCGGGCCCGACCGGGCTCAGCGCACGCTGATGAAGATCGGGTTCGTGTACAGCCAGGTGTCGGCCCAGGGGTCGGCTGGGGAGAGCGGGTACGGCTGGGGTGCCCGCGGGTCGATCTCGGCGCCGAGCGGACCGACCCCGTGCACCTGGCCATCGCTGCCACGAAGGCGGACATAGCCGTCCTCAGCGGCCGGCTCGAGCGGCACCACGACACGGAACGGGGAATCGCTACGGTCGGTGACGTCGAGCATTTCGACGACTCGGGTGCCGGGTGCGCGCTGTTCGTCACGGTCGGCGACGGGCCCGGTGACACGCCCGCGGATCAGGTCGAGGTGCGCGAGTCTCGGCGTCGTGCCCCGCGAGGTGGGCGTCGTGGTGGGCGTGACGTCGACCACGAGCTCGAGGGCGGTGCCGCTTGCGACGGTGAGGGTCCCGCCCAGGGTGACGCCGGTCTCCGGCTGGTCGGTGGCACGGAGCACGACGGAGAGTCCGGCGACGAGGTGTCCGTGGTCGACCCAGACACGGCCGGCGCGGATCGCGTCGAGGAGGGAGGCGGACGACCGGTCGACGGCCCCGACGTGCGTCCGACTGAACTCGCCCGGCCAGAAGTCGGCGCCGTTCTGGGGTGTGTCCGTGGCGATCGGGTCGGGTCGACGGCCGGCGCGGTTGAAGTTCGCGAGGGTCGCCCCGGCCTCCCAGCCCGGCCCGGTCGGGAAGTCGCCGACGCGTGTGGCGTCGGACTCCTTGAGGTGCAGATCGCTGTTCGTGGTGATCCACCAGCGCCGCCCCTCGCTCAGCAGCGAGTCCCACACACCGCCGACGACAGCCGTCGTCCAGTCGAAGCCGCCGTGAGTCAGATAGGCCTCCGCGGGGTAGCCGGGGAACGAGAACTCGCTGGGGGCGTTCTCGTATTCGCCGCGCCGCGAGCGTTCGGTCGCGTTCGCGGCGATCGCTCCGGCCTGAGCGCCGGGAGCGCCCTCCATGCCGACGAACACCTCCGGGTCGGCGTCCTGCCAGGCACGGAGTTCTCCGGGCGAGTCGATGCCGAGGCGGCTCGGGTGGTTCGCGAGGACGATCACGTCGTCGATGACGCCGGCACGCTTCTGGGCGCCGAGCCAGGCTATACCGTCGGTCGCGTGCACGAGCCACTCGGCGGCGTCTTCGGTGCCGGGGCGCGGTTTCTCCCATCCGTTGAGCTTGCCGTCGTGGTCGAGTTCGAAGCGGCGTAACACGAGGGTCGTCTGGGGCCCGGGCGCGATCAGCACGGTCGCGTGCTCGGCTCCCGGGATGTACCACTCGAGCCCCTGCAGCACGAGCATGTCGGGGCGAGCCGCCCGCGCGGTGTCGATCTCGCGTGCCGCGTTGAACACCCCGCCAACGTTGGCATGTCCTTTGTTGCTGTGTTCGGTGAAGGCGATCGCGTCGACCGCGAAACGCTGCGCCTGGTCGAGGATCGTCGTCATCGGGTACTTGGCGTCGTGCGAGTAGACCGAGTGCACGTGGTGGTCGAACACCAGCCAGGAGATTGCGTCCGGGTCGACGACTGCCGACGCGGACGGTAGCGGCGCGGCCTGGGCGGAGGCCGCGCTCCCGAGCCCTTGGGCGGTCGCTCCCACTGCGACCGTCGCAGCGACGGATGCCCCCAGGAAGGACCGGCGGGAGAGACCGGACCGGGCCGATGCGCCCCGCTGCTCCTCGGTCACGGAGGGTGCGCCACCGGTGGGCGCGGGCTGCTCGGGGCGGGGGTCGAAGGGCATGGCATCACTTTCATCGGACGGACGCGCCGATCGTAGGCAGCGGAGGTGAACCTCGGCCCAACGGCCGGTGCCGTGGGCGACACCCGGCGTTCACAACCCATTCACGTGCGTGGGCGATAGTCCTGGCGTCGCCGGGTATCCCCGTCCCGGAGGCCCACCGCACCCACCAAAGGTCCCGATGTCTTCCACTGTCCCCGTCATCCGCCGTTCTCCGTTCCGTGCTGCAGGGCGCGCTCTGCTCGTCACGGCAGCGCTCAGCGCCAGCGCGGTCCTCTGCCTCGCCGGCGCCGGTGCTGCCGTCGCAGCCTCGGCCCCGGCACCGCTCACGCTGCGCGACACCGCCGGCGCCGCGGTCACGTCAGGTGACGCGCGCGCCGTCCCGTCGTTCGGCTCCGCGTTGCTCGCCGCGGGCTGCCCCGCCGATGCGGACGACGCCGCCCGCCTCTCCGTGACGGCGGGAGGAATCACCGTCGTCACGTCTCCGACCGTCACGGTGGCCGCCGGGCAGCCGGTCGAGGTGCCGATGGCCATCTCGTTCCAGGAGGTCGTGGACGCCGGCGTCGAAGAGGGCGACGCGACCCTCGCGCTCGAGTGCCTCGTCCTCGAGTCAGGCATCCCGTCGTCGGTGGTCACGGCGGCGACCCTGCCCGTCACGTTCGCCGCGGGAACCTGGTCGGTTCCCGGCGCTCAAGTCGAGCCGGTCCCTCCGACGGCCACTTCGACCGCTGGCCCGCCCTCGGGAGGTCCTGGAGCAGGGGCGATCGCGTCGCCGAGCCCGTCGGCCGCAGCACGACCCTCCGCTGACGGAGACCTGGCGCTGACGGGCTGGAAGCTCGGCGGAGCCGGCGTCGTCGCCGCCGGCCTGCTCGCGGGCGGCGCCGCCCTGCTCCTGCGCAGGCGTCTCCGTTAGGCGAGCCGCATGCGGGCTCGGGCGGAGCGACCGCGGTCAGGTCCCGCTCGGTGTGTCCTCATCCGCTGACAGGTTCTTCTGGACGGCGAACTGCGTCCGGTGCAGCTCTTCGTACCGCCCGCCGGCAGCCAGGAGTTCGTCGTGCGTCCCGCGCTCCACGATCAAGCCGTCCTCGACCACGAGGATCAGGTCCGCGCTGCGGATGGTCGAGAGCCGGTGCGCGATGACCATCGCCGTGCGTCCCTCGAGCGCCTCGCTGAGCGCGGCCTGCACCGCCGCCTCCGAGGTCGAGTCCAGTGCCGCTGTCGCCTCATCGAGGATGACGACGCGCGGCTGAGCGAGGAGCAGTCGCGCGATGGTCATCCGTTGGCGTTCACCACCGGAGAGTCGGTAGCCACGCTCGCCCACCATGGTGTCCAGCTGGTCCGGCAGGGATCGGATGAGCGGCTCGAGCCGCGCGCGGCGGACGGCGTCCCACACCTCGTCCTCGGACGCCTCCGGACGCGCGAGTCGCAGGTTGGAGCGGATGGTCTCATGGAACAGGTGGCCGTCCTGGGTCACCATGCCCAGGGTGTGCCGCATGGAGGCGAAGGCGATGTCGCGGACGTCCGTCCCGGCGAGGCGCACGGCGCCCTCGTCGACGTCATACAGCCGCGAGAGGAGTTGCGCGATCGTGGACTTGCCTGCTCCGGACGTCCCGACGAGGGCGACGGTCTGGCCCGGCTCGATCCGGAAGGAGACACCGTGCAGCACCTCTTCGCCGCCGCGGGTGTCCAGCGTGGAGACCTCCTCAAGGGAGGCGAGGGACACCTTGTCCGCGGAGGGGTAGGCGAAGCGGACGTCGTCGAACTCCACGGACACCGGACCCTCGGAGACGGTGACGGCGTCGGGCTTCTCCTGGATGAGCGGTTCGAGGTCGAGCACCTCGAAGACGCGCTCGAAGCTGACCACCGCGCTCATGATCTCCACCCGGGCGTTCGCGAGGCCGGTCAGCGGTGCGTAGAGGCGGGTCAGCAGGAGCGCCAGGGTGACCACCTCACCGGTGTCCAGCTGCCCGGCGAGGGCGAGGGAGCCGCCGAGGCCGTAGACGAGGGCGAGCGCGAGGGCGGAGACGAGCATCAGCGCGGTGAAGAAGACGAACTGCAGCATCGCCGTCCGGACACCGATGTCGCGGACGCGGGCGGCGCGGACACGGAACTCCTCGGCCTCCTGGTCCGGTCGGCCGAACAGCTTGACGAGCGTGGCGCCGGGAGCCGAGAAGCGCTCGGTCATCTGCGTGCTCATGGCCGAGTTGTGGTCGGCGGCTTCGCGACGCAGCGCGGCGAGGCGGCCACCCATACGGCGCGCGGGCACCAGGAAGACGGGGAGCATCACCACCGCGAGGACCGTCACGAGCCAGGAGGTGCTGAGCATGACGATCAGGGTGAGGATCAGGGCGACGAGGTTCGTGATCACGCCGGACAGGGTGCCGCTGAAGGCCTGCTGAGCGCCGATCACGTCGTTGTTGAGGCGACTCACGAGGGCGCCCGTCCGGGTCCGGGTGAAGAAGGCGATCGGCATCTTCTGGACGTGGTTGAACACGGCTGTGCGGAGGTCGAGGATCACCCCCTCGCCGATCCGAGCCGAGTACCATCGCGTCAGCAGCGATACGGCGGCGTCCGCCACGGCCACGAGGGCGATGACGACCGCGAGCCGGACGATCGTTGCCACCTCGCCCCGGGCGACGATGACGTCGACCACCTGCCCGGCGAGGACCGGCGTCGCCACCGCGAGGAACGCTCCGGCGACGGAGAGCGCGATGAAGACCAGCAGCTTGGCGCGGTAGGGCACCGCGAAGGTCATGATCCGACGCACGGACGCGCGGGAGATCCCGTGCTTGCCGTCCTTGGCGCTCGAGATCTTGTACAGCGAGCTCCAAGCCGCGCTTTCCATGCTCATTGCGATTCCTCACGCCCCGCTGCGCGCGTGACGACGCCTCGGGAGCCCGGTCACGATCCGGGTGGCGACGCGAACGCAGACCTGCGAGAGCGTATCAGCCTCGCCGTTCCCGACCTGAACGTTCCGGCGGCACCGTTGGTCCGGGCGACCGCCGTCCGACGGACCCGGGGTTTCCAGGAGACCAGCCGAGGTGCCTGGCGTGATCAGCGTTCGGAGCGCAGGGCCGTCCACATCACGACGAAGGCGGCGGCGATGCCGAGTACGCTTCCGGCGAGCCCGACGATCATGGCGGGGTGACCGGTGTCGGCGAGCCCGATCGAGCACGAGACCACCCCGACACCGGACGCCATCAGCCCGACGAAGCTGAAGACGGCGAGGATGAAGCGCTTGGCGGTCCTGGTGGGATCGGGAGCGGGAGGGAGCGACATCGTGACTCGTTTCCGCCGTCGCGTCGTCTGCTTCGGCTCTTCGGCATCAGGCTAGAGGGCCGCCGATCGATGCGGTGAGGGGGTATCCCCGGTCCTCACGACAGAACGGTCACGAGCGTCTGCGGATCTCGTGGACGAGGAGCCAGACGAGGTAGCCGCCACCCACGATCACGGTGACGACCCCCACCGGGAGCGACGTCGGCAGCAGGTGCTGCGCGACGATATCGGATGCCAGCAACACGAGGGCCCCGAGCAGGGCGGACGGCACCAGCGCGATGCCGGCGGTGCGGGTGATCCGCTGCGCGATCTGCGGGGCGGCGAGGGCGACGAACGCGATGGGTCCGGCTGCGCCCGTGACGACAGCCGTGAGCGCGACGGCGCACGCCACGAGACCGAGCCGTGAGGGTTCGACCCGCGATCCCAGCGCCTTCGCCGCGTCGTCGCCGAGCTCGAGTTGGCGGAGCGAGCCGCCGAGCGGCCCGAGGACGATGGTGACGGCCAGGATGACGACGGCGGCCGGGAGCAGCTGGGCCCACCCGACGGCGTTCAGCGAGCCTGCGCCCCAGACCGTGGCGAGCATCGCGACCTCGAGCTTCGCGCGCAGCACGAGGTAGGAACTGAGCGCCTCGAGCATGGCCGAGACGCCGATGCCCACGACGATGAGGCGGAAGCCCTGGATGCCTCGACGGTAGCTGAGGAGGGAGACCAGCGCCGTGGCGATCAGCCCGCCACCGACGGCACCGCCCGCGACAGCGGCCGAGCCGGCGCCCGCACCGATCACGATGATCACGATGAGACCGCCCGCGTACGATCCCGCGGTGAGCCCGATGATGTCGGGGCTCGCGAGCGGGTTCCGGGTGAGGGACTGGAAGATCGCGCCGGAGAGTCCGAGGGCGGCGCCGAAGAGCAGCGCGGCGAGGACTCGCGGGAGGCGCCACTCGAGCACCACCGTCTGCACCAGACCGCCTGGCCCGCCGAGGAACGCCGACGCGACCTCACTGACCGAGAGCGGCAGGTCGCCGAGACACAGCGCGAGCAACACCAACGCGAGCGCGACCACACCGAGCACCCCGCACACGACGATCGTGCGCAGCCGGACGCGGACGGAGAGCGATCGCCTCCGCCACACGACCGTGCGCGGTCCGGCCTCGGCCCCACTCACAGTGCGCTCGCCTTCGCGCGCCGCACGAGGTGGATCAACACGGGCGCACCGATGAACGCCGTGACGATCCCGACAGGGACGTCACTCGGCCAGAGGATCACGCGACCGATCACGTCAGAGGTGAGCAGCACAGCCGGCGCGATCAGGATCGAGTACGCCACGATCCACCGCTGGTCGGGACCGACGATCCACCGCGCGATGTGCGGCACCATGAGCCCCACGAAGCCGACCGGTCCGGCGATCGCGGTCGCCCCTCCCGCCAGCAGGGTGATCGCGACGACGGCGAGCACACGGGTGGTCGCGAGGCGGGTGCCGAGTGAGGAGGCGAGATCGTCGCCCAGCGCGAGGGCGTTGAGCGATCGCGCACTGAACAACGCGATGACGACGCCCGCGACGACGAAGGGGAGCGCCGGCAGGACGACGTCGAAGCCGCGCTCGACGAAGGACCCGGCGTTCCACCCGCGGAGCTGCCTGAAGGTGACCGGATCGAGGAGCATCATGGCGGTCGTGATGCCGCTGAGCACCGCTGCAAGGGCGACGCCGGCGAGGGTCAGCCGGACGGGATCCGCGCCACCACGTCCTGCCGATCCGATCACGTAGACGAGTGCTGTCACGACCAGGGCTCCCAGGAACGCGAACGGCAGGTACTGCACGGGCGTGCGAGCGCCGAACAGGACACCGATCGCGACGAAGAGTGCCGCGCCCGCGTCGACGCCGAGGATTCCCGGATCACCGAGGGGATTGCGGGTGAGGCCCTGGATCAGGACGCCGGAGACGCCCAGTCCGACGCCGACGACGAGTCCGGCCACGGTGCGGGGGATCCGCAGATCGAGGACGACCAGATCGGTGACGGACCCCGCGGGCCTCGTGAGTGCCCGCCAGACGTCGGTCGGGTCCACGGGGTGGGACCCCACGAGGACGCTGAGCAGGATCGCGGTCGCGAGTGCCGCGACCGCGATCCCGAGCCCCAGCGAACGGCGCCCGCGAGGGGTGCGCGAGGTCACCGACGGGTCAGCCGTCGACGCTCTGCGGAGCTGTGCCGGCGACGGCGTCCACCAGGCGCGGCACCAGCTGCTCGAGGACGTACTTCTGGCTGAGTGGGGTGAGGAAGTAGATCGCACCAGCGAGCTCGCCGTCGGTGAAGACCGCTCGCCCGCCGGTCACGGCGTCGAGGCTCGAGGTGGTGCCGAAGCCCAGCACCTCCTGAACGGAATCCGCGGACTCCGTGGCGAAGACGATCACGTCAGCGTCGATGACACCGACGTTCTCCGCGGCGATCTGCGCCTGTCCGCCCTCGCTCGGGACGTACTGCTGCAACCCGGGCGTGATCGTGAACCCGAGATCCGTCAGGAAGTCGGTGTTGAGGCCGTCGGGGTAGACCCACAGGTTGCCGTCCCACGGCCCACCCTGCGAGAAGGTCGCCGTGAGGCCCGCGAACTCCGGGTGCGCTGCAGCCGCCGCGGCGTAGGCCTCGTCGACGCCCGTGATGAGCGCCTCGCCTTCCGCCGACCGACCCACTGCCTGGGCGACCATCCTGGTCTGGTCCCGCCAATCCGCGAAGTAGAGCCCCGCGCCCTCCTCGTTGGTCACGGTCGGCGCGATCTCCGCGAGCTTCCCGTAGTTCTCCTCGGTCATGCCGGCGTTCGTCCCGATGATCAGGTCCGGCCGCAGCGACGCGATCTTCTCGTACTCGAACCCGTCGGTCGTGGTGAGGACGGTCGGCTCGGCATCGCCCAGGAGGTCCGTCGCCCACGGCCACACCGCATAGGGCTGCTCGCCGTACCATTCCGTCGTCGCGATCGGTGTGACACCGAGTTCGAGGAGGATGTCCTGCTCGGTCAGTCCGACCACGACGATCCGCTGCGGCTCCGAGGGGATGACCGTCTCGCCGTACTCGTGCTCGATCGTCACCGGGAACGAGTCGCTCGGCTCGGTCGTGTAGTTCGGGTTCTCGGCGGTCGTCGAGGAGGCGCTCGAGCAGGCGGAGAGCGCGACGCCGACGAGGGCGAGCGCGCTCACCGCGGCAAGCAGGCGAGCGGTCCTCGCGCTCGGGGCGCGGTGGTGCTTCGGAACGGTCATTGGGTCCTTCATCGGTTCGGCTGGCGGGATGACGACAGTCAGGTTAGCCTTGCCTAATCGCTTCGCGCTATCGCGCTGAGTGGACAGGACTTGTCGAATGGAGACAGCTGTATGTCTGGTCGCGATCACGCGGACGGCGGGATCAAGCTCCTCGGCCCACTGGATGACGCCGAAGGGACATCGGGCGAGTTCCGGGTTTCCCGCTCGCGGGTCGACGCGACGACACGGTTCGACGAGCACTCGCACCGCGAGGACCAACTCGCGTGGATGAGCTCCGGCGCGATGGAGGTGTCGGTCCTCGGCGATCGACGGCGACTGCGGCGAGAGCACCTCGCCTGGATCCCCGCGGGGATGGTTCACGAGATGAGCTTCAGCGAGCCAGGAGAGCTCATCTGCGTCTATGCCGACCCGATACTACGCCCACAGGGCGGCCGTTGGAACGGCGCACGGACCGTCCGGGTCGACGACCTCTCAGGAGCGTTGCTGGCGCACCTGCTCGACGCCGACCCGACCGGGCGCCGGCGATGGCGATGCTGGTCGCTGCTGATCGATCTGCTCTCGGCTGCGGCTCGCGACGATGAGGCGTTGGCCATGCCCCGTGAACCGCGCGCGCGTGCCATCGCGTCGGCCCTGATGGCGGACCCCGCCGACCCGCGTGGGCTCGACGACTGGGCTTCGGCGGCGGGTGTCAGCCCGAAGACGATCGGCCGGGCGTTCGTGGACGGCACGGGATGCACCTTCCGTGAGTGGCGGGTCCGCGTGCGCCTGCATGCAGCGGCGGGAATGCTCGGTCGGGGTGTCGCCGTGCAGGAGGTCGCACCCGCGGTCGGTTACGAGTCGGTGAGCAGCTTCATCGGGGCGTTCCGCACCCGGTTCTCCGTGACCCCCGCCGTCTACGCCGCGCGCAGTCGGACGGCGGACCTCATCTGATCCGAAGACGGGTGCGGCTTCAGGCGCTCTGAGCAGACCGACCGTCTCCGTCGGTCTGGCCGATGCGTCGGCTTCCGCTCTAGGGTGGCCGTATGGCCGACCCGCAAGCACGGCGGGCGACCACCCGAGCACGTCTCGTCCTCCGGGTGATCGCCGGAATCATCGCGGCTTCCGCCGCTTCCGTGTACCTACTGGCGATCTGGATGGTGGTGTCGAGCCGCTTCGGCTGGGACGACCGCGACGTCCACGGCTACAGCCTGCTCTTCGGTACCCCGATCGCCTTCGTCGCCGGTCTGGTCGTGGCGGTCTCGCTGCCGCTGGCTGTGCCGCCGGAGCGACGGAGCCGAACGCGGGGCGTGACCCTGGGGGTGCTCGCGGTGACCGTCGTGCTGCTCGTCATCGCGGTCGTCACCGCCTGATCCACGCAGCGCGACCTCTCCTCATCGATCAGCCTGCCTCGGCCGACCGCACGCGGGTTCGGAGTCCGAGGAGGACGTCAAACTGATGGCAGACCCCGGCGTCCCGGCGCAACCCCGATGTGGCAGGAACACGCCACGCACGGCTACGGTATAGCGTCGACGCATGAGCCACACCCTCGAACCGGGCACGACCGCTGCGCCCGCCGGGTCGCCGGTGGACGCACGCCGCAGGCACTACGCGGAGTTCTACGGCCTCGCGCCGTTGCCGACGGAGTTCGGGGTGGTGCTCGGCAACTGCCAGGCCGAATCCCTGCGCACCGTGATGGATGCGCCGGACCGCCGGTTCGTGCGCGTTCCGGCCGTGCACGAGATGACCGCCGAGGACGCGGAGCGGCTGCACGAGGTGGTGGGGGCGGCGCACACCGTGGTGTCGCAACCCGTGCGGGACGACTACCACGGACTGCCGCTCGGCACACGACAGGTCGCCGCCGCCACGAGCGCGAGCGTGCTGACGGTGACTCCGGTGCGGTTCGGGGGGTTGCATCCGTTCCAGGCCGCCGTCCGGGTCCCCGGCGTCGAGGAGAACCCGCCGCTCGTGGCGTACCACGACGTCCGGACGCTCGCGGCCGCCGCAGGCATCCCCGTCGTGCCTGCCCTCCAGCCGGACGCCGTGCGCGCGATCGGCCGAGCCTCCGTCCAGGAACTGCGGCGACGCGAGGCCGCGACCGACGTGCCGGTGTCCGACCTCTTCGACGCGGTCACCGCCGACCACGCGCGCACCGTCAACCACCCGGGAAACGCGATCTGGCTGCCGCTCGGCGCCCGCATCCTCGAGGCCCTGGGGGCCCCTGGTGGCGTCACCGACCCCGGACGCCCCCTGCTCAACGCGGTGCGAGCACCCATCGCACCAGAGGTCGTCGACGCCTGGGCCCTGCCGGACGAGCCCCGCGACCACTGGATCATCGAGGGCGTCGAGGTCCACGACGCCGAGGTGCGTGCCGCCCACACCGATTGGTACGCGTCCCACCCCGAGTTCGTCGTCGTCGCCGTCGACCGGCTCGCGGCCCTGCTCTCCGTGTGGCGCGACGCGTGAACGGGAGTGCGCAGCCGTGGGTCGTCGGCAACCGGTGGGACACCCTCGACGACGTCCATCCTGATCCGCTGCCACGCGTCTCGGTGATCGTCGCGCACTACGACCAGCCCGGTGAGCTGCTCCGGACCCTGCATGCCCTCGCCGCGCAGGACTACCCGCGTCACCTCCTGGAGGTGATCGTCGCCGACGACGGATCGCCGGGTGACGTGTCGGTTCCGGAGAACGTGATCCTCGTCCGGCAGGAGGACCAGGGGTTCCGCCTCGCCGCCGTCCGCAACCTGGGCGTGCGGGCGAGCAGTGGCGAGGTGTTGTGCTTCCTCGATGCCGACACGGTCCCAGAGCCGGGCTACGTGCGCGCGCTCACGCGGCTGCCCGCCCTGCTGCCCGAGGCGGTCACGGTGGGGCGGCGTCGCCATGCCGACTTCACCGGGGTCGCCCTGGAGGCTCCGGTCGTCGAGGCGGCCGCCGGCCGTGAGCTCGCCGAACCGGCATGGCTCGCCGAGGCGTACGCGCGCAGTCGGGATCTGCGCGACGCGGACGATAGGTCCTATCGTTTCATGATCGGCGCGGTCATCGCCTGCTCGCGGAGCATGTTCGACGAGGTCGGCGGATTCGACGAGTCGTTCACCTCGTACGGCGGAGAGGACTGGGAGTGGGCGCACCGCATGTGGCAGGCGGGAGCGGTCTTCGCCCATGTCCCGGGCGCGGTGGCTTGGCACGACGGCCCCGAGTGGGCGGAGCGGGACGGCTCAGGCATGGACCGCGCGAACGCCCAGACCATGCGGCTCCTCTCGTCGATCCCCGTCGCGGGGTCCGCGCCGCGGGCGCTGTGGTCGGCCGCGGTCGATCTCCTCGTGCGGCTACGGGGCGACCACACGGCGGCCGCTCGGTTCGTCGCGGCGGACTCGTTGTTCGCCGCCTTCCCGCAGGCTCGGCTCGTCCTCGACGGCGGGGGAGCGGAGGGGCTCGGGGGAGACCCGCGCATCCTCGGTGAAGTAGCCGGAGTCGACGCCCGCGTGACGTGGGAGTTCGACCGCCCGATCGTGATCCTCGACCCGACGTGGATCGTCGGTCTCGTCGACCGCCTCGGCACCGGAGACGTGGGCACCGTCGAGCTCGTCGACCCGGACGGCGCGTCGCTCGGCCGCGTGCGATCCCGGCGGGCCAGGCGGCGTGAGGAACGTTGGGCCACATCCGCCGCCTTCGAGACGCAGCAGCTCGTCGCCGACGGCGTCCGGCAGCTCCGGCCTGATCCCCGGGTGGCGGCCTGGGTCGGCGGCTGGGGTGGACCCTCGTCGTTCTGCTGACCCGATCGGCGACGACGTGCTCCGCGCAAGGATCACGCGGCCCGAACGCAGGCCCTCCGTCGAACCACTGCACCACCGGACGCGCTGAGTGCAACCCCACCGGTTCCGGCCGAGGTCTCGTTTAGCGTGGTCGTCATGTCTCCGCGCGACCAGTACGAACTGACCAACCCCGTGACCCAGTACGACCGGGTCGAGCCCCCGCTGCAGCATCAGTCGGAGCCCGGCGTGCAGGCCAAGATGAACCCCGTGCCCGACCTCGGAGAGGCGAGCTACCGGGGGAGTGGACGCCTCACGGGTCGCAAGGCGCTCATCACGGGCGGCGACTCCGGTATCGGTGCCGCCACGGCGATCGCGTTCGCCCGCGAAGGCGCGGACGTGGTCATCGCCCACCTGCCGGGTGAGGAGGAGGACGCCGAGCACGTCCTCTCGCTCATCGCCGACGCCGGGCGCCGGGGCAAGGCGATCGTCGCCGACATCTCACACGCCGACCAGTGCCGTCGGCTCGTGGCGGAGGCAGCCGAGTTCCTCGGCGGCCTCGACATCTTGGTCAACAACGCCGGCAAGCAGATCGCCATCGACCGGGTGGAGGACCTCAGCGATGAGCAGTTCGAGGAGACGTTCCGCACGAACGTCTTCGCGAACTTCTGGATCACCAAGGCGGCACTCGCTCACCTGGGCGAGGGGTCGAGCATCGTCAACACCGCGTCGCTCGAGGCGTACAAGCCGTCACCGGACCGCCTCGACTACGCAGCGACGAAGGCCGCGATCAACAACCTCTCGAAGGGGCTCGCGCTGCAGCTCGCCTCCCGGGGGATCCGCGTGAACGTCGTCGCCCCCGGCCCGGTGTGGACCGCGTTGCAGGTCTCCGACGGCGTCTCCGACGAGCAGATGACGAACTTCGACGACGAGAACACCTACCAGCGTGCCGGGCAGCCGGCTGAACTCGCGCCGGCGTACGTCTACCTCGCCTCGGCGGAGTCCGGCTACGTCTCCGGGGCGACGCTGAACGTCAACGGCGGCATGGTCACCCCGTGACCGCGGCTGCGTGCACGGTCTTCTTCCTTCCCGGGCTCGGGCTCGACGCCGCCGCGGTCGCACCAGTGGCTCGCGAGCTCGACGCTCGGTTCCGGATGATCGCCGTCGAGCTGCCCGGACAGGGCGACACGGCCGACGCACCGGACGGCTCGGTCGACTCGCAGGTCGACGCTGCCCTCGCCGTGATCGCGGAGCAGGCCGACGGCGGACCCTGGATGCTGTGTGCGCACAGCATGGGTGGCAAGGTCGCCGCCGGGATCGCCGCCCGGGTCCACGACGGCGTCGTCCCCGTGTTCGGGCTCCTCGGCGTCGTGCTCCTGGCACCGTCACCGCCCACGCCCGAGCCGATGCCTGACGCCAAGCGCCACCAGATGCTCACATGGGTCGAGGACGGGCCCATCGCCGAGGCGGACGCGCAGACCTTCGTCGACGACAACGTGGGTGCATCCCTTCCGGCCGAGCTACAGGCCGCCGCCGTGGCGTCCGTGCAGGCCATGTCGCCCGTCGCGTGGCGCCGCTGGCTCGAGCAGGGCAGCGAGGAGGACATCGCGTCCTCCGTCGGCAAGCTCGACCTCCCGTGCATCGTGCTCGCCGGAGATCAGGACGAGGCGCTCGGAGCCGCAGTGCAGCCCGAGCTGCTCTCGGACGTCTACCCCCGTGCACGATTCGTGTCGCTCGCAGGAGCCGGACATCTGCTCTCGTACGAGCGTCCGGTCACGGTCGCGCGCGCGCTCACCGAGTTCTGGGACGAGATCGTCGCACACAGCGCCATCGTCCCAGCCGAGTGGGGGCTCGTCATCGCGTCCCTGCGGACCACGCCGCGGGTGCGCAGCGCGCTGGCACGACGCGCCCTGCCGGATGACCCCGAGTATCGGCCCCGCGTCCTGAGCGTGGAACAGCTGGACCTGCTCCGTTCCGTCGCCGATCGCCTGGTTCCCCAGGCGACCGAGGGGCGGATCGATCTCGCCGCCCGGGTCGACGCCGACCTCGCAGCAGGTGGTGGCGACGGATGGCGGCCGGTCGGAGGGCTCACGGACGACGAGGCCTACCGCGCCGGATTGGATGATCTCCGAACCGCGTGGCCGGACTCGGCCGATGACCAGGATGCCGTGATCCGTGCCGTGATCGACGGCCAGGGCGTCCACGGGGGCGCCATCGACGGAGACGATCTGCGGCGCTGGTTCGAGGACCTGCGCGTGGACGTCACGCGGGAGTGGCTCATCCATCCCGCGTCGCTGGCCCGCGTCGGCTACGACGGGTTCGCGACCGGCGCTGAAGACGTCGACTTCGCCGGCTACCGCGAGTTGGGCGCCGGCACCAGAGACGATTGGGAGCCCTCCGAACTCGGCGTCGCGCCCGCACAGCAGCAGGAGGACGCAGCGTGAACCTGGACACCATGAAGACCTACGACCTCGACGACAGCGTCGACGTCGTGGTGGTCGGTACCGGTGCGGGTGGCGCACCACTGCTCGCGCGACTCGCTGCAGCGGGACTTCGCGTCGTCGCCCTCGAAGCTGGGCCGAATCACGACCCTGCCGAGTCCACCCCGGACGAGGTCGACGCGACGACGATCAACTGGATGTCCAGCCGGTTCAGCGGTGGAGACGCTCCGACGGCGTTCGGCCCGAACAACAGCGGGTTCGGCGTCGGCGGTGGCACCGTGCACTGGGGCGCGTTCACGCCCCGGCCGGACGCCCGTGACCTGCGTCTGCGCAGCGAGACCGGTTTCGGACGCGACTGGCCCGTCGATCACGCGGAGTTCACGCGCTACGTCGAAGAGGTCGAGGCGACCATCGGTGTCTCCGGGCCGACGCCGTATCCGTGGGACCCATCGCGGACCTATCTGTACGCGCCGCCGAAGCGCAACGCGCCTGCCGACCTCATGGCGAAGGGCGCGGAGTCGCTCGGCATCCGGGCCACCGACGCACCCGCCGCGATCATCACCCGCGACCGGGATCAGCCGCACCACGGCCTGCGACGTGCCACGACGAACGTCGGCTCGATCCACCAGGGCGAGCGCCACGGTGCGAAGGCGACGACGGCCATCACCTACCTGCCGGCTGCGGTCGCGGCGGGGGCGGAGATCCGACCGGACGCCGTCGTGCACACCATCGAGCGGGACGCCCGCGGTCGGGTGACGGGCGTCGTCTATCGCCAGGACGGTGTCGACAAGCGGCAGCGCTGCGAGGTGCTCGTGTTGGCGGGCGGCGGGGTGGAGACCCCTCGGCTCCTGCTGCACAACGACCTCGCGAACGCCAGCGGTCAGGTGGGTCGGAACTTCCTGGCCCACGGGGCGGTGCAGGTGTGGGGACGGTTCGACGAGCAGATCCGCGGCTACCGCGGCTACCCGTCTGCGCTCATCACCGAGGACTTCGTCCGCCCCGAAGGTGCTGACTTCGCCGGAGGGTATCTGTTGCAGAGCCTCGGCGTCATGCCGTTCAACTACGCGACGACCCTCGTGCGCGGCGGTGGTCTCTGGGGCGCCGAGCTGGTCGACGAGCTCGACGCGTCCCGGTACAACGCCGGCATCGGGATGAACGCCGAGTGTCTGCCCGCCGACGGCAACCGGCTCGAGCTCTCGTCGGAGGAGGACGAATGGGGTCTGCCGCGT
Organism: Plantibacter sp. MMLR14_011; assembly: GCF_001865025.1. Taxonomy (NCBI): domain Bacteria; kingdom Bacillati; phylum Actinomycetota; class Actinomycetes; order Micrococcales; family Microbacteriaceae; genus Plantibacter; species Plantibacter sp. MMLR14_011. Next base: position 57,423 of record NZ_MJGW01000008.1, read on the forward strand.
GCGACCGTCTCGTTCTCGCCCGGTGACAACGAGCAGGCCATCGACCGCCACGCCATCCGCACGATGAAGGACATCCTCACGGCAGCCGGCGCGCGGAGCACCAGGGTGCTCGCGCGCACGGCGCACACGCTCGGCACGTGTCGGATGAGCGACGATCCGAGTGACGGCGTGGTCGACGGGGATGGGCGATCGCACGACATCGACAACCTGTGGATCTGTGACAACTCCACGTTCCCGAGCGCGCTCTCCGCGAACCCGGGTCTTGCACAGATGGCCCTGTCGCTGCGCACCGCCGACCGGATGCTCGCGGCGCGGTGACGGCGGCGCCGCCGGCAGGTGAGCGAGGATGGGTCGGGAGTCAGCCGTTCGCCTTCATGATGACGATGGCCGCGCCGCTCGGTAGCACCTCCAGCACGGTGTGACCGGCAGCCCTCGCATCGGCGGCGCTCGGGTACGACAACCGGGCCTGATAGATCGGATCGGGGAACCCGTAGCGACGCAGCTTCCCGACGCGGACGTCCTCGGCGAGCGGAATGTGCATCGTGGTGCGCACCTGCTCCCGCAGCTCCTGCTGGCAGACCGAATCCACGCCTGCGTAGCCGCAGACGGACACGTCACCTTCGAGGAACGAGCTGTAGCTGCCTTGAAACGACCCCAGTAGCGCGACGACGAGGACGACGAAGCCGGCCATACAGCCGATGGCTAGCCCGAGCGTTCCCAGCACCTGACGCACGGTCCGTGGTTTACGAGACCATCCGTCGTCTGATTCCGCGAGAAGATCGTCGATCGTCATGCGCCCACACCCCTGCGTTGCATGACGTAAGGCTAGCGGTGGCCGCTCCCGGCCTGGCTGCGCACGAACGCCTCCTAGGCTGGACTGATGGTCTCGACACGGAAGCAGCTGATCGTCGATGACGGGGTCACGATCTCGTACACCGTGTTCGAGGGTTCCGAGCCGGCGGCGGTCATCCTCCACGGGCTCGCCGGAAGCAGTCGGGAGTTCCTTCCAACGGCTCGAGCGCTCGCCGGTCGATCGGTCGTCCTCATCGACCAGCGAGGCCACGGGGAGAGTACGAGGCGGCCGATGGACACCTCTCGAGCGGCGTACGTCACGGATGCTGCACGGGTGATCGAAGCCGAGACATCAGAACCGGTGATCGTCATCGGGCAGTCGATGGGTGCGCACACCGCGATGCTCCTGGCTGCCGGTAGGCCAGATCTCGTTCGCGCGCTGGTCATGCTCGAAGGCAACCAGGGCAGTGGCACGGCGGATGATCACCGAGCCCTCGGCGACTTCTTCCGGTCGTGGAACGTCCCCTTCGCAAGTCGATCGGAAGCGGCGGCTCAGCTTGGTGACGGACCGCTCGAACGTGCCTGGGCCGAAGACCTGGAGGAAACAGTCGACGGGTTGTCCCTCGGTTCGACGCGGACGTCATGCAGACGACGATCGAGGCGGTCGGGGAGCCACGCTGGCGCGAGTGGGAGAGCATCGACGTGCCAACCCTCGTGGTCTATGCAGACGGAGGAATGTTCACCGAGGAGAAGAAGGCGGCGTTCGCAGGCCGGGGCAGGCGCGCACGTCGCGTCGATCTCAGCGGTGCATCGCATGATGCGCACCTTGACGCGCATGAGCAGTGGGTCGAGGCGCTCCGCACCTTCATCGATGCGCAGTGAGATGACACGCACCGCATCAGGTCGGGCCCATCTCGCCGGCCCCGCCGTCAGCGTAAGGTCGTCGCATGCCCCTCGAGCAACCCCCGCAGCCTGAACGGAGGCGAGCGCTCTCGAAGCCCTCGGCCGCGTCATCCACGGCGGCAGCCTGGAACGCCTTCCTGCTCCGACCTGAGGCGAGAGCGTGGATCAGTGCCACCGAGCTTGGACAGCGACAGCCTGAGGTCGGCGACGTCGCTCTGGAGGTCCTGCTCCTGGAGTACCGTCGCCCGGCCCGCCTGGCGCTCGGGCTCGTCTCGTCCGTGGCACTCGTCGTGGCCGCCACCCTCTCCGTCGCGACCGTGACCGCCCTCGGTCCGTTCTGGGTGGGGGAGAGCGGGGCGCTCTTCGGCTTCGTGGTCCTCATCGGGTTCGCGGTCGCGTTGACGAGCGTCGTCATCCTGCTCCGGCTGCAGGTCTCCGAGAACCGCATCATCCGCGCCATCTCCGTGTGGACCGACGTGACACCGCTGACCACCGACCCGCAGGAAGCGCCGACCGGAGCGGAGGACACCGTCGACCGTCGGGAGGCAGTGGCGTTGCGCGCCCTCTTCCTGGCGGTCTCGGGCGCAGGGATCGCCGCAACCGTCGTCGTGATGGTCTGGCTGTCCTCCGCCGAAGGCGGATCGTTCGTGCTGCCGCTCCTCGTCGCTGCGGTCTTGCAGCTGATCATCTGGCTCGCGGTCTGCTCCGGGGTCGTCCGCGTGCTGCAGTCGTCGCGGGTCTGACGAGCGCGGCGGTCGACCGTGTCGCGGTGCTCAACTGAGACGGTCGGAACCGAGCCCGGGGCGAACCTACTGCTCGTGCACGATCCGAACGCGCGTGACCGAGAAACCGGCTCGTTCGAACGCGCCACGCATCGGCGTGTTCGCGGCATCCGTGGTGCCGACGATCCGGTCCTGTCCCGACCCGTGGTGCACGTGGACCATCTCCGCCAAGAGGTCGTGCACGTAACCGTGTCTGCGATGCTCGGGGAGCACGCCCAGGTAACTGATGCTCGCGTCGTACGCCGTCCTCGTCGGGATGATGAATCCCACGATCGTCCCGTTGAGCAGCTCTGCGACCCGCCAGGCATCCCGTTCGCCGGGGAGCGATCGGTAGAACGCTAGATCGTCGTCCGCGAGCGCCTCGAGTCCTTCGCGCGCGACCATGTCCTGCGTGTGCGCATCGAGGGTGCCGGTCGCGACCAGGGCGAACAGCTCGTGGAACGCGTCGTCCGGGGCGGCGTCGAAACGAAGGCGCTGCGATCGTGCCGGCACCGGATCGGAGGTGGACCTCGCGAAACTGACCCGCTCGGTCGTGCGCGAGAACCCACCGGCGCGTGCAGCCTCGTGGCGCCACCGCACCGCCTCCACGCTCGCAGCGTCATCCGCCCAGGCAGGGGAGACGTCGACGTTGAACTCCAGTGCCGGTCCCGCGCCGAAGGCGTCCAGTCCGGCGCGGATGAGCGCAGCGCCGACACGTTCGGGCTCCGCGACTTCGACCGAGGTGGTGAGGCAGTCGAGCGTGGCGGGCCGGTTCGCATCCGCCTGGCCCCACCAGAGTGCTCGTGCCATCGGGCGACCGTCCTGCTCGGCGATCCACGACCACTCCGGTCGATCGTTCCGACTCGCGAGTTCGGCGGTCAGCCGTTCCGGGTCGATCCAGGCGACGGGTTCTTCGCAGCTCCACGCTTGCAGGAGGGGGACGTCGTCCGGAGTGGCTCGTCGGATGGTGAAGTCGTCGCGGGTGTCGGTCATCGGTTCCAGCTTGGACAGGGTCGACTCGTTTGTCCAGGTCGGACAGGAACACCGGGGCTACGCCGTCGAGACGGGAAGCGGACGCGCGGTGTTCGAGTGGGCCCTCACCCGAGCTGTGCGGCCGCGTCGCGGAGACATGCGATGAACGCGTCGTGGACCGGGCTGTCGTCCGTCCGTTCCTGGCGAGCGGCCAGCAGGCGTGTCGTCGGCGACCCGGCGAGCGGCACGACGACGATCGACGGCGGCACCAGCTGCCGTACCGACTCGGGCAGGATCGTCGTACCCACGCCGGCCGCGACGAACCCGAGGGCGGTCTCCTGATGGACGACCTCCTCGACCACCTGGGTCCGACTCGACGTGCCGAGGACCTCTGCGACGCGGTCCACGAATCCCGGCATGAGCGCCCGCGGATAGGAGATCATCGGGACCTCCAAGAGCTCCTCCGCGGTGACCTCCGGTCGCCCTGCCAACGGGTGACCGACCGGGAGGCATGCCACGAGACGCTCCTCGAAGACGACCTCGGTCGTGAGCGCGGGGGAGCTGTCGGACGGCGCCTGCGGGACCTCGTCACGGACGATCCCGACGTCGAGCGTGCCGTCGCGGAGCCGGTCGAACTGCTCTCCTGAGGTCAATGGCACCAGACGCAGCGTCACCCCGGGGCGGCTCGCCCGGAACAGCTGCACGACACCTGGGAGGACCGTGTAGTTGGCCGAACTCACGAACCCCGCGGTGAGCTCCCCGGCGAGACCGTCGACGAAGTCGCGCATCTCACCCCGGACCGTATCGAGCTCCTCGACGATGTGTCGTGCCCGCGCCTGGAGATGTCGTCCGGCGGGGGTCAGCGCCACCCGCCTCGTCGAACGGTCGAACAGCGCGGTGCCGACCTCCTGCTCCAGTCGTGCGACCTGGACGCTCAGCGGTGGCTGCGACATGTGCAGCCGTCGGGCGGCACGACCGAAATGGAGCTCCTCGGCGACGGCGAGGAAGTAGCGCAGCTGGCGGAGCTCCATCCCATCGACGATACGACCCTCGTATTACCGCGCTGTTTCGTCCAGATTGCGAGCGAAACGCTCTCAATCGAGGGTCGAATCGGTATTTGACCAGGACGATCGCGACCGTGTTCGCTGAGGACCACACACCCCGACCTGGAGGACCACCCGTGACCGCAGACGCTTCCCCGAACACCCGGATCGACATGCTCTACCTGAGCGAACCGGAGGTCATCGCCGCCGGCATGAAGGACATGGCCCACTGCATGGAGGTCATGGAGGAGGTGTTGGTGCTCGTCGCGAAGGGTGACTACCGGATGGCCGGCCCGACCGCCAACTCGCACGGAGCACCGATCGGGTTCCCCGCCACCTCACCGTTCCCCGGCATGCCGCTCGACGCCGCCGACCGCCGGTTCATGGCGATGCCCGCCTACCTCGGCGGACGCTTCGACACCGCCGGCGTCAAATGGTACGGGTCGAACGTCGACAATCGCGAGCGAGGCCTCCCGCGCTCCATCCACCTCATCGTGCTCAACGACAAGAACACCGGCGCGCCCTACGCGATCATGTCCGGCAACCTCGAGAGCGCCTACCGCACCGCTGCCGTGCCTGGAGCCGCCGCGAAGCTCCTGGCACCGGTGGACGCGAAGTCGCTCGGCATCATCGGGCCCGGCGCCATGAACAAGAGCGCTCTGCACGCCATGACCACCGCCCGTCCCTCGCTCGACACCATCCGCATCCACGGGCGCCGACGGTCGACGTCCGAGGCGTTCGCCGACTACGTCCGCGCGCACTACCCGCAGTTCACGACGATCGAGATCGCCGAGACGGTCGAGGCCGCCGTGCGTGACTCGGACATCGTCTCCGAAGCCGTCACCGGCCTGGTCGGCTCGGAGAACTACCCGTTCATCGACGGCGACTGGATCAAGCCGGGCGCCTTCCTGAGCTTGCCCGCGAACCTGCGCATGGACAAGGAGTACACCCTCTCCGGCAAGGCGCGCCTCATCGCGGACGCGAAGAAGATCTACGAGGCATGGGCCGAGGAGTACCCTGCGCCGTCGCACGAGACCGCGTTCGGCATGATCGGCCTCTACTGGCAGGACCTCATCGGGACCGGTGAGCTGGACGAGTCCCGCGTGGTCAACATCGGAGACGTCTTCGACGGCAACGCCGTCGGGCGCGAGTTCCCCGAGCAGCCGGTGCTCTTCAGCGTCGGTGGGATGGGCGTCGAGGACGTCGCGTGGGCGAAGACGATCTACGAGAACGCCGTCGAGCAGGGGATCGGCACGAAGCTCAACCTCTGGGAAGCCCCGGACCTGGCCTGACCGCCGACCGGCACCGACACCTGTTCCACCCGAACCCGACGCTGTGGCCGCCCGGCCGCTGTGCACCTCGAACGATGGAGTGATTTGTGGACGCTGGAAACGTCGCCTGGATCCTGACGAGCTCGGCGCTCGTCGCCCTCATGATCCCGGCCCTGGCTCTGTTCTACGGCGGGATGGTCTCGTCCCGCCGCATCCTCAACATGATGATCATGTGCTTCGGCGGGGCCAGCCTCGTCGCGTTGCTCTGGGTGGCCTTCGGGTACTCGCTCGTCTTCGGTGACTCCGTCGGCGGGCTCGGACTCATCGGGAACCCGTTCGAGTTCGCGGGGCTCGACCAGGCACTCGCCGACGACCCCGATGCCGGCATCCCGCTCGCACTCTTCGCGGCGTTCCAACTGCTGTTCGCGGGGGTGACGACGGCACTCGTCGCGGGTGCCGCCGCCGGCCGCATGAAGTACGGCGCGTGGTTGTCGTTCGCCGGGCTCTGGGCGACGCTCGTGTACTTCCCGGTCGCGCACTGGGTGTTCGCTTTCTCGAACGACACGGCGACCGGTGGATGGATCGCGAACACCCTCGGTGCCGTCGACTTCGCCGGTGGGACGGCCGTGCACATGAACGCCGGAGTCGCGGCGCTCGCACTGGCCTTGGTACTCGGTAAGAGCAAGGACTGGGGCGGCAAGCTCCGTCCGCACAACCGCCCGCTCGTCCTCGTCGGCGCCGGACTGCTCTGGATCGGTTGGTACGGCTTCAACGCCGGTTCAGCGCTGGCAGCCGGCAATGCGGCGAGCGTCGTGTTCCTCAACACCACCGTCGCGGCCTGTGCCGGCCTCATCGGCTGGTCCGTCGTCGACCGACTCCGCCACGGAACGGTCACGAGCCTCGGCAGCGCATCGGGCATCATCGCCGCCCTCGTGGCGATCACCCCCGCCTGCGGCGCCGTCTCGCCCATCGGTGCGATCATCATCGGGGCCATCGCAGGCGTCGTCTGCTGCCTCGCCATCGAGTGGAAGTTCCGGCTCGGGTTCGACGACTCCCTCGACGTCGTCGGGGTCCACCTCGTCGGGGGCATCATCGGGACGCTCCTCATCGGGGTGTTCGCGACGGATGCGGCTCCGAACGGACGCTCCGGTCTGCTCTACGGCGGCGGGTTCGAACTGCTCGGCGTGCAGACGATCGCGACCGTCGCGGTCCTCGCCTACTCGTTCATCGTCACCTGGGTGATCGCGAAGCTGATCCAGATCACCATCGGTCTGCGGATCCCCGAGGAGCACGAGGTCGCCGGGATCGACGAGCACGCCCACGCCGAGCGCGCCTACGAGGACGAAGACCTGGAAGCACGCGCATGACCAGCGTCATCGTCGTCGGAGCCGGGCTCGCCGGTGCCGCGGCGGCCTGGCGCCTCGCCCAGGCCGGGCACGACGTCACCGTCCTCGAGCGGAGTCGTCCGGCCAACGAGTGGGGATCGTCCCACGGATCGGCCCGGATCTTCCGCTACGCCTACCCGGAGGCGTCCTACACCCGACTCGTCCTCGCGGCGGCATCAGGGTGGGACGAGCTCGGCCTGGAGCACGGGCGTCCACTGATCACGCGGACGGGTGCGCTCGACTTCGGGACGACCCGTCGCCCGGAGCACCTCGCGTCGGTGCTGGCCGAGCACGGCATCGATCACGAGCTGCTCTCCCGAGACGAGGCCAGTGCCCGTTGGGACATCGGCTTCGACACGCCCACCCTGTGGCATCCGGGAGCCGGCGTGATCGACGCGGAGCAGGCGGTGATGGCGATGCTCGAATCCGCCGTCCGCGCCGGGGCCACGGTCCTGAACGACTTGCCGGTCGAGCGGGTCGAGCGGACTGCCACCGGGTACCGGGTACTCGGGTATGGGGGGAGGGCGTTCGATGCGGAGCAGGTGGTGGTCGCAGCCGGGGGTTGGCTTCCGGACCTGCTCGGCGACCTCGCGCTGCCGGGAGGGTTCCTCGACGCGTTCCCGGCCCTCGAGGTCCGTCAGGAGCAGGCGTACCACTTCCCGTATCGGGAGCGGATCGGCGTCGACGCGGAAGGCCCGGCACGATCCGGATCGGTGTGGCCCACCTTCATCCACAAGTCCGAGCGGATGCAGGTCTACGGGCTCCCCGGCGGGCGCGACGCCGAGTGGCGTGGACAGAAGGTCGCCGAGTACAACGGCGGCAGGCGCATCCCCTCGGCCGCCGATCATGACGGCGTCGTCGACGACGCGAACCGCCGACGGGTCGTCGCCTACGTCCGAGACTTCCTCCCGAGCCTCGTCCCGGAACCGTATGCGGAGACGACCTGCCTGTTCACGAACACCCCGACGGAGGACTTCGTCATCGACCGGGTCGACGGGATCACGGTCCTGGCGCCCTGCTCCGGCCACGGTGCCAAGTTCGCCCCGCTCGTCGGCGAGTACGCCCTCGCGCTGGTCGAGGGTCGAGACGCCGTGCCGGCGATGTTCCGGCCGAGCCTGGCAGCGGTCCGGTGACCCGCGACACCGTGGTCTCCCTCCTGGACGAGATCGCGGGGATCGGTCGGGATGCGCGTCGGGGAGGCTACTCGCGGCCCGTCTACTCCACGGCCGAACTCGAGCTGCGGGAGTGGTTCGTCGGTCAGGCCGAGCGCCGTGGCCTCGACGTGGACGTCGACGGGAACGGGGTCATCCGCGCCTGGTGGCATGTGCCGTCACGTTCGACGGCGGGTGCGGTGGTCACCGGGAGCCATCTCGACTCGGTCCCCGGCGGTGGCGCCTACGACGGACCACTCGGGGTCGCATCGGCGTTGGTCGCGATCGATCACCTGCGCTCGCGTGGCTTCGAGCCGGCCAAGCCGATCGTCGTCGCGGTCTTCCCGGAGGAGGAAGGCTCGCGCTTCGGCGTCGCTTGCCTCGGCTCGCGGCTCCTCACCGGTGCGATCAGTCCGGAGCGGGCGCTGGCCCTGCGCGACGTGGAGGGCGACACGTTCGCCGAAGTCCTCGCACGCAATGGTGTCGACCCACGGGGTGTCGGCCCGGATCCGGGCGGGCTCGGAGCGATCGACGCGTTCGTCGAGCTCCACGTCGAGCAGGGGAGGGCGCTGGTCGACCTCGATCGCCCGGTCGCGATCGGCTCGAACGTCCTGGGCCATGGACGGTGGCGGGCGTCGATCCGCGGTGAAGGGAACCATGCGGGGACGACGCTCATGCAGGATCGACGGGACCCGCTCGTCGCAGCTGCGCGGATGATCACCGAGATCCGCACGATCGGACGGGCCACGCCGGACGCTCGGGCGACCGTCGGCCGGGTGCTCCCGTTGCCGGGAGGCACGAACGTGATCGCATCGAGCGTGGACTTCTGGATCGACGTCCGTCATCCCGACGACGTCGTGACCGCCGCGATCGTGGCGGCGATCACCGAACGCTTGTCGCTCGTCGCAGCGGAGGAGGGATGCGAGGCCGCGATCACCGAGGAGTCGTTCAGCGCCACCACCGACTTCGACCCGTTCCTCCGCGGGCGCCTCGAACGGATGCTGCCGGAGGCGCCCGTGCTCGGCACCGGTGCGGGGCACGACGCCGGAGTGCTCGCGTCCCACGCACCGTCCGCGATGCTCTTCGTCCGGAACCCGACCGGTGTCTCCCATTCGCCGGAGGAGTACGCCGAAGACGCCGACGCGGAGGCCGGTGCGGTGGCGCTCGCGGACGTCCTGGAGGGACTGGCGGTCGGCGTCGGGATCATCTGAGCAGGAGCCATCGGCCTCGTCGGACCCGGCCGATGTCAGCCGACCGTGTGAGACTCGACCTCGTGCGCGAGAACGGATCGACGACCATCGACGCGGTGTGCTGGGACTGGAACGGCACGCTCCTCGACGATGTCGAGGTGGCGCTTGCCGCGATGAACACCGTCCTCCGGCAGCGGGGTCTTGCCGAGATATCCGACCAGGAGGCGTATCGGGCCGTGTTCGGCTTCCCCATCCGGGCTTTCTACGCCCGGCTCGGTGTCGATGCAGCCGACTTCCTGGAGGCGGCCGACGAGTACCTCGCGCTGTTCGCGGCCGGCGTGGGAGCGGCGTCACTCCAACCGCAGGCCCGCGCCACCCTTGCGGCGATCGACTCGCTCGGCGTCGAGCAGGTCCTCATCTCGGCGACCCCAGAGGTCACCCTGGAGCGTCGGCTGGCTCCCCACTCGCTGCACGGCCATTTCGCACACGTGCATGGCATCACCGATGTCTATGCGGCGTCGAAGGAGCATGTCGTGACCGCGTGGTTGGAGGACTCGGGCCATGATCCCCGGCGCGTGTTGATGGTCGGCGACACCAATCACGACGAGGAGATCGCCGAAGCACTCGACGTGCGGTTCCTGCGATTCGACGGTGGTCACCAGGACGCGCCCTCGCATCGACGTCAGCCGGTCATCAGCAGCCTCGGCGAGATCGTCGGCAGTTTCACCCCCTCGCCGGAGACACCGCGCGACCCCCGCCGACGATGATGCAGGCGGGCCGCCGCTGCGGACAGCGTTGCTGACGATCACCTGCTGATCGGGCACGCGCTCACTCGTTTTCGACGGAGGCGGTGTGATGCGGTGTCCCGACGGGTTTCGACTCGGACGATCCTCGCTGACGCAGGTAGACCGAGAAGGCGACCATGCAGCCCACTGCGAGGAACTCCGACTGCCAGTTCTGCAGCGTCCGGTTCCAGAAGTCGGCCGACGAGACGTATCCGATGACGGTCACCGACGGTTCACCGTGCTCCGCCTGTTCAGCGTTGTAGACGACCGTGCCGGCAACGGCCTGCGCTGACCAGGACAACACGAAGATGACACCCATCACGAGGAGGAGTGAGTTGGAGTACAGCCAGAGACGCCAGCCGTGCGCGCGCGCCCAACGGGGCGAGTCGGGGCGCGCGTGTCGTCCGACAAGCTGATCCTCGTCGCTCCCGAGGCCCTCGTCGCCGAGCTTCTTCGACTCCGGAGACCCCTGTTGCACGAACCAGACCGTCGCGAGGATGAAGAGGAAGAACTGGAGGAACTCCGACTGCCAGTTCTCGGCCACGTCGACGACGAACGCCGACGAGGTGATGAAGTGCAGATAGTCCACGGTCGCCTGACCGTGCGCGAGCTGGTCTTCGTTGTACGCGACGAGACCGGCGATCGACTGCCCGAACAGGGCGAGGATGAAGATCAGCCCGAAGAACAGGCTCAGACTGTGACGGCGGACGGCTGACATCACGTCACCTCCCCATGAGCGGGATCAGGAACATGTACAGCAGGCCTGCCACGATCACGACCAGCCACGAGATGAAGACGACTCGCATGGCAACGATCGTACTGCGCCCTCCGATCACGACGACTCGGCCCGGCTGTCCGGCTTCCCGGACTGGTTCAGCGGTGGAGTTCGTGGACGACGGCGTGCCCCTTGCCGCGGCTGATCAACCAACGGTTGACCGGTGTGGTGACGATGAAGGCCAGGGCGAGAGCGGCGACCAGGGACCCCCAGAAGAGGCCGCTGGTGAGGCCGGCGTCCATCGCTCCGGGGATGGCGAGCATCGCGGTGTTGTCGATGATCTCCATGACCGCGATCGACACGGTGTCCGCGGCCAGCGCGACACCGATGGCGGCGCGCCAGGACAGGCCCGCGCGGAGCACGCCACGCATCGTGAGCGCGTAGCCGAAGACGAAGGCCAGTGCGATCGAGAGCACCACGGTGCCGAGATTGTGCAGTCCGAGGCCGGTGCCGATCACCATGCCCAGCACCTCGCCGATGGCACAACCGGTGAGGCAGTGGAGGGTGGCGGTGGCCGCCATCCGCCAGGAGGTCGCATTGTCGGCTGCTGGGCCGTGACTGTGGTGGGTGTGGTCGCTCATGAGTACTCCTTCGGTTCGTTCAGCAAGCCGAACGATACCCCTCCGGGGTATATTCCGAAGCGCTGGTCCGCTTGCACGGACATCGACGCTGGCTCAGAACGCGAGCGCCTCGTCGACCACGGCGAAGACCTCGGGATCCCAGGTGAGCGCGCGCTCCCATGGGAGGTCGAAGGCGTCGGCGAAGAAGATGCTGTGGACGTCGTCTTCGAAGGAACGGCGGACCACGCGGGGGAGGACGTCGACCGGGACGTCGTCGGCTCGGGCGCTTCGCAGGGCCACCAGGCCGTCGTGTGGCCAGAGCTGCCGAGGCTCGGCTGCCGTGTGGAAGTGACCCGCACCGACCGCGGTGACGGCGACGTCGTCGAGGAACCCGAGCTGCGTCGTGTTCCACTCGCGCAGGAACCGGCGTGAGACCTCGTCGGCAGCGCCCTGTGAATGCTCGGCGGCATAGCCCCTCGACCGCTCGAGGATCGTCGCGGTCCCCGCATCGCCGTGGGCGTCGTGGACCGAGACCTCGCCGGTGAGCACGTCGCCGAGGAGCGACCCCTCCCAGGGGGTGCCGAGGGTGACCAGCCGGCCGATCGACGGGCCGGAGTCGCGCAGCTCGCGGATCGCGGCACGAGAGAAGAGACCGCCCATGGAGTGGGCGACGAGATCGACGCCCGCGAAGCCGTGTTCCTCGGACAGCCACCGCAGGAACGCGCCCAGGCTTGTCCCGCCGGCGTCGATCCCACCGACGGCGTTGACGGTCACCGCGGCGGGAAGCGCGATCGGGACGTCGGCGAACCCCTGCCAACCTGTGTCCTCGTGCACCTCACCGGCACCGATGCGTGCCGGTGCGGTGAAGACCGGAACCTCCCGCCCGAGCAGGTGGGCACGCAGCGCGGTGAGGGTGTTCCCGGCGGCGAGGCCGGAGCCGGCGGCATGGTCCGGACTCGTGAACGGGGTCACGGCCGCACCCCCTGACACGAGGACGATCGCATCGGCCATGGTGCTCCTTCCGGCTGGCTACGACGTCAGCGTACTGGTCGGGCGAGGTCGATCCGCAGTGCGTTGCGACGCACGTCGTCGATCGCGGTCGCGACCGCGCCCTGCGCCACCATGTCGGCGCCGAGCTCCGACGCGACGAGCTGGGGAGGTTCGGCGCTCATGTAGCCGGGGATACGCTCCGACGCGACCGCGAGCAGCTGCGACATCGACGGGGAGATCCCACCGGCGAACACGATGCGCTCCACGTCGAGCAACCCGCCCAGGATGGCGCTCATCCGCGCGATGCGATCACCCATCCGGCGCACCAGGTCGAGCGCGACCGTGTCGCCCTGGTCCGCCGCAGCGAGGACCGACTGCGCATCCACCTGCGCGACCGGTATGCGGCTGAGTGGGCTGCTCTCCGGAAGCCCGCCGCTCTCGCGGTACTCGCGACCCCAATCGCGCAGGAGCGCGGCGATGCCTAGCGATGAGCCGACGCCGTCGACGAGATCGAGGAGGTGCAGCTCGCCCGCCCGGCCGCGACCGCGGACGAGGCGACCGTCGACGACGTATCCGGCGCCGAGCCGCTCGCCCGTGACCACCGTGATGTAGGAGTCGACGCCGACGCCGGCACCGATCGCGCCCTCGGCGACGGCGGCGAGGTTCGCGTCGTTGTCGGTGACGACCGCGCAGCCACGGTCGCGGATGCGCTCACCGAGCCGAGGGTTCATCCGATCCCAGAAGACGTTGCCCTGGGGGGACCGCCCGAGCGCGTCGATGGGGGCCGGGACGCCGAGCACGATGCAGAGCGGCGGCTTCGTGCCGCACTGCCGCATGGCCTCATCGATCGCCGCGTCGACGGCGTCGACCCGGGCCTCAGCGGTGGCCGCCGGATCGACGGTGTGGTGCGACCTCGCGAGTTCCCGACCGCGCAGGTCTGCGGCGATGGCGGTGATGGAGTGGGCTCCGGCGTCGACACCGACGACGATCCCGGCATCGATGCGCAGCTCGTAGCGACGGGCGGGTCGACCTTTCCGATAGGCGGCACCGGCCTGACGCGCGTCATCGAGCTCCGTCAGCCAACCCAGTCCGATGAGTTCGTCGGAGAGCGTGATCGCCGTCGATCGTGACAAGCCGGTGGCGGAGATGACGTCGGCTGCGGTGAACGCGGACGACGCCCAGGCGTGATCGAGGACGGCGGTGATGCTGGAGGAGCGCGGCTCCACTGCCCGCTCCGTCGTCGTCGCTTCCATGACCGACAACGATATCCACGATCCCGAGGTCGTGCGCGGATGCCGAGCCGGGGGAGAGCGGCACGGCGCGCAGAACCGTGAACGATCACGGGTTCCGACCAATGGCTGTCGTGATGGAACCGGTGCTTGACCAGACGTCGAACGGATGGCAGAGTTTCCGTCATCAGTTGATTTACTCTCTGTATTTAGTCAGCGGATCCATCGAGGGCTCCGCGGAAGGACAATGATGTCGAACCCACTGAAACGCGCGATACGCGCCACGGCCGGAGTGGCGGGTGTGGCGCTCCTGGCCAGCGTCCTCGTCGGTTGCTCGAGTGATGGCCGGGAGACCATCCATTTCACGTTCAGCAAGCGTGAGGCGTTCACCTTCATGAACCAGGCCGTCGCGGACTACAACGCCTCGCAGCAGCAGTACGAGGTCGTCATGGACACCTCGGGGCCCGATCCGCTCGCGGCGAGCTTCGTCCGTGGCAACCCGCCGGACCTCATGCTCTCGAACTACAACCACGAGGTGTCGCGTTTCGTCGAACGGTGCGCGCTCTCCGACCTGTCCGACACCACGGCGGCAGCGTCCATCCGCGACGACCTCCAGCCGTTGCTCGACCAGTACGGCGTCTGCGAGGGACGCACGAGCGCGTTGCCCTACTCGGTGATGGCCGCCTCCGTCATCTACAACAAGACGATCTTCGCCGAGTACGGCCTCGAGGTGCCGACGACGTGGAGTGAACTGATCGCCGTCTCCGACACGCTGAAGGCGGCCGGCGTGGCGCCGTTCTACGCGACGTTCGCCGATGCCTGGACCGCCAACCAGGGCTGGTTCGACTACTCGGTCGGCGGCGCCGTCGACATCCCGGACTTCTACGACCGGCTCGCGGAGGAAGGCACCGAGGTCGGACCGGATGCTCCGGTCTCCTTCGAGAAGGACTTCCTGGAGCCCGTCGAGAAGATGCAGTTGCTGGCCAAGGAGTACACGCAGGCCGATGCGCCGAGTCGCACCTACGACGCCGGTAACGTCGCCTTCGCCGAGGGCAAGGGCGCCATGTACCTGCAGGGCCCGTGGGCGTTCAGCCAGATCGCACTCACCGCACCGGACCTCGACCTCGGGACCTTCCCGCTGCCGATGACCGAAGACCCGAAGGACCTCAAGGTCCGGGTGAACCTCGACCTCGTCACCATCATCCCCGAGGAGGCGAAGAACCCCGAGGGTGCCCGCGACTTCCTCGAGTACCTGTTCCAGCCGGAGGTCATCCAGGCCTACAACGAATCGCAGCTCGGGTTCGTCCCGACGGACGACGGCAAGGCTCCCGACGACCCGCGAGTCGCAGGCATGATCCCGTACTACGACGCCGGCGCGTTCTACCAGGGCCCGGGCGTGCTCAACCCCCGCGCCATCCCGACCGAGAACTACGCGCAGTCGCTGGTCCTCGGCACCAACGCGGCTTCGATGCTCCGCACCATGGACGCGGACTGGGCACGACTCGCGTTCCGACAGCCGCCCGTCGCGAGCAAGGAGGGTTCCGAATGAGCGCCACCACATCGATCGTGACCGGGGGCGACCCGAAGGTCCGACGCAGCACCAAACGGGTCGAACCGATCTACTACTTCTTCCTGTTCCCAGCCGTCATCCTGTTCACGCTCGCGATCACGCTCCCCGGCGTCGTCGGCATCTTCTTCAGCTTCACCGACTCCATCGGGATCGGCGACTGGGAGTTCATCGGCTTCACGAACTACATCGCCGCGTTCAGCGATCCGGCCATCCTCACGAGCTTCCTCTTCACCTTCGGGTTCTCGCTCGTGACGGTCATCGCGGTGAACGTCATCGCGTTCCTGCTCGCGGTCGGCCTGACCGCGAAGATCCGCTTCAAGATGGGACTTCGCGGGATCTTCGTCATCCCGATGGTCATCTCGGGCATCATCATCGCCTACGTGTTCCAGTTCCTCTTCATGAACTCGGTGCCGGCCGCCGGCTCGGCGCTCGGGATCCCGTTCCTCGAGACGAGCATCCTCTCGAACCCGGACCTCGCCTGGCTCGGCATCGTGATCGTGACCGCCTGGCAGTCGATCCCCGGCACGCTGCTCATCTACATCGCAGGTCTGCTCGCGGTCCCCGGTGACGTCTACGAGGCGGCGTCGCTCGACGGCGCGAACAAGCGCCAGCAGCTCCTGCGGATCACCCTGCCGCTGGTGATGGGATACGTCGTGATCAACGTGATCCTCGGCTTCAAGAACTACCTGAACGCCTACGACATCATCGTCGGCCTGACCAACGGTGGCCCGGGCACCTCCACACGGAGCATCTCGATGACGATCATCCGCGGGTTCCAGACCGGAGATTACGCCTACCAGATGGCCACGGCCACCCTGTTCTTCATCATCACGATCATCATCGCCCTCGTGCAACTCTTGGCGACGCGCGGAAGGAACGCACTCTGATGGCCACGCCAACCGTGCTCAGCACCCAGTCCATCACCACGGCGAACGCCACCCCGAAGCAGCGGACCAGGGGAGAGCGGGTGAGCTGGTCGACGACGATCATCCTGCTGCTCTGCGCTGTGACCGTCCTGCTGCCGCTCTACGTGACGATCTCGATGGCGTTCAAGACCGACACCCAGTCGGTCGACGGCAACGCCTTCTCGCTCCCGGCACCGTTCAGCATCGACGGCTTCGTCCAGGCGTGGACGCTCACGAAGTTCCCGGTCGGCTTCGCGATGTCGCTCCTCGTCACCGCAGGGACCGTGGTCGCGACGATCATCCTGGCCTCCTTCGCCGCGTACGCGATCGTGCGCAACTGGGATCGCCGACTGTTCCGCTTCTCGTTCTTCTACCTGCTCGCCGCGATGTTCATCCCGTTCCCGGTCGTCGCCCTACCGCAGATTCAGCTGACCGGTCGTGTCGGACTCGACAACCCGTTCGGGGTGATCATCCTCGCCACGATGTTCCAGCTGAGTTTCAGCGTGCTGCTCTTCACGGCGTTCCTGCGGTCGATCCCGATCGAACTCGAGGAGAGTGCGCGCATCGACGGTGCGAGCACCTGGCAGACGTTCTGGAAGCTGATCTTCCCGCTCCTGGCTCCCATGAGTGCCACGGTCGGCATCTTCGCGTTCCTCTACGCCTGGAACGATTTCATGATGCCGTCGCTCATCATCTCGGACGCGGGACTCCAGACCCTCCCGGTGCGACAGAACCTCTTCCAGACCCAGTTCAGCAGCAACTACAACGTCGCCTTCGCCTCGTACCTGATGGCGATGGCCCCCGCGATCATCGCCTACCTGTTCGCGCAGCGTTGGGTGATGTCGGGCGTCACCCAGGGTGCCGTCAAGGGGTGACCCGTCCGACCGACCGACAGACACCGGACCCATCCACCACGAGAAAGCCCGAGGACCACGCCGTCATGACCAACGCACTACTCGTCGACACCGACACCGACACCGAGTCCGCCGACGCCCGGCGGACGGCCGACGCCACTTGGTGGCGTCAGGCCGCCGTGTACCAGATCTACCCGCGGAGCTTCGCCGACGCGGACGGGGACGGTCTCGGCGACCTGCCGGGCATCCGCTCCCGGGTCGACTACCTCGCCGAGCTCGGGATCGACGCGATCTGGCTCAGTCCGTTCTATCCCTCGGCGCTGTCCGACGGCGGGTACGACGTCGCGGACTACCGCGACGTCGACCCGCGGCTCGGCACACTGGAGGACTTCGACGAACTCATCGCCGCACTGCACGAGCGCGGTATCCGGGTCATCGTCGACATCGTGCCGAACCACACCTCGGATCTGCACGCGTGGTTCCAGGAGGCGCTCACCGCCGGTCGCGGGTCGGTGGCTCGCGACCGGTACGTCTTCCGCGAGGGGAAGGGCGCATCAGGCGAGGAACCGCCCACCGACTGGGAGTCGGTCTTCGGCGGCCCCGCCTGGGAGCGGGTCGAGGACGGCCAGTGGTACTTCCACAATTTCGCCACCGAGCAGCCGGACCTCAACTGGGACCACCCCGAGGTCCGCGCCGACTTCCTGAAGACCCTGCGGTTCTGGTCGGATCGCGGCGTGGACGGTTTCCGGATCGACGTCGCGCACATGCTCACGAAGGATCTCTCCGAGCCGCTGCCGAGTCGCGCTGAACTGGATCTCATGCCACAGGACGGCAACCATCCGCTGCTCGACCGCGACGACGTGCACGAGGTGTACGCCGAGTGGCGGCGGGTGTTCGAGGAGTACGACCCGCCGCGCACCGCCGTCGCCGAAGCGTGGGTGGGTTCGCCCGAGCGTCGGGCGAAGTACGCATCGGCGGAGGGACTCGGCCAGGCCTTCAACTTCGACCTGCTCGAGGCGGACTTCGATGCCGCCGAGTTCCGCACGGTCATCACCGACAACCTGGCGCAGGCGGCGGAGACGGGGTCGTCGACGACGTGGGTGCTGTCCAACCACGATGTGACCCGTCACGCCACGCGGTACGGACTCCCACCCCTGGCCGGGCGGCCGGTGAAGCAGGGCACCGAGTGGGTCGCGGCGGGTGGTCCCGAGTCCGACATCGATCGCGACCAGGGCCTCAGACGCGCCAGAGCGGCGACGCTCCTGCTCCTCGGGCTTCCCGGGAGCACCTACCTCTACCAGGGCGAGGAGCTCGGTCTGCAGGAGGTCGCCGCGATCACCGCGGAGCAGCGCCAGGACCCCGCGTTCTTCCGCGGCGGCGAGTACGACGGGCTGGGTCGCGACGGCTGCCGCGTACCGCTGCCCTGGTCGGCGCAGGGTCCGTCGTTCGGATTCGGAGGTGCGGTCGCGCACCTGCCGCAACCGACCTGGTTCGCCGAGTACGCGGTCGATGTCGAGGCTGCGGATCCGAACTCGACGCTCTCGCTCTACCGTGAGGCACTCCGGCTGCGACGACTGCTGCAGAACGAGGAGCGCCTCGAGTGGATCGAGACGGGGCGGCCGGACGTCGTCCGATTCGTGCGGCCGAACGGTTGGCAGGTCCTGACGAACTTCGGGACCGAGCCGTTCCCGCTCGAGGCGGAACACGACGCCGTCGTGCTGGGCTCCCTCCAAGCCGGTTCGGTCCCGGGGGAGTCCACCGTGTGGACCATGCCCGGCGTCCTGTCGGAGTGACGCGCTCAGTCGACGCGTCGGACCGTCACCCCGAGCGATTGGATGCCCGATGCGACGTTCGGGCTGAGACCCGAGTCGGTGACGATGAGGTCGAACCGGGAGAGGTCGACGACCTTGTACTTGGCGAAGGAACCGTACTTGGAACTCCCGGCGACGAGGACGTTCTCGGACGAGACCGACATGGCCGCGTGCTTCACCTCGACCTTGGACTCCGCGGGAGTGGTCAGCCCGCGCTTCAGGTCCCACGAGCTCGTGGAGACGAAGGCCACGTCCACGGCGAGCTGACGGATCATCTCCGCGGCGAGTCGCCCGACGGTGGACTGGTTCGCGAGGTCGACGCGACCCCCGACGCTGATGAGTTCGATGGACGGGTGGTCGATGAGCTCGCGCACGATCGCGAAGTCGTTGGTCACGACGGTCAGATCCCGGCGTACGGCGAGATGCGGCACCATCGCGAGCATCGTCGTGCCGGCGTCGAGGTAGATCGTCGACCCGTCGGTCACGAGTTCCGCGGCCGCCGCTGCCATCGCGCTTTTCTCGCCGGCGTCGACCAGCGCCTTCTCGGCGTGGCTCGGCTCGGCGAGGAGACGACTGGCGATCTTCGCACCACCCGGGACGGAGAGCGCGCGGCCCTCCTCCTCGAGCGCCGCGACGTCGCGCCGGATCGTCATGTGGCTGACCTCCAGCAGGCTCGCCAGCTGGGGGAAGCTCAGGACCTGCTCGCGTCGCAGGTGTTTGACGATGAGCTCGCGTCGCTGCTCGGGGATGAGATGGGCGAGATCTCCGGTGTCGGTGGTCATCGTCTCCTCGTCATCCGTCGGCGTGCGGTCCACGTTATCGGCTGTCGGGCGTCCACGACGATCCGAAGCGTGCGGTGAGGTCCGCGATCTCCGCCTCGTCGAGCAGGCGACGTCGCTGACCGGCGGTCATGAGGGTGATACGCGACGCCTCCTCGACCTCGATCGCCGCATCGATGGCGGTGGCGAGGTCGCGTCCGCTCGTGAGCTGCCCGTGGTTCTGCAGCAGCGCAGCGTGGAACGGGAACGTGAGGGCGGTCAGGAGATCGGCGAGTTCCGGCGAACCCGGCGCGCGGTAGGGGACGAGCGGGGTCTGGCCGGCGCGCATGACGAAATAGGGAGTGAGCGGCGGGAGCGCGCTGTGCGGAGCCCACGGCTCGAGGCAGGAGGCGGCGACGGCCTGCGGCGAGTGGACGTGCACGATGGCGCGATGCTCCGGGTTCTTGCGATAGAGCGCGAGGTGCAGCGACGCCTCCTTGGAGGGCTTGTCGCCGCCGACCCATTCGCCGTCGGCGTCGAGCACCGCGAGCCGGTCCGGGTCCAGTGCGCCGAGAACGGCACCACCGGGCGTGATGAGTATGGTGCCGTCGGTCGCGCGAGCGCTGAGGTTGCCGCTGCTGCCCGGGCTGAGCCCGGCGGCGACGACGGCGGCGCCCGCGGCGACGAGGTCGGACGCGAGCTGGGTCCTGGTGGTGGACACGGGATCGTGGAGGCCGAGGCTCATGCGTGCAGTTCCTTCCAGGCGGCGGAGAAGAGGTCCTCGTCACCGAAGTTCCCCGATTTCAAGGCGACGTTGACGGCGATGCCGGTACCGGCCCGATCGGTGACGCCCGACGCCCAACAGACCCCGGCAGCGATGCGCGGTCCGATGACGAGTTCGTCGAGGCCGAGTGCCGACACCACGGCGCCGGAGGTCTCGCCACCGGCGACGACGAGCCGGGTGAAGCCCGCCTCCGCGCCCACGAGACGCACGGCGAGCGCGGACAGCAGCCGTTCGACCGCCGCGGCGGCCTCGGGGGAGGAGACCACGTCCGCGGGCTCGGCCACCGCGTGGACGAGCACCGGGCCGTCCTCGGGCTGTTGCACCGCCCAGGCGGCGATCGCGTCGAGCTCGCCGTCGGGGTCGGTGGCGAGCGCTCCGACATCGACCTTCCGGTGCGGCATGCGCTCTGCGGCGTGCCTGACCTGGCCCTGGGTCGCGCTCGAGGCGCTCCCGGCGAGGATGAGCCGGCGGCCGGCGGTCACCGCCATCGGCGCGGCGGACCGCGGCGCCTGCGGTTCGAGCCCGAGAGCGAGACCGGACCCGCCGGAGATGAGTCGCGCGTCGGCGGTCGCTGCCGCGATGGTCGAGAGGTGGTGGTCGGACGTCGCGTCGACGACGAGGTAGTCGGCGTCGCTGGCCGCGATGGCCTCGAGCAGCGCTCCTGCGCCGGCGTCGACGGTCGCGGTGTGGATCTCGGCGATCGTCCGGGTGGTCTGCGGGCGCAGCAGCTCGGAGACCCGTGACCGTGTCATCGGGGTGAGGGGATGCGTGCGCATGGACGAGTCCTCGAGCCGGACGCCGTGCACCTCCAGGATGCCGTCGCGGACGGTGCGCCCGTTGTCGGGGAAGGACGGGACGACGACGGTCCGGTCCATCTCCAGGGCTTCGGCGAGTGCATCCAGGATCGGTCCGATGTTGCCGGCGTCGGTGGAGTCGAACGTCGAGCAGTACTTGTCGTAGATGCGTTCCGCGCCGAGCGTGCGCAGCGCTCCGAGAGCCCGCAGTGAGGCGTCGACGGCCGCCGACACGGGGGCGGTCCGCGTCTTCAACGCCACGACGACCGCCTCGTACTCGCTCAGGCGTGCGCGCACGCTCGGATCCTGTTCGATGGCGTCGAGTCCGCGCTCGGTCACGACGACCACGTCGAAGCCGTGTCCGGCGAGGTTGGTCGCGAGGTCGGTCGCTCCCGTGAAATCGTCGGCTATACCGCCCAGGTGGGTCATCCGGTGCCTCTCGTCCTCCGCGCGGTGGTGGGTTGGTCACGGCCCGCGTCGGTGTGAATATCTGTGTCGATAATTGACAATAGTATAAATCAGTCATAGTTTGTGTGAATCGATGTGAAGCGTGATGTTCGCGCGACGTCGTTCAGAGAGGAACCCGACACACGATGTCTCACCCAGCAGCTTCCACCATCACGAAGACCGACGGCGGACCCATCGCGGTCGCCATCACGGGCGCGAGCGGTGGGTTCGGTCGGACCTTCCTCGCGCAGCTCAAGCGACTCGAGACCATGCGCGCCTCCGTTCTCGTGGACCTCGACCTCGAAGCGGCGTCATCGCTGCTGAACGAGCTCGGGTACCCGGACACCTCCTGGTCGATCTGTCGCGATGCGGTCGAGGTGTCCAACGCCGTCGCGGGCGGCCGGCTCGCGCTCGTCGACGACATCGAGCTCCTCACCGCGGAGGCGTATGACGTCCTCGTCGAGGCCACCGGCAGCACCCGGGCCGGGTTCACGTTCGCCGAGCGTGCCATCGATCAGGGCCGGCACGTCATCATGGTGAGCAAGGAGGTCGAGAGCCTGTCCGGGGTGTACCTCGCCGACCGGGCGAAGCAAGCCGGTGTCGCCTACCTCCCTGGAATGGGCGACCAGCCTGCGAACCTGCTCGCGCTGCTCGGATGGGTGAAGGCCGTCGGCCTGCCGGTCGTCGCGGTCGGCAAGTCCAGCGAGTACGACCTCGTCTTCGATCCATCGACCGGTGTCGTCCGTCAGCTCGACGCCGAGCTGCACGCGCCGGAACTCGCCGAGCTGCTCACCCTCGGTGACGACCGCACCGCGACCCTCGACGCCCGCGCGAAGGCGGTCGCCGGGTTCAAGCGGGCGGCCGCGGCCGACTCCTGCGAGATGGCCGTCGTCTCCCAGTACTCGGGACACGTGCCCGACGTCGAGACCATGCACTACCCCGTCGCCCGGCCCGACGAACTGGCCGACGTCTACGCCCTCCGCGAGCACGGGGGACTCCTCAGCCGGACCGGGGCCGCGGACGTCTTCAGCATGCTCCGGCTCCCGGGCGAGGCCAGTTTCGCCGGGGGTGAGTTCGTCATCGTCGAGACGGGCGACGCCGTCACCTGGGAGACGCTGCGGCAGAAGGGGCACGTCGTGAGCCGCGACGGACGATACGCCTGCATCTTCTCGCCATACCACCTGATGGGCGTCGAGACCCCGCTGTCCGTCCTCGAAGCGGTGTCCGGACACCGCGTGCCCGCCGAGCCTCGGCAGTACTCGACCCTCACCGGCCGTGCCGAGCGCGACCTCCCCGCGGGCGCGGCGCTCCAGGTCGCCGGGCACCACCACGAGATCGACGGCGTCGCACCCGTGCTGCGGGCGACCGCCGACACCGCTCCCGACGTCGCGCCGTTCTACCTCCTCGACCGCACCAGGCTCGTCCGCCCCGTGGCGGCCGGCGAACTCATCACCCTGCAGGACATCGACGGGTTCGACCAGCGCCTCTGGGACGCCTTCGCCGTCGGCCGGGAGCTCGGCGCATGACGCATGTCGACCCGCGCGGAATCCGCATCCTCGACGCGCACCACCACTTCTGGGACTTCGAGGGCCCCGGCTACTACCCCTGGCTCCAGGGTGAGTACAACGACCGGTTCTTCCTCGGCGACTACACGGGGATGCTCCACACCTTCCTGCCCGCCCAGTACCGGGAGGCGACAGCGGGGTATCGCGTCGTCGGCACGGTGCACGTCGAAGCCGAACGCTCCCGCGAGCAGGAGGTCGACGAGAGCCGGTTCCTCGACCGCCTGCACCGCGAGGACCCGAGGTTCCCGGCCGCAGCCGTGGCCCACGCGTCGCTCGCACGCCCGGACCTCGGCGACGTGCTCGCCGAGCACGCCGAGATCGGGCTCATCCGAGGCATCCGCTCGAAGCCCGTGACCTCGGCCACCGCGGCGGAAGCCGAGACGATCGCCGGAACCCCGGGGACGATGCAGGACCCCGTGTGGCTCGCCGGTCTCGCCGAACTCGAGCGGTACGGCTTCTCCTGGGACCTCCGGGTGCCCTACTGGCACCTCGCAGAGGCCGCGGACATCGTCCGCGAGCTGCCCGGGATCCCCGTGATCGTCAACCACTGCGGGCTGCCGCTCGACCGGTCCGAGGCCGGACTCGACGTCTGGCGCCGGGGCATGCGTGCGCTCGCAGCCCTGCCCAACACCACGGTCAAGGTGTCCGAGCTCGGCTTGCCGCGCAACCGTTGGGAGCGCGAGTCGAACGAACGCGTCGTCGCGGAGACCGTCGAGGTCTTCGGAGTCGACCGGTCGATGTTCGCTTCGAACCTCCCGGTCGCCACGCTGACCGCTCCGAGCTTCGGCGAGGTCGTCGACACCGTCCTCAGCGGTCTGTCGGGCGCCTCTGACGACGATCTCGACCAGCTCTTCGCCCGGACGGCAGCGCGGGTGTACCGCGTCCCGCTCGACGACTGACCCGCACCACCACCCCCGATCCGCAGCAACCCGAAGGACCACCCCATGGGCGTCAACGACGACAAACTGTTCCGCAAGATCGCATTCAGAATCCTCCCACTCGTGATGATGGGGTTCTTCCTCTCCTATCTCGACCGCGTCAACGTCGGCTTCGCGAAACTCGAGATGTCCTCGGATCTCGGTTTCTCCGACGCCGTGTACGGCCTCGGAGCCGGCGTGTTCTTCATCGGCTACTTCATCTTCGAGATCCCTTCGAACCTCATCCTCGCGAGAGTCGGAGCGCGCGTGTGGATCGCGCGCATCATGATCACGTGGGGGATCATCTCCGGTCTGATGTTCCTCGTGGACTCCGAGTGGATGTTCTACCTCATGCGCTTCCTCCTGGGTGTCGCCGAGGCCGGCTTCATCCCCGGGGTGCTCTTCTACATGGCGCAGTGGTTCCCGGCGAGCCGCCGGGGCCGCGCCTGGGGCGTGTTCTACCTCGCCCTCGCGTTCTCCGGGGTGGTCGGAGGACCGCTCTCCGGGATCATCCTGAACAGCACGCATCTGGCGCTCGACCTGCAGGGCTGGCAGTGGCTCTTCATCATCGAGGCGGTCCCCACGGTCATCCTGGGCTTCGTCATCCTGAAGTTCCTCCGGGAGGACCACCGGACCGCGCCGTGGCTCGACGACGCCGAGAAGGCCCGCCTGAGCGAGATGCTCGAAGCGGAGCGTCCACCCGCAGGGCACACCCCCCTGCGCGACGTGTTCCGCAGCCCGATCATCTGGCTCCTCGCGCTCATCTACTTCTCCTACAACTTCGCGCTGTACGGCATCAGCTTCTGGCTCCCCAGTCTCATCCAGGGCCTCGGCGTCGAGGGCACGCTCCAGATCGGCTTCATCTCGGCCATCCCGAGCATCGCCGCGATGGTGGCGATGGTCGTCTTCGGCTTCAGCTCAGACCGTCACCAGGAGCGCAAGAAGCACATCGCCGCGGCCTTCGGGTTGAGCTTCATCGGCTTCGCGATCTGCGTGATCGCCGGTCCGAACCCCGTGCTCGGCATCATCGGCCTCAGCCTCGCCAACGCCGGCGCCCTCGCGATCCCGGCGATCTTCTGGAGCTTCCAGACCGCCATGCTCACCGGCACCGCTCTCGCGGGCGGCATCGCGCTCATCAACTCGACCGGGAACCTGGCCGGCTTCGCCGCGCCGTACCTCATCGGCTTCGTCCGAGACGCCACCGGGAGCCCGAACATCGCCCTGGTCGTCTCGGCCGGCTTCATGGTCCTCGGCGCGGTCCTCGTCCTCACCGTCCGCTCGGCCCGCCGCGGCGACGCCCAGATCCCCAAGCTCGTCACCGTCGAAGGAGACCGTCCATGACCGCCGACAGCCGCCGAACCGCGAACGCACCCGATCAGCAGCGTGGTGGCGGTCGAGCGACCAACATCCGCTGGAGCGTCGTCGTCGTCCTCTTCCTCTTCTACACGATCAACTCGATCGACCGGAGTTCGCTCGGGGTCGCGATGCCGAGCATCGTCGGGGAGTTCGAGCTCACCCCGACGATGCAGGGCGTCATCCTCAGCGCATTCTTCTGGACGTACTGCCTCATGCAGATCCCAGGCGGTCTCGCCGCGGACCGCTTCGGTCCACGGCGGATCATCGGCATCGCCTCGGCCGTCTGGGGCACCTTCACCGCGTTCGCCGGGCTCGCTGTGAACGGGGTGATGCTCATCCTCGCGCGCCTCGGACTCGGTGCCTTCGAGGCGCCGTACATGCCGGCGGCATCCAAGCTCGTCTCGAACTGGATGCCGCCCAAGCGTCGCGCGTCCGGCGTCACGCTCATCGACTCCGGCGCACCACTCGGTGCGGCCTTCGGCGGTCTCCTGGTCGCCTGGCTCATCACCGCGACCGGCTCGTGGCGGTGGTCGTTCATCATCATCGGCGTCTCCACGGTCGTCATCGGGTTCTGCGTGTACCTGTACATCCGCAACCTGCCGAGCGAACACCGTCTCGTGAACCGCGCTGAAGTGGACCTCATCACGGTCGCCGGTGGTCCAGAGGACGAGAAGCCCGGCGTGACCCGGGGTAACGCGACGGCGATGGTCATCGGCCGTTTCGGTTGGGCGATGGTGTTCTGGGGCCTCGTGACCTGGGGGCCCAGCTACCTGAGCAACGCCCGTGGGCTCGACCTCCAGGCGATGGGCTTCGCGACCTTCCTGATCTTCCTCTGCGGCGCCCTCGGGGAGATCCTCAGCGGGTTCCTCGCGGACCGGCTGCAGCGGGTCTTCAGCCGGAACCGCTCGTTCAAACTGCTCTTCGGCGGCTCCGGCGCGCTCAGCCTCATCGCGTTGATCTCGCTCCCGTTCGTGACCGACGCAGCACTCGCGGTCACCCTGCTCTGCATCGGGGTCTTCTTCAACCTCTTCGGGGGTCTCTACTGGACCATCCCGGCGATGCTCGCGAAGAAGGAGAAGGTCGGACTCGTCGGCGGGGTCATGAACTTCGCCGGCACGTCTGCCGGCATCGTCGTACCGATCGTCGCGGGTGTGCTGCTCGACGTCACCGGTGGCTACACCGCGGTGCTCGTCTTCCTCGCCATCGCAGCCGCGGTCTACCTCGCGGCGTCGCTCATGATCAACTTCTCCGGGGTCGCGAAGCCGACGCCGGCGGAGCCGGCTCGTGCCTGAGTCGTCGGGTCTGGCGGCCGGACGGTACGCAGGCCCCGTGATCGACGCGCACCACCACGTGTGGGACCTCGAGCGGAACCGGTACCCGTGGCTGCTGCCCGACGTCCTCGTCCCGCATCGCTACGGCGACTACAGCGCCGTCAAGCGGAGCTACCTGCCCGCCGAGTACCGGCGGGACACGGCCGGTCTCGGCGTCGTCGCGAGCGTCTACATGGAGGCCGAATGGAACCCGGCGGATCCGCTGGGCGAGACGCGCTACGTCGAGGAGCTGTCCGCCGAGGGCGGCGTACCGGGCGCGATGGCCGCGCAGGCGTGGCTCGACGCTCCGACGGCCGCCGAGGTCGTCGCCGCCCAGGCGGCCTCGCCGATCGTCCGCAGTGTGCGTCACAAGCCCGGGGGACCGGCCACCGCCGACGAGGCGCGGCTCGGTGGTCGGACGCTCCTGAGCGACCCGCTGTGGCGGCGCGGGTACGCGGCTCTCGCGACGCACGGTCTCCACTTCGAACTCCAGACGCCCTGGTGGAACCTCCACGAGGCGGCGGACCTCGCCGCCGAAGTGCCCGAGACACTGATCGTCGTCAATCACGCGGGCGTCCTCCTCGACCGCGAACCGGCCACGGTGGCCGGCTGGCGTGAGGCGATGGCCGGACTCGCGGCGCACGCGAACGTCGTCGTGAAGGCGTCCGGGCTCTGCGTCGCCGGGGTCCCGTGGTCGAGCGAGCTCGTGCGTGAGCCCGTGCTCACGCTGGTGGAGCTCTTCGGCGCCGATCGGGTGATGTTCGGCAGCAACTTCCCGGTCGACGGGATGTTCACCGACTACGCGGGGCTCCTGGACGCGTACCTCGACGCCGCCGCGTCACTGTCGGCGGCGCAGCAGCGGGCGATCTTCCACGACACCGCGGACCGCGTCTACGCCCCGGATCGCATCGCCGGGGCCTGAGCCCCGCGCAGCTCGGTGAGCCAGGCCAGGCTCTCGCTTGTCGTGGTCGTCGGTCGGTACTCGCACCCGACGAACCCGTCGTACCCGCTGACCTCCAGGGCGGTGAAGAACGCGTCGAAGTCGATCGTCCCGGAACCGGGCTCGCCGCGTCCCGGGCTGTCCGCGATCTGGACATGGCCGATGCGATCGGCCCACACCACGACGTCCTGCCCCACGTCGGCGCCGTTGTTGTGCAGGTGGTAGGCGTCGAAGAGCAGACGCACCGCGGGGTGGTCGACCCGATCGATCACCTCCAGGGCCTCGTCGATCGTCGTCACCGGATAGTCGCCGTTCTCGCCCCTCGTGAGCGGTTCGACGAGGACCCGGACGCCGAGCGGATCGAGGCGCTCGGCGACACGACCCAGGTTCGCGACGGCGGTGGCGAGCTGGGTCTCGTGCGAGACGCCTGCCGGCCGGACGCCGTAGAGCGCGTTGACCGCACGACACCCGGTCGCCTCGACGATCGTCGCCACCACGTCGACGGTGTCTGCGACGAGCTGCTCGGTCCCGGGGTGCGACACCACGCCGCGGTCTCCGGCGGGCATGTCGCCGGCGTACAGGTTGATCGCCCGCAGCGAGACCTCCGCCCGCTCGATCGCAGCGAGGAAGGCCTGGAGCTCCGCCTCCTCGGGGACGGGTGTCGCGAACGGCCACCAGCACTCGACGTCGACGAACCCGACGGCCTTCGCAGCGGCGAACCGCTCGAGGAACGGCACCTCGGTGAACAAGATGGACAGGTTTGCGGAGAACTGCATTGTTCGTTCCTTTTTGATCGGGGTGCTTGACACCAGTTTGGTATATCGAAATACTCGAACGCAACGCCGGGGCGATGGAGCTCGCTTCTTGTCTTGGTATATCGATAGCTCGATCGACCGGGCGACAACGGACAGGAAGAGAGACGATGACGACCATCGGATTCGTGGGACTCGGCGTGATGGGGCGCCCGATGGCGGAGCACCTCGCCGCAGCCGGACACGACGTGACGGGGTTCAGCCGGGGCGATGCGAGCCGATCGGCCGCCCGGGACGCCGGCCTCCGCGTGGCCGACTCCGTCGCCGAGGCCGTCACCGGTGCCGAACTCGTCATCACGGTGCTGCCGGACTCGCCGGACGTCGAATCGGTCGCGCTCGGCACGGACGGGATCCTCGCGCACCTCGCCGACGGGGCCGACTACATCGACCTCTCGACGATCCGACCCGAGACGGCTCGTGATGTGGCCACCGCCTTCATCGAGGCGGGCCACGGCGCGCTCGACGCCCCGGTGTCCGGTGGTGAGGCAGGCGCGCGCGAGGGCACCCTCTCCGTGATGGTCGGTGGTGAGTCGTCCACCCTGGAGCGTTGGCGGTCCGTCCTGGAGACGTTCGGCGCCTCGGTGGTGCACGTCGGCCCGAGCGGTAGCGGCCAGGTCGTGAAGGCCGCCAACCAGTTGGTCGTCGCACTCCATCTGCAGGCCCTCGCCGAGGCTGTCGTCTTCCTCGAGGCCCAGGGCGTCGACGTGGAGACGGCGCTCTCGGTGATCCGCAAGGGTCTCGGAGGCAGCACCGTCCTCGAACGCAAGACCGATTCGGTCCTGGCGGACGACTTCCGCGCCGGCTTCCGGTCCGAGCTCCACGCCAAGGACCTCGCGATCGTCGAAGTGGCTTCGCGAACCGCCGGCGTCGGTCTTCCCGCGACCGGACTCGTCGCGCAGCTGCTCCGCTCGGTGGTCGCCCGCGGCCAGGGCGGTTCCGACCATTCCGCGCTCGTCGAGCTCGCCCGCTCGATGAACGGCGGGGCTGGCGCATGACCGTCACGGAACCACGCGCGGCCGTCGAGACCGCCGACGTCCGCCCGGGCTGGTGGCACGAGCCGTTCGACATGTTCCAGACGAACCTGCGCGAGATCGACGCGCTGCTCGACGTCGAGACGGTCCTGGACGCCATCCAGGAGCACGGTGCCGGCGTCTGGCTGCTCAACGTCGGAGGCATCCTCTCGCACTTCCCGTCGACGCTGCCGTTCCAGTCGAGGAACCCACTGCTCGAGGAGCGCCCCGGGGGCGACCTCGTCGGTGACGCGATCGAAGCCGCGCATCGTCGTGGCGTCCGACTCCTCGCCCGCATGGACTTCTCGAAGGTCGCCGCGCGCGTCGCCGACGAGCACCCCGAGTGGTGCTTCCGGTCACCGAGTGGGGAACGACAGGTCTACGAGGGGCTGGTGAGCGTCTGCCCCAGCGCGGGGTACTACCAGGACCGGTCGCTCGACATCATCGACGAGATCCTCGACGCGTATCCCGTCGACGGATTCTTCTTCAACTGGTTCGGGTTCAACGAGGTCGACTACGGAGGACGGGTCCACGGCGTCTGTCACTGCGACGCCTGCGCCGAGGCCTTCGTCCGGGAGACCGGGATCGAGCAGCTGCCGTCGTTCGCGGGTGATCCCGGCTACCTGGAGTGGAAACGGTTCGCCGCGGCGACCATCGACCGCCTGACGGCGCGCATCCGCGGGCACATCGCCGAACGAGCACCCCACGCTGGGCTCATCCTGGGCCGCTCGGCGGACATCCTGTTCCATGAGGCGAACAACGCCCTCGGCCGCCCGCTCTGGCCACACGCGACGAGTGAGTCGGTGAGCGCGTTCCGGGTCGCGCAGCCAGGCAAACCGGTCCTGGTGAACGCCGTGGCTTTCATCGACATGCCGTACCGGCTGGCGAGTGAACAGCCGGAGATGTTCGGGCAGTACCTCCTCCAGGCGGTGTCGCGCGGGGCGAACCCGTCGACGTACATCATGGGGCCGGCCGGGCTCATCGACTATGCCTGTCTCGCTCTGGCCGGGGTCGTGACGCGCTTCCACCGGGATCACGCCGACATGTACGCCGGACTGGCGCCCGCGGCCGACGTGGGTATCGTCCGACCGAACCCGCTCGCGGCGCCCGCCGAGGTGCAGCTCGCGTCGGTCGCCGAGTTCCGCGGCCTGTTCTCCGCCCTGCTGGAGCGGCACGTCGCCGTCGACGTCGTGCCGGCGGAGTCGCTGCCCGTCGTGGACCTCGGACGCTTCCGCGTGCTGGTCCTCCCGGATCTCATCGCCCCGACCGCGGAGGAGGACGCCGCTCTCGAGGCGTTCGTGCGCGCCGGTGGGCGGGTCGTCGCGACGGGGCGGTCGGGCATCCACGCGGACGGCTCCGTGGTCGCTTGGCTCCCCGGAGCGCGGCAACGGTCGCTGGAAGACGACGCGGAGGCGCTCAAGTCGAGCTACGTCCAACGGGGCGGTGGGCCGTCGGTCGAAGGCTCGGACCTCGTGCCCGTGCGTGGGCGGCTGCACACCCTGGCGTGGCGTTCCGGCGCGGAGCTGCGCCACCCGTTCGTCCCGCGAGCACCGTACGGACCGCCCGAGAAGGCCCACGGTCACGTGGTGGGACCGGTATCGGCCTGCGGGGTGTTCACGCTCGGTCGTGGACGGGCCACGCAGGTCCCGTGGACCGTCGGCGCGGCGTATCGCGAACTCGGGCTCACGGCCATCCGCGACCTGATCGCCGATCTCGTGGTCGACGCTGTCGGGGAGGATGGAACGGTGGGGGTCGAGGCGAGCGAACACGTGGAGGTGTCCGTCGGTCGTTCCCGAGCGGGTCTCGTCGTACACGTGCTCAACCACTCCGGTCAACGTCGGAACTCCTTCGGTCCCACCGTCCCGGTCCGTGGAACCCGCTTGCGGTTCCCCGGGAGGGCGGCCGACGCCGTCGGCACCCGCGTCCACCATGTGACCGCCGGCGACGTCGACGCCACGGTGTCGACGGTCGGAGACGATCTCCTCGTCGAGATCGTCGAGGTCGTGGACGGAGCGGTCGTCGTCGTCCCGGACGGAGGTGAGCGGGATGACGCCTGAGGTGGTCCTCATCCGCGGCGGCCAGGCGGACGCCGTGCGCTCGCGCATCCGCAGCGACTTCCCCGAGGTCCGCGTCCTCGACGACGAGACCGCCCACCCCGCGACCACGATCATCGCAGGCCGGGTGCGCGACGAGGAGCTGCCCGGGCTGCCGGCGCTCGCCTGGGTGCACTCCTGGGCCGCCGGCGTCGAGTCCGAGGTGGGACCGGTGCTCCGCGGGAGCGGCGTCACGGTGACGTCCTCGGCGGGCAACGGGGCGGTTCCGCTCGCGGAGCACGCGATGTTGCTGGCCCTCCAGCTCGACCGAGGCGGACATCGCTGGTCGGATGCCGCCCGCGGGGCCAGATGGGACCGGTTCGTCCACGGCGAGCTCGCCGGCAAGACGATGGGCATCTACGGCTTCGGCAACATCGGCGCCGCCCTCGCGCCGCGCGCGAGCGCCTTCGACATGACCGTCATCGGCCTCCGCCGTGACGTCGGTCGCCCCCCGGCCGCCGTCGACCGCCTGTACCGACCGGAGGAGGTCCTCGACTTCGCCGGGCGGTGCGACGTGCTGGTCGTGACGGCCCCACTCACCGTGGAGACGCGCGGAGCGATCGACCTCCGCGTCCTGTCTGCGCTCCGCCCGGGAGCCACCGTCGTCGTCGTCTCCCGAGGGGGCATCGTCGTCGACGCGGACCTCCTGACAGCCCTCGACTCCGGTGCCGTCGCGGGAGCCGGTCTCGACGCGCACACGGTCGAGCCGCTGCCGGCGGACTCGCCGTTCTGGTCGCGCGACGACGTGGTGGTGACGCCGCACAACGGAGCCACAACGAACGCCACCGCCGATCGCGGAACCGCGATCTTCCTCGACAACCTCCGACGTCGGGTCACCGAGGAGCCGCTCGTCAACCGCGTCGACCCGAACTCCCTCGCCTGAACACCGGCGTCCTGGGGACGCCGTCAACGCAGCACCGTCATCACTCATACAACGCCGTATCGAAAGAAGGACACCATGTCGAACATGCCGCAGGACGTCAGCCGACGCCGATTCCTCACCTACGCCGGGGTCGGCGCCCTCTCGCTCGGAGCGTTCGCCCTCGCCGGCTGCTCCATCGGAGGCGGTTCCGGAGCCGGCGGTGCCACCACCATCCGGTTCGCCTGGTGGGGAGGCGCTGAACGCCAGAAGGCCTATCTGGCCGGGATGGACCTGTTCAGCAAGCAGAACAGCGACGTCACGATCGAGCCCGAGTTCGGTGACTACACCGCCTACCAGGAGCGCATGACCACGCAGATGGCTGCGCGCGACGTTCCTGACGTCTTCTGGATCCCCTCGCCCGCGGTGTTGACCTACCGGGACGCGAAGATCTACCGGCCACTCGACGACGTCGGCACCCTCGACCTTTCGGCGTTTAGCGAGGCGGAGCTCGACCTCTTCCGGATCGACGGCGAGCTCAACACCTTGCCGAAGTCGATGTTCTCCCCGGTCCTCCGATACAACCAGACCTTCATGGACGAGGACGGCATCGCGCTCCCCGAGACGCTCACCTGGGACAGCCTGGCCGAGTTCCTCACGGACTACTCGAAGAACAACGCCGCCGGCCGGAAGGGCACCACCTACGGCGCCTACCACGACATGCCCTTCGAGTCGTTCCTGCGTCAGCGTGGCGAGGACCTGTGGTCGAAGGACGGCAGACTGGCCGCGAGCGAGGACGGCGTCGCCGCGTGGATCGACTGGTGGGAGCAGCTCCGCAAAGCGGGCGCGACCACCAGCATCAGCGAGCAGGACGGCATCGAGCCCGGCTGGTCCGACACCGGCGCCAAGGTCCTCGCCACCTTCGCCAACTCGAACCACATCGTCGACGAGGCCGCAGCGTTCCCCGACTACGAGTTCCGGCAACGGGACGTCCCGGCACTCGCCGATGCGACGCCCGGGTACCACTTCACCTACTTCAGCCGGTTCGCGATGTACGCCGGGATCGAGGACGACCGCGTCGACGCGGCCGGAGCACTGATGAGCTACAACCTCAACTCGATCGACCTGCTGAAGCTGGTGGGGCTGTCGGCCGGGGCGCCACCGAGCCTGGCGCTCCTCGACGAGTACGAGCCGTCGGCCACCCCGGACGAGCAGAAGGTGATCGCGACCACCCGCGACATCGCGGCGAAGGAGCAGCGGCCCCGATACGAGGCTCCCGCGGGCTCCGGTTCATGGCGCACCGTGATGATCCGCGAACTCGAGGGCGTGACCCTCGGGAACACCTCGGTCTCACAGGCCGCGTCGAACTTCGTCTCGGCCGTCTCCTCCTCGGTGGGCGACTGATGACCCTCACCATGAAACGCGAGCCCGAGGCGCGGACCGGGACGGCCGAATCCGCGACGACGACCGGACGGAAGCGGCGTCGGGCCTCCCACCAGCGGCAGGGCTGGGTGGCACACGTCTTCCTCCTCCCATGGATGCTCGGGATGATCGCCGTCACGGCAGGACCGCTGATCGCGTCCGCCGTCCTCGCCTTCACCGACTACGACCTCCTGACCGCACCGTCGTTCATCGGGTTCGACAACTTCACCCGCATGATGGGCGACGAGCGGTTCTGGGCGTCAGCACGGGTGACGGGCCTGTACGTGCTCGTCTCCGTGCCCTTGCAACTCGCCTTCGCGCTCTTCCTGGCGGTCATCCTCGACAAGGGGATCCGCGGGCTCTCCCTGTACCGGAGCGCCTTCTATCTGCCTTCGCTCCTCGGTGGCAGCGTCGCGATCGCGATCCTGTGGCGCCAGCTGTTCGGCGACGCAGGGCTCATCAACACGGTGCTCGGGTTCTTCGGCATCGAGGCGGACAGCTGGTTGCAGAACCCCGCGACCGCTCCGTGGACGCTGATCATCCTCAACGTGTGGACCTTCGGCTCGCCGATGGTGATCTTCCTGGCCGGGCTGCGTCAGGTCCCGGACGAACTCCTCGAGGCCGCCGAGGTCGACGGTGCCGGCCGGGTGCGACGCTTCTGGTCGATCACCATCCCGCTGCTCACGCCGATCATCTTCCTGAACCTGATCCTGCAGATGATCAGCGCGTTCCAGGCGTTCACCCAAGCACACGTGGTCAGTGGCGGCACGGGTGGACCCCTCGACTCGACGCTGTTCTACACCCTCTACATCTATCAGGAGGGATTCGTGAACTTCGACATGGGCTACGCCGCTGCCATGGCGTGGGTCCTCCTGATCGTCATTGCGATCGCCACGGCGGGCAACTTCATCCTTTCGCGCCGCTGGGTGCACTACGGAGACGAATGATGGCCATCACCAGTACCACCCTCGACGCCCTTCCAGCCGACCCCGATCGCACGCCGACCCGGCGCAAGCGGGACGCCGGCCGACCGCGACGGATCGTCCGCCACATCCTCCTCGTGGTGTTCGCGCTCCTCATGCTCTACCCGTTGCTGTGGATGGTGGTGAGTTCCTTCAAGCCGAGCAACCTGATCCTGTCGCAGACGGGGCTCATCCCGAGCGAGGTGACGTTGTCGAACTACCGGGACGGATGGGACTCCCTGGGGACGCCCTTCACGGCGTTCCTCCTCAACTCCGGTCTCATCGCCGTGGGGGCCATCGTCGGGAACCTGTTCTCCTGCTCCGTGACGGCGTACGCGCTCGCCCGGCTGAACTTCCGAGCGAACAAGCTGTACTTCGGCCTCACGCTCATGACGATGATGCTGCCGTTCCATGTGCTGATCATCCCGCAGTACATCCTGTTCGCGGAGCTCGGGTGGATCAACACCTACGCCCCGCTGCTCATCCCGAAGTTCCTCGCGACCGACGCGGTGTTCATCTTCCTCATGGTGCAGTTCATCCGCACCATCCCGCGGGAACTCGACCACGCGGCGATGCTCGACGGTGCCGGCCCGTTCCGCATCTTCTGGTCGGTGATCCTGCCCCTCATGCAGCCGGCACTCATCACGACGACGATCTTCACCTTCATCTGGACGTGGAACGACTACTTCGGACCGCTCCTCTACCTGACGAAGACGAAGCTGTACACCGTGCCGGTGGCGCTCAAATCGCTCGTCGACACGGAGACGCAGAGCGGGATCGGCATCATGTTCGCGATGTCGCTCATCTCGCTCGTCCCGATCCTCCTCTTCTTCCTCTTCGCGCAGAAGTACATCATCAAGGGCATCGCCACGACGGGAATCAAATGACGACGACACAGCCGCTCACGACCGGAACCGACACGATCGCCTGGTTCTCCGGCGACCAGCGCTGGACACAACTGACGTTCGTCGAGGACGACCCGCTCCACTTCGACCTCGACGCGTGGGCCGACGTCCTGGACCGGACCGCGTCGACCGCCATCTGCATCAGCGCCGGGGGGTACATCGCGTTCTATCCGACCTCGATCCCGTTGCACTACCGCAGCCGGCACCTCGGAGACCGCGATCTCCTCGGCGAGATCGTCGATCTCGCACGGAGTCGTGGCATGGTCGTCATGGCTCGGATCGACCCGCACGCCGTCCATCGGGACGTCCGTGACGCCCATCCGGAGTGGATCGCCCGGACCGAGGACGGGGCACTGCAGGAGCACTGGGCACACCCGGGCACCTTCGTGACGGACGCGTTCGGCGACTACAACTGGGAGTTCACGACCGAGGTCGCACGCGAGGTCACCTCGGACTACGACATCGACGCGGTGTTCGCGAACCGGTGGCAGGGTCACGGACCCGGGTACACCGAGACCGCGCAGCGACTCTTCCGCGCGGCGTCCGGGCTCGCCCTGCCGACCTCACGCGACGCCGTCGACGGAGAGTCCTGGCGGGCTTACCGGGGATGGCGCCGGGAGCGGCTGAGCGACCTGGTCGCCCACTGGGACGCGGCGGTCCAGGACGTGAAGCCGGAGGTGCGCTTCATCCCCAACCTCGGCTCGTTCGCGGCGGGCGAGCTTCGCGACGACGTCGCCCGCCTGCATGTCCCGTTCTTCCTCGTCGACCACCAGGCGCGCAACGAGGGGGAGACCCAGTGGGCGGCCGGCCGCGACGCGAAACGGACCCGGTCCATCCACCCCGACAAGCCGGTGGGGCTCATCACCTCCGTCGGGCCCGAGTCGCACGGCTACCGCTGGAAGGACTCCGTCAACGCGGGTCAGGAGACCGTGGGCTGGATCGTCGACGGCTTCGTGCACGGAGCGTTCCCGTGGTTCACGAAGTTCGCCGCGCGGATCCACGACACGCGCTGGATTCCAGCGGTCGAGCGGGCGTTCACGCTGCATCGCGAGATCGGTGCGATCTGGCAGCAGTCGCGCCCGGTCGCCGAAGTGTGCGTCTGGGACGTGGACAACGCCTTCGCCGACGCCCGGACGCGACGGGCCGCCTCCGGCATGTACCAAGCACTCGTCGAGCTGCGGACGCCGTTCGAGTTCGTCGGCCCCCGTGGCCTGCATCGGCTCGGACTGCCTGAGACCAGGGTGGTCGTCCTCCCGGAGATCGACGAGATCGACGAACGGTCCGCCGCCGCATTGCGTGCCTTCGTCGAGGGCGGCGGTGAGCTCGTGGTGACCGGAGCCGGGCCCCTGATCGACGGGGGTACACCGCTCGTGACCGAGCTCACGGGCGCACCGCTGACCGCCCGCTCGGCCGGGGTCGTCCGGAACAACTACGTGCAACGCGCGTCCGACGGCGCACTCGCCGCCGGTCTGGACGGCGCGGACCGCATCATCGGTGGAACCCGTCTGGCCCGCTTCGCGCCGAACACCGAAGCCGTCGTGCACTGGCGGTTCGTGCCCGATCACCCCGACCTCCCCATGGAGGAGGTCTACCCGCGAGGTGAAGCCGTGGACCCCGCGGTGTTCCGTGCGTCGCTGGCGGCGTCGGACGACGGCGGGACGGTGCAGGCGGGCGCCGGGACGGTCCAGGTCATCGGCTTCAACCTCGCCGAGCTGTACCACGAGACACTCCTCGGTGATCACCTCACCCTGCTCGGCAACACGATCGAGGCCGCGCTCGGGGGATCGAGTCTGGTTCGGATCGACGGCCCGGGGCTCCTGGATGCGGCGGTATGGACGGACGGAGCGGCGTTCATGCTGGCATTCGCCAATCTCACCGACCCGTTGGCGATGCGGGGCCAGCAACGTGCGGTGACCGAGCTCACCGGCATCCGGGTGCAGATCGACGCCGCGCGACTGGCGGAGGCCACAGGGCGTCCCGTCGTCCCGGCCGAACTCATGGCGGAGGTGGTCCTCGACGATCGGCGGACGCCGGCTCCGGTGGCCGTGGCCGACGGCACGATCATCGTGGAGCTCCCGACCGTCCGAGAGCTCGGGATGGTCAGACTGAGCTTCTGAGGGGGTGGTGGGCTCACGCCCGCTGATCGGGGTCGGCACCGCACGGTGTCGACCCCCACGCGTCCCGGTCTCGCGTCAGCGGCCGCGCGGCGGGGCGGTGGACTGACGGACGATGAGCACCGGCTTCTCGAGCGGTACGTCCTCCTCGATGGTCTCACCGAGAAGGCCGAGGAGCTTCGCCGCCGCCGCCCGCCCACGCTGGAACGCGAACCGCTGGACGGTGGTGAGCTGGGGGTCGACCCATTCGCCGACCTCGAGCCCCTCGAACCCGACGACCGAGATGTCCTCGGGGACCCGCAGGCCACGGCTCTGGATCGTCCGCATCCCGGCGATCGCCATGGTGTCGGTGCCGTAGAGGATCGCCGTCGGCGGTGCCGCCCCGTCGAGAAGCCGACTCGTCTCCTCGGCGGCGGCCGCCGGCGAATAGCCGACGCTCGAGACGGAGTGCGGGGTGAGCCCGTGATGGGCGAGCCGGGCAGTGAACGCCTCGCGTCGGATGTTCGGGAGCACGAACCCGGCGGGGCCGCTGACGAACGCGACGTCGCGGTGGCCCAGACCGACGAGGTGGTCGACCGTCTCGGGGATGCCGGCGCTCGGCGGGTCCGCGTCGATGTAGTCGACCACGCCCGGCTTCCACGGGGTGCCGACGAGCACCGCGGGCACACCGAGGTCGCGCATGAGGTCGAAGCGGGTGTCGCCGACCACCGAATTGGTGAGGATGACGCCGTCCATCCGCTGGCGCTCAGCGAGGGACCGGTAGAACGCCGACTCGTCGTGCTGTCCCGTGAGGAAGACGTTCAGGAGGAGCCCGTACTCGCGGGGACTGAGGAGGGACTCGATCCCGGAGATGAGTCCGACATTGGCCGCACCGACCTCGGGAACCGGGGAGGAACTGGTGAGGACGAGCCCGATCGCCTGGGCGCGCGAGGTCCGGAGAGCGATCGCAGCCGGGTTCGGCGTCCAGTTGAGTTTGCGCGCGGCCTCCCGGACACGCTCGGCTGTCGGCGGCGAGATGCGACCCGTGCCGTTGAAGACCTTCGAGACCGCTCCGGCCGACACGCCCGCGAGCGCGGCGACATCGGAGATGGTGGGGCGGCCGTGTCTCCGGCGCCCGGCAGGTGAGGTCATGGCCGTGTCGTCCTTTCGCCCTCAGCCTATTGGGCCGGACACCCGAACCCGTGGACCGGCGAGAGGTCAGAGCCCGTGCCGTTCGAGCTGCTCCTCGTACCGGATCTGTACGTCCTCCGGCTCGACGCCGTCGATCGGCGCCCAGATCGCCTCGAGTTCCCGCTGGACCGAGGCCGGGAGGGCGGCGAACTTCTCGTCCCATGCTGCGATCGGCGTCCAGTAGCCGACCACCTTGAACCGGGTGGCGGGTAGCCCGAGCTCCTTGCGCAGATACTTGCGCACGTCGCGGAGCGCCACCGTCTCGCCGGCCACCCAGATGTAGCCGTGATCGAGCGGGAGGCGCTCGTCCACGACACTCCGGACGAGTCGGCCCAGCGCGCTCGGGCCGTGTCCGTTGCCGC
Organism: Plantibacter sp. MMLR14_011; assembly: GCF_001865025.1. Taxonomy (NCBI): domain Bacteria; kingdom Bacillati; phylum Actinomycetota; class Actinomycetes; order Micrococcales; family Microbacteriaceae; genus Plantibacter; species Plantibacter sp. MMLR14_011. The sequence goes on from NZ_MJGW01000008.1 coordinate 96,950, forward strand.
CCACCACCCAGGTGACCGTCACGTCGTCGTTCGTCTCGACCGCGACCCGATCCCGCTCGCTCGGCACCTCGAGCACCACGCGGGTCCGCAGTCCGCGCGGAGTCTGTGCGACGATGCGCCTGACTGCGGGAAGGCCGCTGAGGTCCGCGACGAGCACCTGCCAACCGATGTCGGCGGGCGGCGCGTACAGACCGGTGGGCGAGTTCAGGCCGAGCACGTGCCCGGGCTGGGCGCGAGCCGCCCACGGCCCCGCGACCCCGGCGTCGTGCACGACGAAGTCGATGTCGATCTCGACGGGATCCTGCCGCACGGCGCTGATCGTGTACGTCCGCATCGGTGCCTGCGGGGAGCCCTCCGGCGTCTCCCACCAGTCGCCTGCCGGTACCGGGAGCGAGACCTCCGTCGGGTCGGCGCCGTGGGGGAAGAAGACGCGGACGTACTCATCACCCGTGCCGGTGCTCTCGAAGTCCTCGACGCCCGCACCGCCGAGGGTGATGCGGATCAGGTTCGGACTCAGGGGTGTCGCTGCGGTCACGATGCCGCGGTGGATCTTCATGGAGTCTCGGCCTCTCGGGTCGGTTCGGTGTGCTGGGTCGGGTGCGGGCTGTGCGCGAGCCAGGACTCGCGGTAGGGGCCGGGCGAGGCGAGGAGCTCCGCGTGCGTGCCGTGTTGGACGATCCGACCGTCCGCGAAGACCGCGATCCGGTCGGCGGTGGCGGCCTGTTCCAACCGGTGCGCGATGAGCAGCGCGGTCCGGTCCGTCCGAAGGGCGGCGATCGCCGCTTCGACGGCGTCGCGATGGTGCAAGCCGACGTCGGCCGTCGCCTCATCGAGGATCACGATCGCCGGGTCCGCCAGGAACGCCCGAGCGACCGCGAGTTGCTGGATGCGTCCCTCGTCCAGCGGCACGGGCGACGGCCGCGAGTCGGTCGGGTCCGCCGCCGGGTCGTCCTGCAACGCGGTGACCGCCCATTCGGCTCCGACGGCACGGAGCGCCGAGACCATCTCGTCCCGGCTGGCGTCCGGCGCGCCGAGCCTGAGGTTGTCGGCGATCGAGCCACGGAAGTGGTGGAGCTCCTGCGACAGGTAGTACGGGGCGTGGCCCACGAGCACCCGCCCCGACGTCGGGGGATGGTGTCCGGCGACGACCCGCGCCAGGGTGCTCTTGCCCGAGCCGGACGTGCCGACGAGCGCCGTGGTCGTCCCGGGCGGCACGTCCAGGGTGACCTGCGTGACCCCACGGTCCGTGGTCGGATACCGGAACGTCAGGTCGTGCACTCGGATCGCCGGCGGTGCGGCGACATCGTCCGCGGTACCGCCGACGGGCGAGGGAGACTCCGGCATCGCGGACGACGCTGCTGCGAGGTCGATGACCCCGACGAGCCGAGCCAGCCCGACCGTGGCCCGCTGGATGTCGTCCAGCCCGAAGATGAGCCGGCCCACCGGATCGAACAGCCGGTGGAACAGGAGCGCGGCGGTGGTCACGAGTCCGACGGTGATCGTGCCCTGCAGGTTGAGGAGGAAGCCGGTCGCCAGGATCGCCGAGAGCCCGACGAGCTCACCCGAGTTGATCCATCGGAACAAACGGTTCGCGACGCGCACGCCCTCGATCTGCGCGTCGATGGAGGCGGCCGCGCGTTCCCGGACGCGTTCGAGCGCGTGGTCCGTGCCCGCGAACGCGGCGAGGGTCTCCGCGCCGTCGACCGCGTCCAGCACGGCCTGACTGCGCGACGCTTCGCGGATCCGGACCGTGCGGAACACCACTCGGGATCGCCGGAGGAACGCACGGGTCCCGAGGACGTAGCACGGCGCCGAGGCGAGACCGGCGAGCGCGAGCCACGGGTCGACGGCTGCCAGGGCGACGGCCGACACCCCGATCGCGAACCCGGCGGAGAGCAGGGTCGGGGCGACGTTCCCGCCGGCCTCCGCGACCGCGTCGACGTCGCCGGTGACCCGGGACAGGAGATCGGCACGCTCGCCGTCGTCGACGGTGCTCACCGGGAGCCGCATGGCCGAGGCGAACACGTCCTCGCGCAGTTCGGCGAGCAGGTCCTGCACCAGCCCCGTGAGCACCCGAGTCGCCCACAGCGTCACCGCGACCGCCCCGACAGCGCCGACCGCTGCTGCGGCCACCCAGCCTGAGACGACGCTCAGCCCGGCATCGGAAGCGACGGCGTCCACGATCCGCCCGAGACACGCGGGCATCACGACGCCCAGTGCGGCGGCGGCGAGGAAGAGGACCACCACGGCGGCGGTCCGTCCGCGGTGGCGTCTGAGGAGGGCACCGACGACGGTTCGGACGCGGGAGCCGTCGGCGACGGGGAGCATCTCGGCGGTGGTGGGCTCCATGGCGGGATCAGTCATGGCGGGTCTCCGAACGGGGGGCGAGCTCGACGACGCGGTCGCAGGCGTTCAACAGGACCGGCGAGGTGGTGATGACGACGACGGTGCCCTCGTGCGCCGCGAGTGCTCGGGCGATGCGGGTCTCCGTGAGGACGTCGACGGCCGACGTCGGTTCGTCGAGGACGAGCACGTCCGCACCGGCATGGAGCGCCCGGGCGATGCCGACGCGCTGGCGTTGCCCGCCGGAGAGCCGTCTGCCCGCCTCACCGACCGGAGACGACCAACCGCCGAGCTGCACGACCGCGTCGTCGAGCGCCGCCATGCCGACGAACACCGCATCCGGGTCGCCGGTCGCGTCATGACCGCGGACCGCTTCCGCCAGGGTGCCGCTCATGATGCGCTGGCCGTGCGGTGGCGCGACCACACGACGGCGGTACGCCACCGGGTCGAGGTCCAGCTGGTCGACGAGTGTACCGTCGACGGCGAGCGAGACGCTGCCGCGCTCCGCGGGGGTCCGCATGCCGAGCAGGCGGGAGAGGGCGCGCGCGGTGTCGCTGTCGGGCGGCCGGACGCCGAGCAGTTCACCAGCATGGACGTCCACCGGTCGGTCCTGGTGTTCCGGGCGGAAGGACAGCACGACGTCGGACGCAGGGCCGGAGTCGGACATCTCGTCCAGCCGACCGCCCGTTTCGAGTAGGTCGTCGGCGTCGACGACCGCGGCCAGGCGTTTGGCGGACGCGAGCTTGTGGATCCAGTTCGATGGGAAGGAACCCGCCTGTGCGAGGTACCCGCTGATGAACTGCGCGAGACCGAGCACCGTCACGAGCTCACCGATGCTGATCCGCCCATCCGCAGCGAACCAGGCGGACAAGCCGACGAGTGCGGCCATGACGAACGCCGCCAGCGTGCCGCTCACGGCGTCGAAGAGGGCGAGGGACCGCCCGGCGGCCGTCGCTGCGCGTCGTGAGACATCACTGGCGGCGTCATATCGCCGGACGGCTTCAGCCCGCCCGCCGATGCCGACGAGCACTCGGAACCCGCTCATGAAGTCGGCGGCCACCGCTCCGGCCTCGGTCGCCGCCCGTTGCTCGGCGAACCCTCGGCGCTCCAGCGGGCGGGACACGACGCGCATGACGAGCATCATCCCGATGGTCGACACGAACACCACGATCGTCGCCACGGGCGAGATCACCGACATCGCCAGGGCGGCTCCGATGATCGCGGCGATGGTCGCCGACTGCTGCGCGACCGACCAGGCGACGCCGGCCACCCGGTAGGTGTCGGACGTGACGACCGTCAGGGCCTCACCCGCCGAAAGGTTCTGTCGTGAGAGCTGCGGCCGGAGCATCCGGGAGAGCGTGAGGTGCCGGAGCGCCTGTTCGCCGTGCCCGTAGATCGACACCATGAGGCGCGACGCCGACTGGTAGCTCACCGTCAGGACGAGGAAGGTTCCGACCAGGACACCGATCCAGACCCCGAGGGCGACCGGATCGGACGGCACCACCGCGCGGTCGATGGTCGCCCCGATGATCACGGGGATCGCCGCCTCCGACAGGGCGTGCACGATGAGGAGGCCGGTCGCGGCGACGAGCATGGCGCCGCGACCGTCCGCTCCCAGCGCGATGCCGAAGAGGCGCCGCGGCGTATTCGTCGTCGTCCCGCTCACCGGCTCCGCCGTCCGAGCGGGAGCACCAGCGGGGTACCGGAGACGGGGTCGGTGATGACCCGGCACGGCAGGTCGTACACGGCCTCCACGAGGTCGGCGGTGATGATCTCCTGCGGATCGCCCTGGGCGACGATCGCGCCGTCGCGCATCGCGACGAGATGCGTCGCATAGCGGGCGGCGTGGTTGAGGTCGTGGAGGACCGCGACGAGGGTGGTGCCGCTGCGGTGCAGATCCGTGAACAGCTCCATCAGCTCGATCTGGTGCGCGATGTCGAGGAACGTCGTCGGCTCGTCGAGCAGCAGGTGCTTCGTCTGCTGGGCGAGTGCCATCGCGACCCAGACGCGTTGCCGCTGGCCGCCCGAGAGCTCGTCGACCAGCCGGCGGGACAGCTCCGTGACCCCCGTCGCGGCCATCGCTTCCGAGACCGCCGCTTCGTCGGCCCGGCTCCACGTCCGCATCGCGCTCTGGTGCGGGAACCGGCCGCGCCCGACGAGGTCGGCGACGGTGATCCCGTCGGGGGCGATGGCGGATTGGGGGAGGAGCCCGAGTCGGCGAGCGGTGTCCTTCGGTTTCGACGCACGGATGTCAGCACCATCGAGGAGGACGGCGCCGGCGGTCGGGCGCAGGAGCCGTGCGAGTCCGCGGAGCAGGGTCGACTTGCCGCAGGCGTTCGGTCCGATGATGATCGTGAACGAGTCGTCCGGCACCTCGAGCGACAGCTCGGAGACGATCGGAGCATCGCCGTAGCCCAGGGTGAGGTCGCGGGCGAGGAGCGACGTGGTCATGGGAGTTCCTTTCACGTGCGGCGCACGAACTGGGCGGCCAGCAGGCAGGTCAGATAGATGCCACCGACCGAGAGCGTCACCACGCCGACCGGGACCGCGAGCAGCTGGGCGACGGCGTCGGAGACGACGACCAGGGCGGCTCCGGTGAGCATCACCGGCGCGAGGCCCATCGGGGTGTTCGAGCGGGTGAGCCGTTGAGCGATCTGCGGGGCGGCCAAGGCGATGAACGAGATCGGGCCGGCCGCGGCGGTGACGAGCGCCACGAGGGCCACACCGACGACCATGGCGATCAGGCGAGTGCGTCCGGGACGCACGCCGAGGGCCATGGCGGCGTCGTCTCCCATCTCGAGCACGGGGAGGGAACGCCGGAGTGGCCGAGCCAGCAGGGCGAACACGACGAACGCCGTGGCGGCGGGGAGCAGCTGATCGAAGCCGAGCGAGGCGAGGGATCCTGCACCCCAGGTGGCCGCCATCATCGCCTGCTCGACGCTGACCGAGATGAGGATCCAGGAGGTGAGGGAACCGAGCCCGGCCGAGACGCCGATGCCGACGATGATCAGCCGGAAGGACGACATGGTGTGGCGGTTCGCGAGGACGGCGACGAGCAGGGCGGTCAGTAGACCGCCCACGAGTGCCCCGGCGGCTTTGAACAGGTAGGTGTTGAGCCCGAGGACGAGCATCGTCAGCGTGACGCCGAACTGTGCGCCGACACCGAACCCGATGATGTCCGGTGAGCCGAGCGGGTTGCGGGTGAGCGACTGGAAGATACCTCCGGAGAGCGCGAGTGCCGCTCCGCAGAGCACCGCGAACAGCACCCGTGGGAGTCGCCACTCGGTCACGACCTGGCGGACGTCGGGGTCGGACGCGGGGTCGACGATCGCCCGGATCACCGCGTCGAAGCCGATCTCGTACGCGCCGATCGTCGTCGCGAACAGCCCTGCTCCGATGATCACCACGACGAGTCCGAGGCACACGAGGACGGACCGCACCGGTACGAGCGTCGCGATGTGCACGGTCTCCACGCGGATCTGGCGTCGGCCGTGGTCGACGACGCTCACAGTCCGCTCACCCGCTTCCGACGGACGAGCATGATCAGGATGGGGGCGCCGAGGAGTGCCGTGACGATCCCCACCCGGAGCTCTCCGGAGGGCAGCACGATCCGGCCGAGGACGTCTGCGAGCAGCAGGAACGCGGGGCCGATCACCATCGAGTACGTCAGCACCCAGCGCTGGTCGGGGCCCGTGAACCACCGGACGACATGGGGGATCATGAGTCCGACGAAGGCGATGGGACCGGCGACTGCGACGCCCGTACCGGCCAGGAGGGTCACGGCCACGACGACCCACACCCGGGTGCTGCGCACTCGCGCCCCGAGCGCCTGGGCGAGTTCGTCTCCCAGGGTCAGCGCGTTCAGCGACCGGGCGCAGAGCAGGCCGATCACGAGGCCCGCGACGATCAACGGAGCAGCCCAGGTGAGCTGGTCGAGGGTGCGGCCTCCGATGGATCCCACGCTCCAGAACCGCATGACCTGCAGGGTGCCTTCGTCCCGCAGCACGATCGCGGTGGTGAAACCGGTGCAGGCGGCACCGAGGGCGACCCCCGCGAGGGTCAGTTTCATCGGGGTCGCACCCGAAGCCCCGACGGATCCGAGCGTGTAGACGATCACCGTGAGGATGAACGCACCCGCCAGGGCGAACGGGACGTAGGTGCCGGGAGTCGTCAGTCCCAGGACACCGACCGCGAAGGTCACGGCGAACGACGCACCGGCGTTCACCCCGAGGATGCCCGGGTCGGCGAGCGGGTTGCGGGTGAAGGCCTGGATGAGCCCGCCGCAGACGGCGAGCGCCGCACCGACCAGGATGCCGAGCAGCGTCCGTGGGACGCGCAGCTCCATGACCATGAGGTGCAGGGGGTTCGCGTCGTCGTAGGCGACGAGCGCGCGGACGACGGTCAGGGGGTCGATGGCCCGATTGCCGATGGCGAGTGAGGCGACGGCTGCGGCGATCAGCACCACGGTGGCGACGAGGAGCCCGACGGCGAGGGTCCCGGTGCGGTGGGGCGAAACGTCCGCGCGTCCGGCCCCACCGGGCGTCGGGACGTCCGCCGCCCCGCCCGCAGCCGGCGCTGCTGACGGGGCGGCGGACCGGGACATCTCCGACGTCACTTGCCGTCGATGGTCGGCTCGCCCTGCAGGGCCGCTGCGAGGTCGTCGACGTAGCCGGGCAGGACGTACTGCAGGGACAGGACGGTCGGCGCGCTGATCGCAGAGGCCTTGGCGGCGTCGGCGTAGATCACGTAGGACCCGGCGGCGATCGGCGCCCAGCGCGACACCACGGCGTTCTCGACCGTGTACGTCCCTTCCTCGGCGCTTCCGCCCCATGCGGCGAACAGGTCGGCGTCCACGTCGTAGAGCTGCTCGAGGCTGACGCCGGTGTACCAGTTGTCGCCCTCGGCGCTCGCGAGGAAGCCGTCCATCGCCGAGGTCGAGGTGAAGCCGAGTGCTTCGGTGATGCGGACCCGCGGGTCGTACTCGAGGTAGACGCCGAGGTCCGTCCCGCCCTCGTTCAGGGTGAGGCCCCAGACGAAGCTCTTGTCGTCGAACTCGGGGTGTGCGTCGGCGAGGGAGGTGATGAGATCCTCGGTCTCGCCGATGAGCTCCTCGGCCTTGGTCTCCTCCGACATCGCCTTCCCGACGGTGCGGGTCATGCCCTCCCAGGTGCCCGGGTTCCAGGGTCCCTCGATGTAGGGGACGGTCGGGGCGATCTCGGTGAGCCGCTCGTATTCGATGTCGGTGACACCGGAGTAGAGGCTGAGGATCAGGTCGGGCTTCAGGGATTTGATCGCCTCGTAGTTCGGGCCGTCGTCCGTGAAGGGGATGATCTCGGGCATCTCGCCGTACGCCTCGGAGACGTAGTCTTCGAACCAGGGCTGGTAGCCGCTCTCACCGGCTCCCCAGACCTCTTCGATGCCGACGGGGTTGGTGCCGAGGGCGGCGACGATGTCGGGCGTCATCCACCCGAGGGCCACGATCCGTTCCGGCTTCTGCGGGATGACGGTCTCACCGTGGGCGTGTTCGATGACGACGCCGTCGGTCGATGCCGTCGTCGATCCGGTGTCGCCGGTGGCGGCCGAACATCCGGCGAGAGCGAGAGCAGTGGCGATGACGGCGGCGAGGAGGGTGGATCCTCGGCGGACGTTCGGGCGCGCGAAAGCGTGCGGCATGGGGCTCCTTTGAAGAGGGGGGGGAGTGGGATCACCGCTGGCGATCCGGAAGTTAGGTAAGCATGTCCTAACAGAACGATCGTAGGGTGCTTCACGGCGTGACAGTGTCGAGGAACCGACGAGTTCTGTCGCCGATCCGACAGGACGATGCGTGCCCGGGTGGATCAGCGCCAGTAGAGCTGGTGGGCGGGGTCCGCCTGCACCCGTTCCACGTACTCCCGCGGGGTCATACCGAACCGGGCTCGGAAGCTCGCGGAGAAGGCGCTCGAGGACGCGTACCCGCACCGGTGCGCTGCAGCGCCGATCGGCATGCCGTCGATGATCAGCCGCGCCGCGAGCGTCATCCGGACGCCCGTTCGCCACCGGGCGAAGCTCATCCCGGTGTCATGCTGGAAGATCCGCAGCACGGTGCGCTCGTGGAGGCCGTGCACGTCGAACAGCTCGCGCGCGCCCCGGAGGTCACCCGGGTCGGCGAGGATCGCACGGACGAGCGGACGGACACGATCGTCGGACGGCATCGGGATCTCGCCCCAGCCGTCCGCCGTCTCCGGCGCGGGCTGCTGCAGCATCTCGATGAGGACCGCCTGCGCACGGACCCGGAGGTCGGTCGGCATGTCGTTGATCCCGAGGTGGAGCAACATCTCCTGCACCGCACGCGGGACCAGGACCTGGGTGACGGTCTCGACGGGCGCGATCAGCGAGGCGGCGGGGAGGTAGGTGTAGCACCCGGTGGAGTCGCGCTCGTGGTGCGCCGTGTGCGGCGTGTGTGCCGGGATCCACACGCCCTGACCCGGTGCGAGGCGCCACATCGCGTTCGGGAGGTGCACCCACACGGTGCCGCGGTAGCACCAGGCGAGCATGGCGTCCGGATGACGATGCGGTGGCGAGAGCGGTCGACTCCCGGTGTCCTCGTCGGTGACGACGCCGGTGCCCATCAGATACGGTTCGGCGACTGATGACGGATGCTCGGGGCTCGCGTCCCAGTCGACCTGGCTGTACGGGCTCAACGAGCGCTCGTGCCGGCGTCGCCGATCAGCGGGAGGCCGTCGTCGTCGAAGCGGAAGCCCTTCGCCGCCAGCCGGCGTTCCGCCTCGTGGTGGACGACGCCACGCTTGCGCGGATCGGCTTCGAGGAGGCGGATCAGAAGCTCGTCCGTGGTGTTCGGGTGCAGCGCGATCTCGATGCGCGCACCCCAGAAGCGGTCCTCGAGGAAGAGCTCCAACGCCGCTGGGTCGGCTGCCGGGTTGTGGGCCGCAGCGGCGCGGATCGCCTGATTGGGGTCGTTCGCGAGGACGGAGAACTCCTCGAACGTGCTCGCCGATCGCGCGAGCTCGTAGCGACGTTCCTCGTCGGCGATCTGCTCCGGCGTCTTGCGTCTGGCCACGGTGGTCCCTTCATCACGTCGCCGTCAACCTACCTGGCTCGCACGATGTTCGACAACGGTGGCTTGCCGCGATGGCTCGCAGACGGGACACTGGGGTCGCTGCATGGACGTCATGAGCGTGATCTTCGGGGGAAGGAGCAGCGATGACCGCTGCACCGGGATGGTACGAGGCGGGGACGCCGGGCAAGTTGCGCTGGTGGGATGGAACGCAGTGGACTGCTCAGGAGGCCGATGCCGCGCCACCGGTGAAGCAGGAGGTGCCGGTCACACTGCTGGCACCGACTCCCATGGCGTCGCCGTCGCAGCTGCCGTCCGGACCGCAGCTGGGCTGGTATCCGACGGGGCCGGATCAGCTCCGATGGTGGGACGGCTCGCACTGGACGGGGCTCAGGGTCAAGAACGGGAAGCCCGGGACCGATTGGGCGACCACCGAGCAACCGAGCTTGGCCTGGGTGTTCGGCTCGGTCTTCCTCGTGCTCGCGATCGCGCAGTTCAGCCTCGGCGCGCTGTCCAGCCACCTGTCGGTCAACGGATTCCCGATGCTCCTCCTGACGCTGCTCTGGTTCGGTATCGCCGCCCAGACGACGGCGGTGCGGCGGATCCCGCAGCCGGTCGCCGCCCCGGTGGTCATCGACGTGGTCCGTCCATTGCCGGGTGAGCAGGACGGTCCCGGTGCCGGTTGGTACTCCGTGTCGCCGCGGGGGACGAGGTGGTGGACCGGCTCACGCTGGGCCCAGTACGTCGGAACCCAGTACGGCATCCGGCCGACGTTCCATGGAGCGCGCGCGTTCCGCATCTATCTCGTCATGTCCTGGGCCGTCCTCGGGATCGGTGTGCTCGCCTTGGCCGTCGGCGTGGTCATCCTCGTCAACAGCAGCGGCGACAGCTACGGCTTCCTCGGAGGGATCATCGGCGGCATCGTCGCCGGTGGCGGCGTCCTGTTCGCGGTCCTCGGCGGGGTGCTCCTGATCATGTCGCGGATGCAGCGCCGGCTCCTCCTTCTCCCGGATCTGCCGCCCGGGCGCTGACCGCGGCACGGCACAAGGGGAGGACGACCGGTCGTCCGCCGGTAGGCTCGTCAGTCGGAGGCGACGCGTCCGACCACCGATCCGAAGGGCACACGATGACCACGCAGGAACTGACCATCTCGAACTTCGAGGACACCGTGTCGGCCGAAGGCATCGTCCTGGTCGACTTCTGGGCCGAGTGGTGCGGCCCGTGCAAGGCTTTCGGCCCCGTCTTCGAACAGTCGAGCGAGCAGCACCAGGACGTCGTGTTCACCAAGGTCGACACCGAGGCGAACCAGGAGCTCGCGAGCGGCATGCAGATCACGTCGATCCCCACGCTCATGGCGTTCCGCGACGGCGTGCTCGTCTTCTCGCAGGCCGGCGCCCTCCCCGCGCCGGCACTCGAGGACCTCATCTCGCAGGTGCGCGGTCTCGACATGTCCGAAGTGCACGCCGCCATCGCAGCGGCGAAGGCCGAGGCACAGGCCGAGTAGCCGACGTCCGGAGGAGGCGGTCAGTCTTCCGGATCGCCGGGTGGACGCGCGAACTCGAGCCGGTGGACACCGGGCTCGTCGAGCCTGATCCGCCGCCGCCCGGCCGGCGCGCCGTCCTCCAGCCGTGTCGGCAGTGCGCCGCCAGGGCCCGCGACGGTCATCATCGAGCCGTCGTCCGGCAGCTCGACGAGCACGCCGCCGGCCGTGAGAATCAGGGTCGCCGCGACGGGGCGATGACGGCTCCACTCGACATCCACGACGTGTCCACCACGGACCCGGAACCCTCGGAACCGTCCCGCCGACCACTCGGCCGGGAGGGTCGGCAGCAGCGACAGGACACCGCCGTGCCCCTGGACGAGCAGCTCGACGACACCGGCCGTCCCACCCAGGTTGCCGTCGATCTGGAACACGTCGTCGAGGTCGCCCATCGGGTGCAGGTCGAGCAGCGAGGCCGATGACAGCGGACCGAGCAGCGTGTCGAGCGCCTCGGACGCGAGCCCTGGATCACGGAGTCGTGCGGCCAGGCAGAGGACCCAGGCCATGTCGAGCGCCGCGCCCAACGTCCCGTTCCCGATGAGGAACCGATCGACGAACCGGGTGGCCGGTCCGTCGAGTTCGATTCGATGACGCTCGACGCGCTGCTGTCGGTGATCCATCAGTGGTCGAGTCGGAGCAGCACGGCACCGTGCGCGGGCAGGGACGTGTCGACGGCGCCGTCGACGACCGGCAACGGCCGACCACTCCACAGCTCGGTGACGGCCGATCGATCGGCGCAACCGAGATCGGCCAGGTGCACCCGCAGCTCGGTGTCCGCATCGCCGAGCCAGAACACCGCGCGCCACCGGGTCTCGCCGAGCTCCGCCGCCCAGACGACGAGGTCGCCGTCGCGGATGATCTCCCGGCTCCCGTCGCTGCCGAGCAGTGCGAGCACGTCCGGGTTGGTCAGGAGCGCGAGCGTGTGCGCCGGGGTGTCCGGGAGGTGGCCGCCGAAGAAGAGCGGCGACCGGCCGATGCACCAGAGGGTCATGAGCGTCCGTTGTTCGTCCAGGGTGAGGCGACTCAGCCGGTCCGAACCGACGTGGGCCCGGATGCCGATCCGCCCGAGCGGGAGCATGTCGGCATCGGCCCACGCCCCCGGACGCTGGAGGGGTGCCCAGCGGGCCAGGCGCTGGAACTGTTCGAGCACCGCCGACCAGTCGTCCCAGAGGTCGTCGGAGATCCGCCACAGCTGCGCCGTCGATCGAAGGGTGTCGAGGTGCTCGGTCGAGAGTCGCTTCCCCGGGGACAGGCTGAGCACCATCGGTCGACCGGTCGCGTCGATCGCCCGCGAGATGGCCTCGATCTCGGCGGTCTGGATCGGAGGATAGAGCACGTCGTCGAGCTTGATGAGGTCGACACCCCAGTCCGCGAGCTGTGCCATGACCGAGTCGTAGTAGGCCTGGGCGCCCGGGGTCGTCATGTCGACGCCGACGTTGTCGGGGTTCCACGGGCAGACGTTGGACGGATCGGCGATCTCCCCGCAGCGGGCGGTCGAACCGAGGATCGGTAGGTCGAGGTCGACGGCCAGACGCGGCACGCCACGCATGAGGTGCACCCCGAAGCGGAGCCCGAGCGCGTGCACGCGGTCGGCGAGCGCGCGGAAGCCGCCCGACGCCGCAGACGGGAACCGGTTCGGCGCGGGTTGCGGTCGGCCCCAAGCGTCGAGCGTCGGCTGGGAGACGCGCTCGTAGTCGCCGGCGCCGGGCGCCGGTTCGTACCACTGGATGTCGACGACCACCGTGTCCCAGCCGACGGGCAGCAGGTGCTCGGCAAGGAACGCGGCGTTGGCGAGCACCTCGGCCTCCGTGACGGACCCTCCGAAGCAGTCCCAACTGTTCCAGCCCATCGGCGGGCGGTCCGCCCGCGCCCGACGTGCTGCACGCACCTCGGTGACTGCGATCTCCACCTCGCTCATGGCGCGACGACCTGAGCCGTGATGGTTGCGAACGAGTGCGGTGGGAGCGTGACGCGAAGACCCGTCGGTGTGACGTCGAGACCGGTGAGCGGTCGCGGTGACACGGCGTCGGTCTCACCGGGACGGTTGTGGGCGTCGGGCCGCGCAGCGGTGAGCAGCCGGCCGTGCGGCTCGACCACGGACCCGCCACGGACGTCGACCTCGATGACGAGTGGAGCATCGAGGGCGACGTTCGTCAACGAGCAATGGAGGACGCCGTCCTTGACGCTCGCCGACGCGGAGACGGTCGGGATGCCACCCGCGTGTGCGGCGTCGGCGTCGCGGACCGGTCCGACCACGTGCGTCGGGAGGGACGTGGCGTCCTGGTGCGGGCTGTTCATCTCGAAGACGTGGAAGGTGGGCGTCCGGACCATCTCGCCGCCGTCGGGATCGGTCAGGAGCATCGCCTGCAGGACGTTGACCGTCTGCGCGATGTTGGCCATGCGCAGCCGGCCCGCGAATCGGTGGAACACGTCGAAGTGCCAGGCGGCGACCATGGCGTCGCGGATGGTGTTCTGCTGGAACAGATGCCCGGGGTGCGTGCCCGGCTCGACGTCCCACCAGGTGCCCCACTCGTCGAGCACCATGCCGAACCGTTCCTCCGGGTCGTACACGTCCATGACGGCGGCGTGCGACGACAGCAGCTGCTCGACGCCCTGTGCTGCGGTGATCGTGCTCCAGTACTCCGCGGCGTCGAACCCGGTCGCGCTGCCCTTCGCCTTCCAGCTGCCGCCGATCGTGTAGTAATGCACCGAGACGGCTTCCCAGGGGGTCGCCGAGAACGGGTGGGTGGCCACGTCGGCGACGACCTCCATCAGCGTCTTGGTCCAGGCCACGTCGAACCCGTCGGCGCCGGCGGCGACCCGGTAGAGCGGGACCTTCCCGCCGCTCTCGCAGAAGGTACCGAATCGGCGTGCCAGGTCCGCGTACGCGCCGGCCCGCAGGTTGCCACCGCACCCCCAGGGCTCGTTTCCCAGCCCCCAGAACGGGACGTCCCAGGGCTCCTCCCGGCCGTTCGCGCGACGCAACTCGGCCATCGGGGTCTCCCCGGCACCGGTCAGGTACTCGATCCAGTCGGCCATCTCCTGCACCGTGCCTGAACCGAGGTTGCCCGAGACGTAGGCGTCGGCACCGAGGAGCTCGCACAGCTCCATGAACTCGTGGGTGCCGAACGCGTTGGTCTCGCTCGTCCCGCCCCATTGCGTGTTGACGAGCTTCGGGCGGTCCTCGCGAGGTCCGATGCCGCTCGTCCAGTGGTAGCGGTCCGCGAAGCAGCCGCCCGGCCAGCGGAGGTTCGGGATGCGCAGTTCGCGGAGCGCCTCCACGACGTCGAGCCGGATGCCGCCGATGTTCGGCACGGGCGAGTCCTCGCCGACCCAGAAGCCGTCGTAGATCCCGCGTCCGAGGTGTTCCGCGAAGTGGCCGTAGACGTGTCGGCTGATCGTGGGTCCTGGCCGGTCGAGGTCGACGGTGACGGTCGCAGTGGAGTCCATGGGTGATGTGGTCCTGTTCTGTGCAGCGGGTCGTGGGTCAGTCGGCGGTCACGAGGATCGTGATCGCGCGGTCGGGCTGGAAGGTGGGGAGGTCGAGGCCGATCACGGCCAGCTGGCCACCGCTCAGCACGGGCGCCGCCGCGAGCGTGGCCGGGTCGGCGTCGAGTGGCGGCGCATCCCGGAGCCACTGGGGGATCACCCAGCGGGGGCCGAGGGAGTCGTCCTGCGCGACGGCGAGGCGGTAGTGACCGTCCGGGCGGAGTCCGGGAAGGCGGACCCGACGACGGGAGTCGGCCGACCGCGGGGGAGTCACGAGGGTGTACAGCGCGGTGGTGCCGTCCTCCGCGACGACCCCGCGCAGGGTCGGAGCGTCGTCGTCCCACCCACCGTCGCCGACGACGCGGCCGGTGGCGATGAGTCCGCGATGACGCGTGAACACGGTGATCCATCCGGCGAGGGTCGTCCGATCCGCATCGTCGAGCTCGCGCAGGTCCCACTCCACACCGAAGTGCCCGAGGAGGGCGACCGCGCACCGGGTGTGGAGCGTGTGCGTGCGTCCGGTCGTGGCCGATCTGGCCGAGGCCACGTGCGATCCCAGCATCTCGGGCGGGACGAGGAGCCCCGTCCACCGGAGCATCCGGGCCCGCTCGATCGGGTCGTGGTTGTCGGAGGTGTGGACGCGATCGGACCGCTCGAGGACACCGAGGTCGACGCGGCCTCCGCCCGACGCGCAGCTCTCGATCTCGAGGTGCGGGTGCCGCGATCGGAGCTCGTCGAGCAGCCGGTAGAGGGCTTCGGTCTGGTCGTGCACGGCTGGCCGCCCGGTCGACGGATGTCCGGCATCGACGAGGTCGCGGTTGTGGTCCCATTTCAGGTACGCGATCCCGAGCTCGCCGACCAGTGTGTCGATGGCCTGCAGGATGTGGTCGAAGGCCGCCGGATTGCCGAGATCGAGCACCTGCTGGTGCCGGACGGGCGACGGGAGCTCGTCCCTCGCCCGCAGGATCCAGTCCGGGTGCTCGCGTGCGAGGTCGGAGTCCTCGTTGATCATCTCGGGTTCGAACCACAGCCCGAACTCCATGCCGAGCGATCGCACCCGGTCGGCGAGCGGCGCGAGACCGTCCGGCCAACGCTCGGGGTCCGGTGTCCAGTCACCGAGGCCGCGGGTGTCGTCGTGACGTCCGCGGAACCATCCGTCGTCGAGCACGTAGCGCTCGACGCCGATGGCCGCGGCCCGGGTCGCCAACTCGGTGAGGACCTCCAGGTCGTGATCGAACAGCACCGCCTCCCAGACGTTCAGGGTGACCGGGCGCGGACGCCGAGCCGCCCGCGAGGTCGAACGCAGCCAGCGGTGGTACCGCGACGAGGCGGCATCGAGGCCGACACCGTAGGCCCCGTACACCCATGGAGTCCGATGGTCCTCGCCCGGGCCGAGTCGGACCTCGCCCGGCAGGAGCAGCTCGCCGCCACGGAACGCGAGGTGTCCGTCGGTGCGTTCGACGCCGATTGTGTGGTTGCCGCTCCAACCGACGTGGCACAGCCAGACGTCACCGGTCCGGCTGTCGAACCCCGGTGTTCCGATCGCGGTGACCCCGGTGGCGTCGAGACCGGGGCGACCGTGCCGCGACTCGCGGAGGTGCGTCCCGGTCGTGACCGGACGCCGCTGCGGCAGCTTCTCGTTGCCCCACCGACCGGCGAAGTCGAGGATCTCCCGAGCCGACGTCGGGATCGGGAGGGCCGGCACGACACCCTCGATCTCCAGGAGGTCGTCGCCCCGGTTCGTGACCGTCACGCGCGTGCGCAGCAGGCCACTCGGTGTCAGTTCGATCGCCACGAGGAGAGCGATGCCCGTCTGGTCGTCGACCGCGGTCACCTCGACCAGCGCGGCGCCGCACTGCCGCACCTCTCCGTCCGGGAGGGCCGCTCTGTCGACCTTGACCGAGACCACGTCGAAGCGCGACGACCAGGCCGTCCCGGCGCGATGCGCCCGGAGGCCGGGGAGACCCGACCAGCCCGACGCGTGCTCGGGCAGCAGGCTCGGCTCGTACGGCGCGTCCGATCCGTCGACGAGGTCGCCGCGCACGGTGGCTGTGGCCGCGGCAAGCCACTCGAGGTCGTCGGCATCGACGGCGGCACCCCAGTGCGCGATCGTCGGGAGGCGGGTCCCGTGCTGGACGAGGACGACGGAGACGCCGTCGCACTGCAGATGGACGACGCGGTGTTCGAGCGTCGCTGAGCGGTCGGACATGGTTCCTCCGAAGCGGTCGGTGAGGCGGGTGTGACGGCCGGTGGGCCGAAGTTCAGGCTGAGTCCCGGACGACGAGCGTGGTGTCGAGCCAGCGCGGAGCGGTCGTCCGGCCGGCGATGAGCTCCATGACGAGTTCCGCGGCGACCCTGCCCATCTGCTCCAACGGCTGACGGACCGAGGTCAGCGGTGGCTCCGCGGTTGCCGCGACGACCGTGTCGTCGAACCCGACGAGCGCGATGTCGTCCGGGACCGTGCGGCCACTGGCCTCGAGGACGCGCATCGCTCCGACCGCCATGAGGTCCGAGCCCGCGAAGACGGCGTCGAGGTCCGGGTACCGGGAGAGCAACCGAGCCATGGCCGACGACCCGCTCGGCATGGTGAAGTCACCTCGGGCGACCGCACGGGTGTCGAGGCCGCGTTCGGTGAGGACGTCTCGCCAGCCTCGGACACGGTCGCTGGACGCGGCCATGTCGGCGGGGCCCGAGATGACGCCGATCCGCGTGCGGCCGAGCGCGATCAGGTGTTCCGCGGCGAGCCGACCGCCGGCGTAGTTGTCGGAGTCGACGAAGGTGACGTCCTCCGTGTGCTCACCCATCGGGCGGCCGACGAAGACGATGGGGAGGTCCACCGAGGCGAGCGCCTGGGTGATGGTGCTGATCTCGTGCTGCAGGATCACCACCGCCCCGTCCACGTAGTGCGCCGCCAGGTAGGCGACGAGCGCGTCGAGTTGGCGCGGGTCGGCGAGGAAGAGCGCGGGCTGCTGGGCCGCCGACAGGAGCGCGGCGGTGGCGCCCTTGAGCGGTGCCGCGACGAACGATCCGGAGAAGGGTTCGAGCTCACCCGCCGCGAGGACGATCGCGACGGCGCCCGTCCTGCCCCCGGCGAGCGACCGGGCTGCGACATTCGTGCGGTAGGCCAGTTTCGCGGCCGCTTCGCGCACCGCGACGACCATCGAGGCGTCGACCGTCGAGGCACCGGCGAGGACCCGCGACGCGGTCGCTCGGGAGACGCCGGCCTCTCGGGCGACGTCGACCAGGGTCGGTTTGCGCATCCTCGCTCCTTTGCGATCGTCCACCTGCCGGTGGTCTGGCAACGAGCATCGCAGAATCTGAGAGAGCGTTCTCCGAGTTGCGCAATATTGCCCTGGTGCCGCGGAACCCCGCTGCCTATGGTGATCACCACGCCCGAACGGTCCGGATGCTCCCCGATCCAGTCGACATCGGCGCGAGCCGGAGAGCGATCTCCGGCCGGTGACCGCAACGTAGCGCGACACCGCGGAACACGATCCCGCATAGGAGGGGGATTTCCAGTGAGATTCCGTCTTGCAGCAGCAGCAACCGTCACCGTCATGGTCGGCGCCCTGGTCACCGGTTGTTCCGGGTCCGGCGGCGGCGATGACAAGACCTTCCAGTTCTGGTCCTTCACGGGCATCAACCAGAAGGCCGATGTCGAGAAGTACAAGGAAGCGCACCCCGACATCACCGTCAAGCTCACCGAGGTCGGAAGCACGCAGGAGACCGCCCAGGCGCTCACCGCGGCGTTGGCCGGCGGTAAGGTCCCCGACCTGGTGCTCATCCAGGGGGACGACATGCCCAACTTCGTCGCGAACCCCGACAACTTCGTCGACCTGAGCACGATGGGCGCCGACGACATCTCCGGGGACTACCTGCCGTGGGTCTGGGACCAGGCCGTGGCTCAGAACGACGCCGTCATCGGGGTACCGACCGACGTGGGCGGGATGTCGATGGCGTACCGTGCCGACCTCTTCGAGGCCGCCGGCCTGCCATCGGAACCGGACGCGGTCGCTGCGCTCTGGCCCACCTGGGACGACTTCATCTCCGTCGGCCAGCAGTACGTCGCCGCCACCGGGAAGCCGTTCCTGGACAACGCCGGCACCTCGGTCTTCTTCCAGACCGTGAACCAGGTCGACGAGAAGTACTACACGCCGGAGGGTGAGCTCGTGTACGACACGAATCCGCAGGTGAAGGAGGCGTTCGACATCTCGATCAAGGCGATCGAGGCCGGCATCACTGCGAACGTCCCCGCCTTCTCCACCGGCTGGAGCACGGGCAAGACCAACGGCGCCTTCGCCGCGATGGCGGCTCCCTCCTGGATGCTGAAGAGCATCAAGACGGACGCGCCCGACACCTCGGGCCAGTGGCGCGTGACGACGGTGCCCAAGGTCGCCGGCAACTGGGGCGGCAGCTACCTCGCCATCCCGAAGCGCGCGGCGAACCCCGAGGCGGCGTGGGCCTACATCAAGGAGATGCAGTCACCCGAGTCGCAGCTGCAGAACTTCACCGACACCGGCGCCCTGCCCAGCACGGTCTCCGCGTACGAATCCACGGCGATCGCCGACTACACCGATCCGTTCTTCGGCGACTCGAAGATCGGTGCCGTGCTCGGCAAGTCCTTGCAGGAGTTCAAGCCGTTCTTCAACGGTCCGGAGACGGCGACGATCGGTTCGGCGATGATCAACACCGTGACGGACGTCGAAGCCGGCAACACCCCACCGGACAAGGCCTGGGACGTCGCGATGAAGGCCGTGAAGGACGCCCTCGGCGGCTGACCCGACGGCCCCGTCCACTCGTCCGCTCCGACCCGGGGCGTTCCGGCCGAGCAACACGCCGGAACGCCCCTGAAGGATCATCGTGACCACGCACATCACTCCACCTCGGCTGCTGCCCAAACAGTCGCCACCCGGTATCGGGACGCGCATCCGCAACACCCTGCCGGAACGCTTCGCCCCCTACGTCTACATCGCCCCGTTCTTCCTGATCTTCGCCGTCTTCGGGCTGATCCCGCTCCTGTTCACCTTCGTCGTGTCCCTCTTCGACTGGAACCCGATCGGTCAGCAGACCTTCATCGGCTTCGACAACTTCACCAGGCTCGCGGCCGACCCACGGTTCTGGAACGCGATGCTCAACACCTTCGCGATCTTCATCATCTCCACGGTGCCGCAGCTGGTCATCGCCCTGGGCCTCGCCCATCTGCTGAACCACGTCCGCCTGCGCTTCGCCACGGGGTTCCGGATGGCGATGCTCGTGCCGTACATCACCTCGGTCGCCGCGACCACGATCGTGTTCGCCCAGCTGTTCGACCGTGACTACGGGCTCTTCAACTACCTCATCAGCTTCTTCGGCGGTGACCACGTCGACTTCCTCAACGACAAGGTCGGCTCGTGGTTCCTCGTCGCGCTCATGGTCGTCTGGCGGTGGACGGGCTACACCACGCTGCTCTACCTGGCGGCACTGCAGGCGATCCCTCGCGACGTGTACGAGGCGGCCGCCGTCGACGGTGCCGGCGGTTGGAAGCAGTTCGTCTACATCACCATCCCGTCGTTGCGTCCCATCATCGTGTTCACGATCGTCACGTCGACGATCGGCGGGCTCCAGGTGTTCACCGAACCACTGCTGGTGAACCCGGCCACCGGCCTCACCTGCGGTGCGGCACGACAGTGCCAGACGCTCACGCTGTTCCTCTACGAGCAGGGCTTCGGCCAGTTCGAGTTCGGATACGGCTCGGCGATCGGCGTCGCGCTGTTCGTGATCGTCGTCCTCGTCGCCCTGCTGAACTTCTTCCTGTCCACCCGCACCCGAGGAGGACGCTGATGTCCGAGACGCTCAACTCCACCCAGCTGATGGCGAGCGCGACCTCCGCCGGCCGGAAACGGAACGGCGGCCGGATCGGCCGCATCCCCTGGTACACCTACGTCCTCCTCGTGTGCGCCGTCGTCGTGAGCATGTTCCCGCTGTACTTCATGTTCGTCGTCGCGACCACGGACTCGGCGACGGCGACCACCCTGCCACCGCGGCTGTACCCGGGCGACAACCTGTTCCACCTCGTGGGGCTCGTGCTCGAGACCGTGCCGTTCATCCAATCGATGATCAACAGTCTCATCGTCGCGCTGTCGATCGGCGTCGGATCGGCCCTGCTCTGCGCCCTGGCCGGGTTCGCCTTCGCGAAACTGGAGTTCCGCGGCCGCAACGCACTGTTCATCCTCGTGGTCCTCACCATGACCGTGCCGACGCAGCTGAGCGTGATCCCGCAGTACCTGATCATCTCCGCGCTCGACTGGGTGGACACGCTTCAGGCGCTCATCGTCCCCGGCCTCGCGAGCGCGTTCGGCATCTTCTGGATGCGTCAGCACATCTCGAGTTCCGTGAGCGACGAGCTGCTCCAGGCGGCGAGACTCGACGGTGCCAACACCTGGCAGATCTTCTGGCGGATCGTCTTCCCGGTCATCCGACCGGCGGCGTTCGTCCTGGGACTGCTCGGCTTCGTCGGATCCTGGAACGACTTCCTCTGGCCGTTCATCGTCCTGAAGTCGCCCGAGATGTACACGGTCCAGATCGCGATCAAGGCCTTGCAGTCGCAGCGGTCGATCGACCTCGGCCTGGCGATGGCCGGGTCGTTCCTGGCCACCATCCCGCTGCTCATCGCGTTCATCTTCGTCGGCAAGCGCATGGTGACCGGGATCATGGATGGAGCGTTCAAGGGATGACCCTGCAACACGACGGCGTCACGCCGACCACGTCGGGTATCGTCCGCGGCGTCTGGAACGACCGACGGGCGTCACCCGACGAGCGGGCGCGAGCACTCCTCGATGAGATGACCCTCGAGGAGAAGGTCGGTCAGCTCGGTTCGGTCTGGTTCACCGAGACGGCGGGCGACTTCGCGCCGAGCGTGGACGGCTCCGACGACCCGGCTACGCCGACATCGGCGCCCACCGGCGACTTCACGGGTGGCCTCGGGCAGTTGACGCGCATCTTCGGGACCGAACCGGTGACGGTGGCCGAGGGCGTCGATCGCCTGCGGGAACGGCAACGGCAGGTCGTGGCCGGCAACCGGTTCGGCATCCCCGCGATCGCGCACGAGGAGTGTCTGACGGGGTTCGCCGCGTTCGGTGCGACCGCCTTCCCGACGCCGCTCGCCTGGGCCGCCTCGTTCGACGAGGAGCTCGTGGAGCGGATGGCGGAGGCGATCGGAGACGACCTCCGCTCGGTCGGGGTCCATCAGGGGCTCGCGCCGGTCCTCGACGTCGTGCGCGACTACCGCTGGGGCCGGGTCGAGGAGACGCTGGGGGAGGACCCCTACCTCGTCGGCCAGCTCGGCGCCGCGTACGTGCGTGGTCTCGAGCGGTCCGGGGTCGTGGCGACGCTCAAGCACTTCGCCGGCTACGCCGCGTCCCGAGGCGCGAAGAACCATGCCCCGGTGAGCATGGGGCGCCGCGAGCTCGCCGATGTCGTGCTTCCGCCGTTCGAGACGGCGATCCGGCTCGGGGGAGCGCGAAGCGTGATGAACGCCTACACCGATCTCGACGGCGTCCCCGCCGGTGCCAGTGTCGAATTGCTCACCGACATCCTGCGCGACGACTGGGGTTTCGACGGCACCGTCGTCGCCGACTACTGGGCGATCCCGTTCCTCGCGACCATGCACCACGTCGCGAGCGGTGCGGCGGAGGCCGGCGCGCTCGCCCTCACCGCCGGGATCGACGTCGAACTCCCGGAGACCGCCGGCTACGGCGCCGGTCTCGTCGGGCTCGTCCAGGACGGGGCGCTCGACGAGCGGCTGGTCGACCGAGCCGTGCTCCGGCACCTGCGGCAGAAGATCGAGCACGGCCTGCTCGACGGGGGCCCGCTCGTGCCGGAGCACGCCGCATCGACCGACCTCGACGGCCCCCGCAACCGCGCCATCGCGACGCGTCTGGCCGAGGAGTCGGTCGTCCTCCTCAGGAACCGCGCAGTTCTCCCGCTCCGGACCACCGCGCGCATCGCCGTGATCGGGCCGGCGGCCGACCAGTTCCGCAGTCTCGTGGGCTGTTACGCATTCCCCAACCACGTGTTGTCGAAACACCCCGGGCACGATCTCGGCATCACCATCCCGACGATCCTGGACGCGGTTCGTGCCGAGTTCCCCACGGCGGACATCGTCGTCGAACCGGGATGCAGCATCACCGGGACCGGTCAGGAGGACGTTCCGGCCGCGGTCGAAGCCGCCCGTTCGGCAGACGTCGTCGTGCTGGCCGTGGGTGACATCGCGGGCCTGTTCGGCGATGGCACCTCGGGAGAAGGCTGCGACGCCGAGGACCTGCGCCTCCCCGGGGGTCAGCACGACCTCGTGCTCGCCGTCCTCGAGACCGGGACGCCCGTCGTCCTGACCGTGCTGTCCGGGCGACCCTACGCGCTGGGGGACTACGACCGGGCCGATGCACTGGTCCAGGCCTTCTTCCCCGGCCAGGAGGGCGCGGCGGCCGTCGCGGGGCTGCTGTCCGGCCGCGTGAGGCCGAGCGGACGGCTCCCGGTGCAGATCCCTCGCTCACCGGCCATGCCGGGCACGTACCTGCAGCCGCCGCTCGGTCTGGCGTCCCGCGGGATCAGCGTGCTCGACCCCACGCCGCTCTTCCCGTTCGGTCACGGCCTCACCGCCGGGGACGTCCGCTACCGATCGCTCACGAGTGCAGCGGAGCTCGCCGTCGACGGCGAGGTCCTCGTCGACGTCACGGTCGAGAACATGGGTGTCGAGGACGCCGTCGAGGTGATCCAGCTCTACGGCACGGATCCGTTGGCCTCGGTCGTGCGCCCGTCGGTCGAGCTGCTCGCGTTCGCACGCCTCACGGTCGCTGCCGGGACGTCGACGACCGTGCGTTTCTCGGTGTCGGCCGACCGCTTGTCCTTCACCGGGGTCGACGGCCGCCGGGTGGTCGAACCGGGGACGTACGTGCTGTCCGCCGGGCCATCGGCGCTCGAGCGTCCGCTCACCCGCACGATCGAGGTGACCGGCGACCGGCGGGAGCTGGTCGGGCCGCGCGAGCTCCGCGTGGACTGGCGGCCCGTCGGTGCGGGCGCGAGGAAGGCCTGACCATGCCGTTCGTCCCGATCACCCAGGTCACCCTCACGGGTGGGCCCCTGTTCCGAGCGCAGGAGGCCGACCGCGCCTACCTGAGAGCCCTCGAGCCCGATCGTCTGCTCGCCCCGTTCCTCCGTGAGGCGGGCCTGGAGCCCCGGGCGGCGTCCTACGACGACTGGGAGGTGCGCGGACTCGACGGCCATACCGCCGGACACTACCTCTCGGCCTGCTCCCTGATGGTCGCCTCCACCGGGGACGACGTCCTGCGTTCCCGGCTCGAGTACACGGTCGCCGAACTGGCCCGCGCACAGGACCATCTGGGGACCGGATACGTCGGTGGTGTCCCTCGGAGTGCCGAGCTCTGGGCCGAGGTCGCAGCGGGGATCACCGAATCGACCTTCCGTGCCGGGCGCTGGGTGCCCTGGTACAACCTGCACAAGCTGTACGCCGGGCTCATCGACGCGGCCCGCTTGACGGGGGACCACGCGGCACGTGATGTGGTCCTGCGCCTCGCCACCTGGTGGGAGGAGCTTGCCGCGGGGATCGACGACGAGCACTTCCAGCTCATGCTCGAGACCGAGATCGGAGGGATGAACGAGGCGTACGTCGACCTCTTCGACCTCACGGGCGACGCCCGACATCTCGCGATGGCCGCCCGCTTCACATCCGTCGCCCTCAGCGAACCGCTGTCGCGCCGGTCCGACGAACTGACCGGCCTGCACGCCAACACCCGTATCCCGCAGTTCGTCGGCTTCGCCGCCCTCGCCACGCGGAGCGACGATCCGGCCCTCGCCCGCGCGGCCCGGTTCGCCTGGGAGACGATCCTGACGCGGCGCACGGTCGCGATCGGCGGCAACAGTGTCCGGGAGCACTTCCATGCCATCGACGACTTCACCCCGATGACCGAGGATCGGGAGGGGCCGGAGACCTGCAACAGCTACAACCTCATCAAGCTGGGCCGACGGCTCAGTGCCGACGAGTCCGACCCGGCGATCGCCGACGCGCTCGAACGGATCCTCTTCAACCACCTCCTGTCATCGCAGCACCCCGAGCACGGCGGCCTCGTCTACTTCACCTCCATGCGACCCGACCACTACCGCGTCTACTCCTCGCCGGAGCACAGCTTCTGGTGCTGCGTCGGGACCGGTCTGGAGAGTCACGCGAAACACGGCGAGTCGCTGTACCGGTTCGACGACGACACGGTGTCGGTCGAGCTCTTCGCGCCCTCCGTCGTGCGGATCCCGGAACTCGGTCTCGAGCTGCAGCAACGGACGGCCTTCCCGTCCGACGGCGTGGTCGGACTCACCCTCGGGCTCACCGGCTCGCGGCGGTTCCGTCTCCGCGTCCGGGTCCCCGGGTGGAGTGATCCGACACCCGAGATGTTTCTCAACGGCGCTCCGGTGACCGCCGAACGCGAACGCGGCCATCTCGTCGTGGAGCGTGAGTGGAGCGACGGCGACACCGTGTCGTTCGAGCTCACCATGGGCGGTCGTGCGGAACCGTACCCGGACGGCTCGGACTGGACCTCGTTCCTCTGGGGTCCGTCCGTCCTGGCGGCCCGTGGCGAGTCGCTCCCGACCGGCGTCGTGCTGGCCGATCGGCCGCACGCCCCGCACACGGCGGTCGGCCCGCTCACCCCGCTCGCCTCGGCACCGATCGTCACGCGGACGGCTGTGCCCTACCGGGACGCCGACGGGCGACTCCGGGTCGACTCGGACCGAGGACCGATCCCGTTGGAACCGTTCGCAGGCCTGCACGACGCGCGGTACACCGTCACGTTCCCCGTGGCGTCGTCGGCGGACGAGGACGCCGTCGACCGGCGCCGCACCGCCTTGGTCGAGCGGGACCGACGCGCCGCGAGCATCGACGGACGGACGGTCGACCGGGTCGCTCTGGGCGAGCAGCAGCCGGAGGCGGATCACGGGTTCGAGGGGCGCTCCAGCGTCAGTGGCGCGGTGGGTGGGATCCGCTGGCGGAGCACGGCCGAGCGTCTGTCCGTGAGGCTCGTCGATCCGCATCTCCTCGGCCGGGTCGTCAGAGTGACCTGGCTGCACGACCAGGCGGGCCACGGTCTCACCCTGGAGATCGACGGCACGCCGGTCGCTCCGCAGGAGGTCGGGCGAGACGACGACCTGGAGTGGGCGGAGTACCCGCTGACACCCACCAGCGCCGGGTGGGGTGTCCGGCGGTTCGCGCTCGTCGCGCAGCCGGATCGCGAGACCCCGCGGTGCACCGAGCTCCGAGTGCTGACCGCAGAGGGCGCCTGACCACCGGTACCGGCGCACACAGCACCCCGGGGTGCGGGAGCATGGAGCCATGACGACGAAGCCGGAGCGGGACGATCCCAGCGTGACGCTCGCGGACGTCGCCGCGAGGTCGGGATGCTCGGTGTCGCTCGTCTCCCGGGTGCTCGCCGGGAAGCGCCATGCATCCCCGGACACCAGGGACCGCATCCTCGCTGCAGCGCACGACCTCGGCTACGACCGCGCAGCACAACGTCGCGGGCGACCTCGCTCGGTCCCGCGCCTGCTCGACCTGGCGATGAGTCAGTGGGACGACCCCTGGGCGAACACGGTCGTGACGAGTGTGCGGCGGGCGGCCGCTGCGGCGAACTACGATCTGGTGCTCACGCCGGAGAGCGAGTCGATGGTCGACGACTGGCCCAGTCGGGCACGTGCGCGGGGATCGGCCGGTGTCGTCGTGTGCCTCATCCGTCCCAACGTGTCCCAGCTCGACATCCTCGCCTCGGCCAACATCCCCGTCGCGCTCCTCGATCCGCGTGCGGAGCCGGCGCGGAGCCTGCCGAGCGTCGGGTCCACCGACTGGCAGGGCGGCTTCGACGCGGGTCGGCATCTCGCCCGGCGGGGGACACGTCGGTTCCTCATCATCACCGGCCGACCGAAGTACCGGTTCGGCCGTGCGCGGGAGGCCGGTTTCCGAGCGGCGGTCGAACGGCACGCCGACGGGGCGACGGTCGAGGAGATCTCGTCGCCCTGGTCCTCGGAGAGTGCGTTCGTCTCCGTGCGCAAGCTGCTCAGGCAGGGCGGGCTCCCGATCGGCGTCTTCAGCTGCAACGACGAGATGGCCTACGGCGTCTACCGCGCCGCTGAGGAGCTCCAGCTCCGCATCCCCGACGACATCAGGGTCGTCGGCTTCGACGACCTCCCGCAGTCCAGGTTGATGCCGCCGCCGATGACGACCGTGCGCCAGCCGATGCGCGTGATGGCCGCGCGTGCGGTCCAGCTCGTCCTCGAGGCGGAGCCCGGGACGGACCCCGGGGACCGCGCGGAGTTCCCGACCGAACTCATCGTCCGCGCCTCGAGCTGACGCGGACGCGGACGCGGGAGAATGGTCGCCATGACGGGACCATCGGATACCGAAGACGTGTCGACCGAGCACTCGAGCGTGTCGGCGTGGATGCGGGCGCTCGGCACGGCGACCGGGAACCCCGGCGGCGGGGCCGCATCCGGACTCATGCTGGCGATCGCCGCAGGCCTCAGCGCGATGGTCGCCGGCTACACCCGAACCACGCACGCCACCGAGGACGCGAGCGGGCGGGACTCGGCCGAGGCCGAGGCGACGATCGCCGCACTCCGCGCTCGCGCTGAGGCACGCTCCGAGCTGGCGTTGCGTCTGGCCGACGAGGACGCCCACGCCTCGCGAGCGTTCGGCGGTGCCTTCCATCTGCCGGCCGGCGTCGGACGCGACGAAGCGATCCGTGTTGCGTCCATCGAGGCGGCCGCGGCCTCGGCGCGGCTGGGCGAGCATGCCGTCGACGCGATCGACGATCTCGCCTGGCTGACCGAGCACGGCAACCCGGCGTTGATCGCCGACGTGGCGGTGGCGATCGGTGCACTCCGCGCGGCGATCACGGGAGCGCGGACCAACGTCAGCTTCGATCTCGGTTCGGTCCGCAGCGCACACGGCTCCCTCGAGGAGATCCGCGCCGACGAGCCGCGCCTCTGGGAACTCGTCCCCGTGTTCGACCGCGCCCTCGAGCGTATCGACCGGCTCGCGGCGTCGATCGACCCCGACGCCGCTCCCACCGACGCGGCGTCGTAGCCGCTGGTCAGCGCCCGCCGGGGCGCGCAGCCGGGCCGCTCGGAACCCGGACGAT
The DNA here is from genome assembly GCF_001865025.1 of Plantibacter sp. MMLR14_011. Classification (NCBI taxonomy): domain Bacteria; kingdom Bacillati; phylum Actinomycetota; class Actinomycetes; order Micrococcales; family Microbacteriaceae; genus Plantibacter; species Plantibacter sp. MMLR14_011. The sequence continues at coordinate 124,551 of NZ_MJGW01000008.1, forward strand.
CAGGGCGTGGTGCAGGTTCCTCAGCGAGACCGAGATCACCGAACCGTGCGAGTCGCCGTCCAGTTGGATCTCCTGCGGCTCCTCGAGTCTGAGATGCATCGTCCGCGCCTGTGCGTAGCTGATCGCGCGTGCCTTCGGCGAGAATCGTCCGACCAGTCGGCCGAACCGCGTGCGGTGCAGCATCCGGTTGAACGTCAGACGGTAACCGATGTTCCCCCAACCCGGACCCTTGCCGGGGCGCAGCATGACGGCATCGAGGAGGCCGTCGTCCACGACGGCCTCCGGGAGCAGCAGGACCCCGCCGGTGAGCGTGCCGGAGTTCCCGACGATGATCGTATGCGCTCGGGCAGCCGCCTCCGGACGGTCGTCCAGTCGATAGTGCAGATCGAACTGCCGGTTGCCGATGATGCTCCGCGCGATCGGATCGGAGTAGGCGAGCCAGCCGATCCGTCGCTTCAGCCGCTCATTGGTGTGGCCCGCCATGTGCGCGTCGAGGCCGATACCGGCCATGACGAGGAAGACCTCGTCCCGGTTCGTGCCGTCGCTGCGCCCGAGACTGACCTGACCGACGTCGACCACCTGGTCACGCCCTGAACAGGCGATGTCGACCGACCGCTTGAGGTCGCCCAACGGCAGGCCGAGCGCGCGGGCGAAGAGGTTCCCCGTTCCGGCCGGGACCAGCCCGAGGGGGATGCCGGTGGAGGCGATGGCCTCGGCGGCGACCCGCAGTGTCCCATCGCCTCCCGCGACCAGGATGAACGAGGGTGCCGAGGCGATCGCGGCCGCGGACGCACCCCGGCCGTCGTCGTCGGCGCTCGTCTCGTGCCAGGTGGAGGGTGCCAGTCCGTGCGTCGATTCAGCGGCTGCGACGGCCGAGCGGAGGACCTCGATGTCGACCTTGGAGGGATTGACGACGACGGCTGCGCGTCGACGTCCGCGTTCGGCTGGTGCATCGTTCACAGCGTCAAGGATAGGAGGCACCGGCTCGGAACCAGCGGTGGACGCGAGCCGTGCCGCGGGTTCGTGAGACGCTTGCCCCATGGACCTCGAGGTGTCGCCCGGACTGACGATCCCAGCAGCCGAGCTGCAGTGGCGTTTCTCCCGGTCGTCCGGCCCGGGCGGACAGCACGTGAACACCTCCGACAGCCGTGTCCAATTGACATGGAGTGTGGCCGAGTCGGCCGTCCTCACCGACGAGCAACGAGACCGACTGCTCGAGCGGCTCGACGCTCAGCTGGTCGGCGGAGCCATCACCGTGACCGTCTCCCGCGAGCGATCGCAGCTCCGGAACCGCGAACTCGCACTCGAAGCGCTCGCGACGCGCATCAGGTCGGCCCTCGCGCCGCCGGCGCCGACGCGCCGGCCCACGCGTCCGACCCGCGGATCGGCGCGACGCCACCTCGCCGCGAAACAGCAGCGGAGCGCCACCAAACAGCAACGACGACGTCCCTCCGACGACTAGCGGGTCACCACGTCGCCTCCCGCAAGGGCGTGCGTCGGACGGTCCGGTCCATTAGCGTTCCCGGAGAGCGCACCCGTCGACGCCGTCGTCGTGCGCGAACGGAGGAACACCATGCGCATCGTCGTCATCGGAGGGACCGGCCACATCGGCACCTTCCTCGTCCCGCGACTCGTCCGGGCCGGCCACGAGGTCGTGAGCGTGAGCCGCGGCGATCGTTCGCCCTACACGGAGGTTCCCGAGTGGGACCAGGTCGAGCGGGTCCGGGCCGATCGGGAGGCCGAGGACCGGGACGGTGTCTTCGCACGACGCATCGCGGATCTCGGTCCGGACGTCGTCATCGATCTGGTCTGCTTCACGGTCGCCTCGGCGACGGCACTCGTCGAGGGGCTGCGCGGCAACACGGGCCAGCTGCTCCACTGCGGATCGATCTGGCGCTACGGTCCCAGCGCGTCCGTCCCCATCGTCGAGGGCTCCGGGACGGCGCCGTTCGGCGACTACGGTGTCCAGAAGGATCAGATCGCCCGACTGCTCCAGCAGGAGAGCGCCGACGGAGGACTGGTGACGACCTCCCTGCATCCCGGGCACATCGTCGGACCGGGGTGGGCGCCCATCAACCCGCTCGGCAACCTCGACCTCGGGGTCTGGCGGACCCTCGCACTCGGTTCACCGCTGCGCATCCCCGGACTCGGTGCCGAGCTGCTGCACCACGTGCACGCCGACGACGTCGCGCAGGCCTTCGAGCTCGCCGTCGCGAACCGGGATCGTGTCGCCGGCGAGGATCTCAACGTGACCTCGGCCGCCGCGGTGACCGTCCGCGGCTACGCCGAGGTCGTCGCCGGCTGGTTCGGACGCTCGGCTGAGCTCGAGTCGGTGACCTGGGAGCATTTCCGAGCAGAGACACCGAAGGAGCACGCCGACACCACCTGGGAGCACCTGGTGCGGAGCCATTGCGCGTCGATCGACAAGGCACGGTCGCTGCTCGGATACGAGCCCGCCTACACCTCGACGGAGGCGGTCCTCGAGTCCGTCCGTTCGCTCGTCGCCCGCGGGGAGTTGGACGTGCCCGAACCACGAGCAGCCCTGAACACGAGCCGCTGACGACGCGATCCTTCAGGTGGCGTGCAACGAGCTCCGGAGTCCGTGCGGTGCGTCGACCTTCGGACGCTGCAGGATCCCGCGGCGTCGCAGGATCGGCACGAGTTCGTCGAGCATGCGGTGCACCGTCACCGGGTGGAGGTCGCCCGAGAAGATGAACCCGTCGTTGTCCGCCTCACTGCCGGCGCGTTCGATGTGATCGGCCACCTCAGCCGCCGTGCCGACGACACCGCTGCCGTCGGTGATCCGCCCGAGTCGTGCCTTCGGCACGAGCAGCTCCCGGAGCGTCGCCGCTGCGAAGGACTCGTGCTGGCCGCGCAACGCGTCGAGGCTGCCGCGCGACACGTGGTCGCCGAAGACGGCCGGGTCCACCGGTCGGTCGAGGTCGAGCGCGGTGAGGTCCGTCTCCAGGTCGCTCGACCACGCGAGTGCGACGGAGCGCAGCGTCTCATCGTCCGGCTGTTCCGAGGCGGCGACGAGACGGTCGGCCTCGGCACGGCTCGACACGATGACGGGCTTGAACACGAACAGGATCGCGGGAGGGGTGTCCCGACCGACGGCAGCCGACGCGTCGAGGACCCGCCTCCGGTACGCACGGAGGCTCGCGATGTCGAGCGGTGCGAGGGCGAGCTGGACGTCCGACTGTCGTCCGGTGAAGGCGAGCCCTCGCGGCGAAGAGCCCGGCGACACGATGACGGGCTCCCCACCGGAGTCCTCCTCGAAGGGCAGGGCGTTGAGCGGCCCGTCGAAGTCGTAGTGTGCGCCGCGATGCTCGATGCGGTCGAGGTGGCGGCCGTCGGCGAAGCGTCCGGAGGCGGTGTCGCCCACGTACGCGCCAGGTCGCCAGCTCCGCCAGAGCGCGCGCACGCCGTCCAGCCACTCCTCCGCCCGCTCATAGGCGATGTCGTGCGGCACGACCGGCTCGCCGAAGTGACGGCTGCTGCCGACGTCGGTCACCACGTTCACCCCGAACCTCCCGCGACTGAGGTGCTGCAGGGTCGCGAACTGCCGCGCCGCCTGGTACGGCGGCAGTTGCAACGGGTTCACGGTCGGGATGATGCCGATGCGCTCCGTCACTGCGAAGAGGAACGGGGCGAGGCTCAGCGGGTCGTGCTTCGGCCCGCCGTAGGCGCCGCGGATGCGGAGGTCGAGCGTCTCGGGGTTCCCCAGCGAGAGGGCGTCCTCGATGATCAGGAGGTCCAGGCCCGCCTGCTCGAGCTCGCGCACGGCCTGCTGGTAGAGCGCGGGCTCCTGCCAGCGGTAGTCCCAGTCGAGGTACGGATGTCCCCAACCGTGCGGACCGAACCCACGTGACAGGAACCAGCCGAAGCGTTGCCGGGCGCTCACGCGGCGACCGCCTCGTCCGCCGTGACGCTCGCGCCGGTGCTCGTCGACGGCTCCCGGATCGGGAGCGCGTCGAACGCCGAGGCGAGGTCCGCGATGAGGTCGGCGACGTCTTCGATGCCGACGGAGATCCGCACGAGTCCTTGGCCGATGCCGCTCGCCGCGAGCTGCTCGACCGAACGCTGGGCGTGCGTGGTCGAGGCCGGGTGGAGGATCAGCGACCGGACGTCGCCGAGGTTCGTCATCCGCGTGAACAGGCCGACGTGGTCGATGACCGTCCGCGCTGCGTCCCGTCCGCCGTGCAGGGTGAACGAGAACACCGATCCCTGTCCATCCGGCAGATACCGGTCCGCCAGGCCGCGGAACGGACTGTCGCTGAGCCCCGAGTAGTCGACCGAGGCCACTTCCGTCCGTCCCGCCAGCCACGTCGCGAGGGCGAGGGCGTTCTCGCTCTGCCGCTGGACGCGGAGTGACAGCGTCTCGATGCCCTGTGCGATGAGGAACGCGTTGAACGGCGACGGCGTCGGGCCGAGACGCAGCGCGACCGATGCCCGTGCGTAGGCGGCCAGCGCTGCACGCCCGCCCGCCTCGACGTGGCTGAGCCCGCCGAGCGCGGCGAGCGGCGAGGTGAGGTGTCGGTAGCGGTCTGCGCGAGCGGCCCAGTCGAACGTGCCACCGTCGACGACGACCCCTCCCAGCACGGTGCCATGGCCCGCCAGGAACTTGCTGGCCGAGTGGACGACGATGTCGGCGCCGTGCTCGATGGGACGCAGGAGGTAGGGCGTGGCGAAGGTGTTGTCGACGACGAGCGGGACCCCGTGCGCATGGGCCACGTCGGCGACGAGACGGAGATCCGTGAGGTCGTTGCGGGGGTTCGGAATGGACTCGACGAAGATCGCGCGCGTCTCGGGTCGGATGGCACGCTCCCAGGCGTCGGCGTCGAGCGGATCGGAGACCTCGCTCGTGGTGATCCCCAGCCGACCGAAGTTCTCCGTGAAGAGGCTGCGCGAGCCCTCGTACAGACTCGGCGCGGTGAGCAGGTGGTCGCCGGCCTCGAGCAGGGAGAGCAGGGCGACGCCGACGGCCGCCTGTCCGGAGCCGAGGAGCAGCGCGTCCACACCACCCTCCAGGGCGGCGAGACGGCGCTCGACGGCGTCGATCGTCGGATTGCCGACCCGGCTGTAGCTGTAGCCACCAGGGTCCGGGCCGAACCGCTGCTCCGCCTCGTCGAAGTCCGCGAACACGAACCCGGCACTCGCGTAGATCGGCAGAGCCCGCGGCTGGAGCGGCGCATCGGGTGCACCACCGGCGTGCAGCTGTCGGGTGCTGAAGCCCCCTCGATCCCGCTCGTGCATCGCCTCGTCCTCTCCGTCAGCTCGGCCGTCGTCGACGCCCCGGCGTCGGTGACAGGCACTCTACGGTCGGGATCGGGGCGGGCGCAGGTGACGACGACATGTGCGGACACAATCGGTCGGCGACGCAGCCGTCGGGAGAGGCCCCGTACCCTGGAGAGACGTCGGCCGCGGACACGGTGACCGGCGTCGACGGATCGGACGAGGGGGAACCGTGAAAGCACTCATCGCATCGGGGAGCGGTCGGTATGCGGATCCGTGGCACCCGTACGCGCGCACGAGCCCGCTCATCGCGGAGGTCCTGGAGACGGTCGGCTTCGCGGTCGAGATCGACGAGGACGTCGATCGTGCGATGACGCGACTCGAGGGCGTGGAGCTCCTGGTGGTCAACGCAGGCGACCCGTGGCGGTCCGAGGACCAGGGTCGAGCGCCCGCTGCCGCCATCGACGGATTCGCGGAGGCACTCGGTCGGGGGATCGGTGTCCTCGCGATGCATGCGGCGCTCGCCTCACTCCGCGACTACCCGGACTGGGCGCCGACGATCGGGGCGCTCTGGCTGCCCGGCGTGTCCTGGCATCCGCCGATGGGCCCGACCGTCGTCCGCGGCCTGGCATCGCCCGACGGCGGAGCGCTCGGCGACATCCCCGTGGACGACGAACAGTACCTGCGGCTGCAACCCGTCGGTCGGAGCACCACCGTCGCCGAGCACGACGTCGACGGCGAGCGGTTCCCCGCAGTGTGGGTCCGCGAGGTGGGGCCCTCGCGCGTCGCCGTCGACGCACTCGGACACGACGAGCGGTCCTACGCCTCGGCTGAGCACCGTGCACTGCTCGCGACGCTGGCACGGTGGGTGGCCCGGGCGCCGTCTGCGTGATCCGTCACGGATCCTCGATCGGCTTCGTCTGTGTCGCGACCCTCGTCGGCGCAAGCCCCCGTCGAACGGGAGTCGCCTCCCGCGACCGGGTCTATGCTCCTGTTCGGGGCTGCGAGCGACCATGATGGCCGGATGCGGCCCTCGTCAGGAATCGGAACCTCGAGAAAGCCGCACCACGTGTCACAGGACCTCATGTCACCCGAGAACAACGTCCAGCGCATCATGCGCACCGGAACCGTCTGGTTCGGCGTCGCGGTCGGGAGCACCGCGATCGTCCTCGGGCTCCTCCTCAGCTCAGGCTGGAGGCCGGCCGTCCTCGCCGAGGGACTCCGCGTGGTGTGGTGGTGCTGCTCGGTCATCGTGGGCTTGAGCATCGGCCTACTCGGCTGGTCCGGGTGTCCGATCCTGGAGGTGGACGTCCCGACGGCGTCCCGCAACAAGTCGCTGACCATGCAGCTCGGAACGATGCTCTTCATCCTCGGGAGCATCGGCGCCATGTTCACCGTGTTGGCCGGATCGCCGAGCTGACACCCACTTCGCGGGCACGTCCAGCTCCTGCAGCGGCATCGCGTCGGAACGGCGTCGTAGAGTCGATGCATGGCCCGATCCTCAGCACCGCTCCGCAGACTCGGCTTCCTCACGATGGGCCTGTTCGACCCCGATGAGCCGGCGGCCGGGCACGAGGCGACCCTGCAGCTCATCGAACTCGGTGAACGCCTGGGATTCGACAGCGCCTGGTTGCGGCACCGGCACCTGCAGTTCGGCATCTCCTCACCGGTCGCCGTCCTCGCAGCGGCGACGCAGCGCACGAAGCGCATCGCACTCGGCACCGCGGTCACACCGCTCGGCGCGGAGAACCCCTTCCGGCTCGCGGAGGACCTGGGCACGGTCGACGTCCTCTCGGGAGGCAGGCTGCTTCCCGGCTTCAGCACCGGGGAGCCGATGCGGTTCGACGCGTTCAAGCACGCGATCTATCCGTCGACGCTCGACCAGGAGGACCTCGGCTACGACCGCGTCCTGCGCCTCCGCTCCTTCATCCGCGGTGACGTCGTCAGTGACAGCGCCGGTCGTGAGGGCCAGGAGGACTACTCCTCACGGGTCGAGCCGCATGCCGACGGTCTGGCGGAGCGGCTCTGGTACGGAGCAGGCAGCCTGCGGTCGGCGGGTTGGGCCGGCGAGCAGTCCTTCAACCTGCTCACGAGCAGCGTCATCGCCGCCGAGGACGGCACGACGGACTTCGCCGCGAACCAGGCCGCCCAGGTCCGTCGGTTCCGAGAACTCCACCCGGCGGGTGAGCGGGCCCGCGTGTCGCAGGGGCTCGTGGTCATCCCGACGGACTCCGCGACGGCGTCCCAGCGAGCCCGGTACCAGGAGTACGTCGACTCGAGACGGCACCGCGTCGGCGTCGCCCATGGGCCGCGGCGGATGCTCTTCGCGGAGGACCTCGTCGGCAGCAGTGCGGAGATCGCTGAGCGACTGCACGAGCACGCCGGCTTCCAGGAGGTCGACGAGGTCGCCTTCGCCCTCCCCTTCACACTCGAACCGGACGACTACACGCAACTACTCACCGACATCGCCGGCGCGCTCGGGCCCGCCCTCGGCTGGCGACCGGCCGCGGACGGAGAGTCCCGTCCCGCCTGAGCGGGCCAGTCGGAGACGCCTTCCGGTCGCGCGTACAGTGCAGGTATGACGCAGCACGGGTTCAGACGGTACGTGGCCATCGGCGACAGCTTCAGTGAGGGCTACGGGGATCTCCGGGAGGACGGCACCCTCCGCGGGTGGGCGGACTTCGTGGCCCTCGGCCTCGCCCGGGCGTCCACGGAGACCGTCAGCTACGCGAACCTCGCCATCCGCGGGAGGAAGCTCGTCCCGATCCTCGACGAACAACTGGACCGTGCGATCGAGATGGGTCCGGACCTCGTCAGCTTCAACGGCGGCGGCAACGACATCATGCGCCCGCGGGTGTCGATCGACGGCGTCGCCGACCGCCTGGACGGTGCGGTCGATCGTCTGCGCGCCGGGGGAGCCCACGTGCTGCTGTTGAGCGGCGCGAACCCTTCCGCCCACATCCCGATGGGTTCGCTCCTCGCCCGCCGCGGCGAGCAGCTGGCCCAGGCCGTGCGGGTGCGGTATCCGCGTGACGGGGTGACCTTCGTCGACAACTGGGCTGACCGGACGCTCGCCGACCTCAGGTACTGGTCGGTGGACCGCTTGCACCTCAACGCCCTCGGCCATGCACGGGTGGCGGGCAACGTGCTGACGGCGCTCGACGTGCCGGTCCCGGAGGAGTGGGGGATCGACGACGTCGCTGCTGCCCCGCCCGGTCCGCGTCAACGTCGCACCGCGGCCTACTACCGGGAACACGTGCTCCCGTGGATCGGGCGGCGTCTGACCGGTCGGTCCTCGGGCGACGGTCGCGAACCGAAGATCGCCCAGCTGCGACCGGTCGACACCCGCGGCTGACCGTCACCGGTCAGCCGCGGACCGTCAGCCGACGCGGACGAGCGTCCGCTGCCAACCGGAGGATCCGTTCGGAGCGATCGGCGCCTGCTTCTCGATCTGGAGGTTCCCGGCCTTGTCGGTCGCGCGGACGGCGACGTAGTGCGTGCCGGCCGTCGCCTCCCAGTCCATCCACCACTGCACCCAGGTGTCGTCGTTGATGGCGGTCGTGAGATTGACGCTCTGCCAGTCGCCGTTGTCGATGCTGACCTCGACCTTGGCGATCCCGACGGTCTGCGCCCAGGCGACACCTGCGATCTTCGCCGGGCCCGCCGGAACCTGCTTGTCGATCCGGGGTGTGTCGATCCGCGAGGAGAGTTTGATGGGCGCCTTCGCGTCGTAGCCGCGCGGGGTCCAGTAGGCCTCGTCCTTGTCGAACGTCGTGACCGTCAGCTTCGTCAGCCACTTCGTCGCCGACACGTAGCCGTAGAGGCCCGGGACGACCATGCGCACGGGGAAACCGTGCTCGAGCGGCAGCGGCTCGCCGTTCATCGCCACGGCGAGGATCGCGTCCAGGTTCGGGTCGGTGAGTGACTCGAGCGGCGTGCTCGCCGTGAACCCGTCGACGCTCGTGGACAGGACCATGTCGGCCTTCGAGTCCGGCATCGCCCGCTTGAGGACGTCGCGCACAGGGATACCGAGCCACTTCGCGTTGCCCAGGAGGTTACCGCCCACCTCGTTCGAGACGCAGGTCATGGTGATGACGTATTCGTCGAGACCCATGGCGAGGAGTTCCTCGAACGTGATCTGCACCTGCTCACCGACCATGCCGTCGATCGTGAGCGTCCAGGTGGCCGGATCGACCGTCGGCACGGTCAGCGCGGTGTCGACGCGGTAGAACTTGTCGTTCGGCGTGAAGAGCGGGCTGAGGCCGTCGACGTCCGCCTCGGCTCCGTCGGGGATCGTGACGGTCGACTTCGGCGCCGGGAGCTTGAGGGCGTCGCGGACGGCCGTGATCGACGAGGTGGTGACGTTGACGAGGCGTGCGCCCACGCCGACGACGACAGCACCGGCCGCCGCGATGCCGGCCACGCGGAAGAAGCCTCGACGGTCGAACGCCGCGCGCTCGTCGTCCGAACCGTTCGCGGCGCGCTTCGGCAGGCGACGGCTCAGGAGGATGAGGATCACGACGCCCGCCGCGAGACCGAGGATCACCGGGACGACGGCGAGCGGGGTGGCACCGGCGCGGGTGACGGTCGTCGCTCCGGCGAAGACGCCGGCCGCGAACAGGACCACGACACCGAGCGGTGGACGGATCTGCTGCAGGACCCCGGCGATCGCCGCGGCGATCACGACGGCGACCCCGAGGCTCACGAGGAGGAAGATCTTGTCGTTGCTGCCGAACGTCTCGATCGCGAACTCCTTCGCCCACCGCGGGACGATGTCGATCACGAACGATCCGACGGTGAGGAGGGGGCTGCTGCCGCGGGCGAACAACAGCGCCGCCAGCTCGGCGATCGCGAGGAACACCGCTGCTGCGACGATCCCGGACAGTGCTGCCGCGAACCAGACGAGACGTCGTCCGCCCCGTGTGGTGCCGGTCTGGTGCTTCGATGGCATGTGCTACTCCCTGATCGTGGCTCGACAGGAGTTCGGAGCACTGCCCGGATCAGACGGGTCGGATCCGCCGTCCGCCCGTCGTGTCGGCTGTCAGGCCGTCGAGACGGCCAGCCGCAGTCCCGTCTCGGACGCCGACCGGAGGGCCTCTGCGAACTCCTGTTCGCTCCGTTCGCGCTGAGCTGCGAGCGCCGGGTCACGGTCGGCGAGGGTCAGACTCGTCGTGATGACGTGGACGTCCATGCCGAGGGCGCCGCCGAACAACGTCCGCAGCGCCGGCACCTCGTGATCCCAACCCTCGGTCGGGCTGCCCGTGTCGTAGGCGATCCCGCGGCTGGTGGCGATGACGACCGGCCGGCCGGTGAGCGCTCCCGTGTCCGCGGAGGTGACGCCCGGCACGTGGATGTGGTCGATCCACGCTTTGAGCGACGACGGGATCGAGAAGTTGTACAGCGGCGCACCGATCACGACGATGTCGGCGCCGAGCAGCTCGTCGAGCAGGACGCGCTGGAGCGTCTCGGCCTCGGCGGGCGGGTTCGCACCGGGGCGGCGGTCGGCCGGCGCCCAGTGGAGACTCGCGTCGGCGAGGTGGGGGACCGGATCGCGGTGCAGGTCGCGACGGACGACGACGCCGGTGGGGTCGGCGTTCGACCAGGCGTCCACGACGGCCTGCGAGAGCCGGCGGGACCGGGAGGTGTCGAGATCGGCGGAGGAGTCGAGGTGCAGGAGCGTGGGCATGCGGCAACGCTAGCAAGCCGGGTCCCGTCCGCTTCCTTGCGGCACGCACTGGTGGCGGTTACCGTCGCAGGATGGTCGACGCCCCAGCCCCAGCCACCTCCGCCCGCCCGGACGCACGCGTCCTCGACGAGACCGACCCGCTCGCGGAACACCGCGCGGCGTTCCTCCCGGCCGAGGGCGTCGTCGCCTACCTGGACGGGAACTCCCTGGGGCGGCCGTTGCGGGCCACGGCGGAGCGGCTGCAGTCGTTCATCGCGGAGGAGTGGGGGACGAGGCTCATCCGGTCGTGGGACGACCGCTGGTTCGAGCTGCCGCTGACGCTCGGCGACCGCCTGGGATCGGTCGTGCTCGGTGCCGCACCCGGCCAGACGGTCGTCGCCGACTCGACGACCGTGCTGCTGTACAAGCTGATCCGCGCGGCGGTCGACGTGACGTCGTCTGCCGGAGGAACCGCTCCGCGCGACGAGCTCGCGATCGATGCGGAGAACTTCCCGACGGACCGCTTCGTGATCGAGGGGGTCGCCGCTGAACGCGGTCTGCGTGTGCGATGGATCGACGCCGACCCGGTCCACGGTGTCGCCGCGCACCAGTTGCGCGAGGTGGTCCACGAGCGGACCGCTCTCGTCGTGCTCAGCCAGGTCGACTACCGGTCCGGAGCGCTGCTCGACGTCGAGGAGCTGACCGCGATCGCGCATCAGGCGGGAGCACTCGTGCTCTGGGACCTGTGCCACTCCGCCGGTGCGGTCCCGATCGAGCTCGACGGGTGGGGCGTGGACCTCGCGGTGGGCTGCTCCTACAAGTACCTCGGTGGCGGGCCCGGTGCTCCGGCGTTCGCCTACGTCGCGGCACGCCATCAGGACCGGCTCCTCCAGCCCATCCAGGGGTGGATGGGCGCCGCCGACGTCTTCGCCATGGCCGACACCTATCAGCCGGCCGTCGGGATGCGCCGGTTCCTCAGCGGGACGCCACCGATCGTGGGCATGCTGCCGCTCGAGGACTCGCTGACGCTCATCGAGTCCGCCGGGGTCGCCGCCATCCGGGAGAAGTCCGAGGCCCTCACCACGTTCGCCATCTCCTGGGCCGACGAGCACCTCGCAGGCTCCGGTGTCAGGGTGATGACCCCTCGTGACCCGGCGCGTCGCGGTGGTCATGTGACGCTCGGTCACCCGTCGTTCCGCGAGATCACCCCGCTGCTCTGGAATGCGGGTGTGATCCCCGACTTCCGGCACCCGGACGGTCTTCGCATCGGGGTCGCCCCCTTGAGCTCCGGCTTCGCCGAGCTCGAACTCGGGCTGATCCGGATCGCCGAGGCCGTCCACCGGTGGACGGCCTCACCCGGCTCCACCCCGCCCGGCTGACGTCCGTCGTAGGCTTGGCGGCATGCCCGCTGCCTCTGGAACCCAGTACCGTCTCCACCACGCCGGTCCGCAGGGCGAGGTCCGAGCGACGATCACCGAACTCGCCGCCGGACTCCGCGAGCTGACGGTCGGCGGACGCACCCTCGTGCAGTCCTTCGGTGAGGACGTCGTCGCCCCGATGGGGTGCGGGATGGTGCTCGTGCCGTGGCCCAACCGCGTCCGCGATGCCCGGTGGACGCTCGACGGTGAACCGCAGCAGCTCGACGTCACCGAGGCGGCGACCGGGAACGCCTCCCATGGTCTGCTGCGCAACACGGGGTACCGGGCGGGGGATCACGCCGATCACGCGGTGACCCTGCTCGCCTCGGTGTTCCCGCAGCACGGCTACCCGTTCCGCCTCGACACCTCGGTCGCCTACACGTTGGACGACGACGGCCTGCGGGTGACCCACACGATCGTGAACCGGTCGAGTCGCCCCGCGCCGGTCGCCGTCGGTGCTCACCCCTACCTGGCGCTCGGCGACGTACCGACCGCCGACCTCACCGTGACGGTGGCCGCCGACACCTGGTTCGAGACGGACGAGCAGCGCATCCCGGTCGCCTCCCGTCCCGTCGACGGGACCCCGTACGATCTGCGCTCGGGTGCTCGCGTGGGCGACCTCTCGATCGACGTCGGCCTGGGTTCGGTCCAGCAGGTCGACGGTGCCGTCCGACACCGTCTCACCGCACCCGACGGCGACACCGTCGAACTCTGGGCGGACGACGACTTCCGGTTCGTCCAGGTCTACACGCCGAAGAACTTCCCGGCGGCAGACGGACCGACGCAGGCCATCGCCATCGAGCCCATGACGGCCCCCGCCGATGCGCTGAACAGCGGGACAGGACTCCGATGGTTGGAGCCCGACGAGCGGTGGTCGCTGTCCTGGGGGATCCGACTCACGCAGGTGTGACCGGCACGCCGTTCGGCGGACGATCGACCGTCCCACGGGCGGAGGAGGATCAGCTCACAGGATGACGCCGCGGGGACGATGATCGCCCTGGCGTCCGATGTGCCGCCCCCGGGTGTCGACGGACACTTGTGGCATGACCACGCACCTGGACACCAGCCCGAACCTCTTCACCCTGTCCACGCCCCGGGTTGCACAGACCGAGCGGCTGCAGGTGGCGCGGCCGACGGCTCGACCGCGCGGACGGTTCGGGGCGTTCGTGGGCGTCCTCCTGGGGAACATCGTCCTCTGGAGCACGCTCTTCATCACGATCGGTGTCGTGCTCGCACTGCAGCTCGGCATCGTCGGCGTCATCGCCGCGTCTCTGTTGCGCTGAGCGCGACCCCGTCGTCAGGCACCTGAATCGGCGAGACCCGTTCCGGAATCGTCCGCGGCGTCCTCGGCGGGCGCGTCGTCATCCAGCGCCTCGTCCTCGACCACGGCGTCCGGGAGCCCCGGCAGCATGGCCGCCGCGCCCTCGTCACGAATGCCTTCGACCGCCCCGAAATCAGACATGATGCTTCCTCTCGATCGTCGTGCCCGCCAGGGTAACCGGCGGACACGACGATCGACAGCCCTTGCGGGCGGGAGCTTCGTCAGTCGACGATCGACACCGTCACGTCGATGTTGCCGCGCGTGGCGTTCGAGTAGGGGCACACCTGGTGCGCCTGGTCGGCCAGCTGCTGGGCTTCATCGTGCGTCACGTTCGGCACGTAGACGTCGAGCTCGACGGCCAGGCCGAAGCCGCCCTCACCGTTCGATCCGATGCCGACGCTGGCCGACACCTCGGCGTCCTTCGTGTCGAGCTTCGCGGTACGCCCGACGGCGTGGAGGGCGCTGAGGAAGCACGCGGCGAAGCCGGCGGCGAACAACTGCTCGGGGTTGGTGCCCTCGCCGCTGCCGCCGAGTTCCTTCGGGGGACGGGTGTCGAAGTCGAGGAGGTCGTCCTCACTGCGGACGTGTCCGTCTCGTCCGCCTCCGGTGGCATGGGCAACTGCTGTGTACGCGATATCCATTGCTCCATCCTTGCACCGTCGTGCGTGCCCGGTGCACCTTCTCCGGGACCTCTCGGCAGGAGTTCAGTGCAGCGTGGATCGAGCCGCGTCGACCACCGCCGTCGTGACGAGCTCGAGCAGTCGGGAGTGGAGTCGCCACTGCTGCCAGAACAAGGGGACGTCGACGCCGCCCGTCTCGTCGAGCACGACGAGATCGCCCCTGCGCAGCGGCGCGTCGGACTGCGCGTCCGGGAGCATGCCCCAGCCGAGACCGAGGCCGACGGCGGTCGCGAAGTCCGCCGAGGCCGGAACATGGTGCCGCGGCGGGTCGGCGGGGTCGACGCCACGTCGTCGGAGGTAGGCGTCCTGGAGATCGTCCTTCCGGTCGAACACGACGACGGGCGCTGCGGTGAGCGCCTGAGCGGTCGCCCCGTCCTCGAACCAGCGCGCCGCGAACGCGGGTGAGGCCATCGGCCGGTATCGCATCCGGCCGAGAGGCCGCACCGTGCACCCCTGGACCGGTTCGGCGTTCGACGTGACCGCGGCCATGACGCTGCCCGCACGGAGGAGGTCCGTCGAATGGTCCTGGTCCTCGCGAGCGAGGTCGAAGACGACCGACTCCCGTGCGGCGACGTCCGCCAGCACGGGCAGCAGCCAGGTGGCGAGGGAGTCGGCGTTCACGACGATCGGGATCACCGCCGGGGTGGCCGGCGTGAGCGCGTCGTCGGCGTGCAACTCGAGCGCCGCGTCGTGACCGAGCAGGTGCACCGCGCGGCCGAGGCGGAGCACGATCTCACCTGACGCCGTGATGGTGATTGGTTTGGTCCGGAGCAGGAGGACCCGTCCGACGCTCTGCTCGAGGGCCTTGATGCGTTGGCTGATCGCCGACGGCGTGACCATCAGCTCCCGGGCGGCCGACTCGAAGGTGCCGTGGTCGACCGCGGCGACGAAGGCCCGCAGTTGCTCGAAATGAAAATCCATCATAAGAGGATCTTACGATTCATCAGAATATTGAACTGGATTCATCATGCTGCGCCTCCTACGGTCGAAGGATGACCTCCGCACTGCAGGCCGCGATCGCGGGCCTCGGCCTCGGCCTCTCCCTCATCGTGGCCATCGGCGCACAGAACGCCTTCGTCCTCCGGCAGGGCATCCGGCGCGAGCATGTCCTTCCCGTGGTGCTGGTCTGCGCACTCTCCGACGCGGTGCTCATCATCGCCGGTGTCAGCGGCATCGGCTTCGTCGTGGAGCGGTTCCCCGTGGTCCTCGTCGTCCTCCGTTGGGCCGGGGCCGCCTTCCTGCTCGGCTACGGCCTGCTGGCCGCACGCCGTGCACTCGCCCCGTCCGGTCTCGCCGCCGACCGTGGTGGCAACAGCCTCTCGCTCAGGGCGGCGGTACTCACCGTCATCGGCCTCACCTGGCTGAACCCCCACGTGTACCTCGACACCGTGCTCCTCCTCGGCTCGATCGCGAACACGCACGGGGAGCTGGGGCGGTGGTGGTTCGCCGCCGGCGCGGTCCTCGGGAGCATCCTGTGGTTCACCGCGCTGGGGTACGGCGCGCGACTGCTCCGCGGGGTCTTCGCGAAGCCCGTGGCCTGGCGCATCCTCGACGTCGCGATCGCGGTCGTCATGATCGCCCTCGCGATCATGCTCGTCCTGCGCCCCTGAGCGTGCTCGACGGTGCCCGGTTAGGATTGCCGGGTGATGAGAACCCTGCGTGAGGTCAACACGGTCGTCGAGCGCCTCTGGCCACTGTCCGGAGCCGAGGACTGGGACGCCCCGGGGCTCCTCGTCGGCGACCCGGACCAGCCGGTCGGGCATGTGCTCCTGGCCGTCGACGCGGTCGGCGTGACCGTCGACGAGGTGCTCGAGCGCCCCGACGGTCTGCTGCTGGTCCACCACCCGCTGCTGATGCGCGGTGTCACGACCGTGGCGGGTGACCGGTACAAGGGGTCGCTCATCACACGCCTGATCCGTGGCGGCGCCGCACTCATCGCCGCCCACACCAACGCCGACGTCGTCGTCGACGGGACCTCGGACGTCCTCGCCCGACGTCTCGGCCTCCACGACCCGGCTCCGATCGTCCCTGCCGCCGACGGCCTGACCGGGCTGGGTCGGGTCGGCGACCTCCCGGAGGAGACGACGCTCGGCGCGATCGCGCGTGCCCTCGCCGAGATCCTGCCGGCGACCGCCACCGGGGTCCGTGCCTCCGGCGACTACGACCAGGCCGTCCGGAGGATCGCGCTCTGCGGGGGAGCGGGGGATTCGCTCCTGTCCCACCCCGCGGTCCGCGCGGCCGACGTGTACATCACGGCCGACCTCCGCCACCACCCGGCGTCCGAGGCCCGGGAACAGGCACTCCTCGGCGGCGGGCCGGCCCTCGTCGACGTCTCCCACTGGGCGAGCGAGTGGCTGTGGCTCGAGGGGGCCGCCGACGCGCTCCGACGAGAGCTCCCGGGACTCGACGTCCGGGTCAGCGAGCTGCGTACCGACCCGTGGGACTTCGTCGTCACCCAGTAGTCGGCGCGGCCGGTAGGGTGATGAGTCGAGAGTTTGGAACAGACGTGAAAGCCAGCCCAGCAGACCAGAAGACGTTGCTCACCCTGCAGAGCATCGACACCGGCGTGCAGCGCACCGCCCACCGCGCGGCGAACCTCCCCGAGGCCGCGCGCATCGCGCAGCTCCAGGCCGAGATCGAGACCGTCCGCCTCCGTCGCCTGGAGCGGGTCGGCGTCCGCGACGACGCACAGACCGAGCTCGGGCGCATCGAGTCCGACGTCGCCGTCGTCGCGGCCCGCATGAAGCGCGACGCCGACCGTCTCCAGTCGTCGACCTCCGTCAAGGACGTCGAAGCGCTGCAGAGCGAGATCGCCTCGTTGCAGAACCGGCAGAACAACCTCGAAGAGATCCAGCTGAACGTCATGGAGCGGGTCGAAGCCGCGGAGGACGCCGTCGCCCAGGTCGACGCCGAGCGCGCGGGACTCCAGGAACTCCTCGACGAGGTCGTCGCCAAGCGCGACGCAGAACTCGTCGAGCTCGAGGCCGAACGGGCACGACTCACCGCCGACCGCGAGTCACTCGCACCCGGCATCCCCGCCGACCTCCTGGCCCTCTACGACCAGCGCCGCGCCCGCGGCGGCATCGGTGCAGCACTGTTCCGCGCCGGCACCTGCGGCGCATGCAAGATGTCGCTCACCGGCAACGACCTCCAGGCCGTCCGCGCCGCGCCGTCCGAAGAGGTCGTGCAGTGCCCCGAGTGCGCCGCGATCGTCGTCCGGACGGACGAGTCAGGCCTCATCTGAGTCGGACGCGGGCTGCACGACACCGGCGGTCCGCGGCCGCTGTCACGGGCCGGTAGACTCGTCTCCGTGAACGGGCCGGCCAGACGGTCGCGTCACCGAGACCTCCGGGTGTCGGTGCCGAGGAACGTCCGGGCTCCACAGAGCAGGGCGGTGGGTAACACCCACCCGGGGTGACCCGCGAGACAGTGCCACAGAGAACAGACCGCCGTGGGCGACCACGGTCAGGGTGAAACGGTGGGGTAAGAGCCCACCAGCGACCGGGGTGACCCGGTCGGCTCGGTAAACCTCGTCCGGAGCAAGGTCAACAGGGAACGCTGAGGCTGCTCGCCAAGTTCCCGGGTAGACCGCTAGAGGGCGGCGGCAACGTCGTCCCGAGAGAGATGGCCGTCCAAACGCGAGAGCGTGGGACAGAACCCGGCGTACCGGTCGACCCGTTCACACCCCAGCACGGCCGCGACTGCGTCGAGCCGTACTGCGACACCCGCGCAAGCGTGGGACGGAACCCGGCGTACCGGTCGACCCGTTGACACTCAACGCCGGGCGCCGCGACGGAATCGCCAGAGCGCGCCCGCAGCGCTCAGGCGATGCGTTCGGCGGGGCCGGCGGCGAGAGCGGCTGCGCCGAGGATGCCCGCGTTGTTGCGGTGCACGGCAGGGATGATCGGGGTGTCGAGCTTCAGCAGCGGCAGGAAGTGGTCCGCGTGCTTGGACACGCCGCCGCCCACCACGAACTGATCTGGTGAGAAGAGGAACTCGAGGCGCTCGTAGTACTTCTGGAGGCGCTTGGCCCACTTCTCCCAGCTCAGGTCCTCGCGCTCCTTGACCGCGTAGGACGCCCGCGTCTCGGCGTCCTTGCCGTCGATCTCCAGGTGTCCGAGTTCCGCGTTCGGGATCAACGTGCGGTTGTAGATGAGCGCCGTGCCGATGCCGGTGCCGAGCGTCGTCAGGATCGTGAGGCCGCTGGCGCCCTTGGCCGCGCCGAACTCGGTCTCGGCGTACCCGGCCGCGTCGGCGTCGTTCACGAAGGTGATCTCACGCCCGAGGCCCTGCTCGAACAGCTGCTCGGCTTCGAGGCCGATCCAGGCGTCGGAGACGTTCGCCGCGGACATCGTCCGGCCGTTGCGGACGATCGCGGGGAAGCAGACGCCGAGCGGGAGTCCGTCCGAGGCCGGGGAGAGCTGCTCGAGCACCTGGCGCACCGTCACGACGATGTCCTTCGGCTCGCCACCCTTCGGCGTGGGGATCTTCACCCGATCGGTGAGGAGGGCACCGGTCGTGAGGTCGACGACCGCACCTTTGATGCCGGTCCCTCCGATATCGATGCCGACGGCGGACCGGGAAGCTGCGTTCGTCATGCGTCCAGCCTAGAGCGCCGCGGGCGCTGCGTCGGTGTCGATCGGGCTCGGAAGCGTGAGGATCTCGGCCCCGCGTTCGGTGACGACGAGCGTGTGCTCGAACTGTGCGGTGAGTGACCGGTCGCGCGTCGTTACCGTCCAGTCGTCATCCCATTGCTCCCAGTCCTGGGAACCGATCGTGAGCATCGGCTCGATCGTGAACACCATGCCCGGCTCCATCACCGTGTCGTACAGCGGCGCGGCGTCGTAGTGGGGGACGATCAACCCGGAGTGGAAGGACCGGCCGACGCCGTGGCCCGTGAAGTCGCGGACGACGCCGTACCCGAACCGCTTCGCGTAGGACTCGATCGCACGACCGATGACGTTGATCTGCCGACCTGGGGCGACGGCCTTGATGCCTCGGTTGAGGGCTTCCCGGGTGCGCTCGACGAGGAGCCGTGTGTCGTCGGCGACGTCGCCGACGAGGAAGGTCACGTTGCTGTCGCCGTGCACGCCGTCGAGGTAGGCGGTGATGTCGATGTTCACGAGGTCGCCCTCGCGCAAGGCGGTGTCGTCGGGGATGCCGTGGCAGACGACCTCGTTGACCGAGCTGCAGATCGACTTGGGGTAGCCGCGGTACCCGAGCGTCGACGGATAGGCGCCCGCACCGATGACGAACGCGTGTCCGATGGCGTCCAGTTCATCGGTGGTCACCCCGGGACGGACCGCCGCACCGACGGCCTGGATCGCATCGGCGGCGATGGTCCCGGCGACCCGGATGCGTTCGATCTCCTCAGCCGAATACAGGTCGCCCCGGGTGTCGGTGGCCGGTGCGGCGCGGCCGACGTACTCGGGGCGGACGATCGTCTCCGGCACCGATCGGGGGCGGCCGACGCGACCGGGGACCAGGTGACCTGCGGTGTCGAAAGGCATAGGATCAAGCCTAACCGAGCAGGGGAGACGCGCCGTGGCGAAGGAACCATCCGAGCAGTACTGGTACAACACGAAGACCGGCCAGGTCGAGTTCGGCTTCGAGTCGAGTGTCGTGGACCGCGTCGGTCCCTTCGAGACGGCTGCGGAGGCCTCGCACGCACTCGAGCGACTCCGCGCCAACAGCGCGAAGTGGGACGCCGACGAGGCTGCCGAGGAGTGAGCCACCCGGGTCGCGTCGCGAGCGGATTGCGGGTCTGCCCTCTTCCGCAGGCGTGGTGCGATCCGCCAGGATGGGCCGAGCGATGAAGCTCGAGCGGGGGGAACATGCACAGGATCGACCGTCCGCGGAGTCGACCGATCGCCGTCGGACGAGGTGCCGTCGCGGCCCTCACCCTCGGACTCCTGCTGATGCCGACATCGCCGGCCGCTGCAGCGCCGATGGTCGCCACCGAGGTCACCGCAGCCGAGTGCGTCACAACGGTCCCCGGTGGTTCCCGCTGCGGTGTGTTGACGGTGCCTCTGTCGCGCACGGTGCCGGACTCGGCGGAGGCGACCCTGCCGTACGTGCTCGTACCGGCCGCCCTCGAGACCGGACGACCGCCGCTCGTCTACCTCGCCGGTGGGTCGGCGCTCTCGTCGCTCGACATCCAGCGGCTCGCGGTCGAGGACGGGCTGGCCGCTGACCGCGACGTGGTGTTCGTCGAACGCCGGGGCGGTCTCGACGCCACACCGTCGCTCGACTGCGCGCCGGCGAACGCAGCCATCCGCGCTTCGCTCGGGGCTCATGGGGACCGTGCAGCCCGCGTCGCCGCGGTCGACGCGGCCTTCGCGTCCTGCACCGCGTCCTGGCAGGAGGACGGCGTCGTGCCGAGCGACTTCGGCGTCGCCCCCGCGGCTGCGGACCTCCGCGACCTGCGGCAGCAGCTGGGCTACGCGCGTTGGACCATCCTGGCCGTGGGCACGTCGGCCGGCGTGGCCCTCGCGGCCCCCGACGTCGATCCGGGTGGTGTCGACGGCGTCGTCCTCGACGGCCCCGACCTGGGTGCACCCGGGATCGTCTCCGCAGGCGGTGTGGCGGCCGCCCTGGCCGTCGTCCGTGCGCGCGTCGAGCCGCAGGGCACCGTCCCGTCCGTGCCGGCGGCACCACAGGCCGCCGCCGCTGAGGAACCGGAGTCCGCGACCCCGGACACCGCGCCGAGCGAGCCGACACGTTCCGCCGGGATCCTCACCGCCGCCACCGATGCGCTCGTCGCCGCACCGCACCGCACCTCCGGCGCGCACGCGATCACCCTCGGTGGCGACGCGCTCTTGGCGATCGCCTCACACGCGTTGTCCGAACCCATCGCCCAGGCGGCACTCCCGGTGCTCCTGAGCTCGATCGCGGACGGCGACAGCACGGTGCTGGATCCCGTGGCGAACGATGCGATCGCCCGGCTGGGCGACTCCGGCGGCATCCTCGACCGCGTGCTCGGGTGTTCGACGACCGGCTGGCCCGGGGCCGCCGAACGCTCGGACGCGGAGGTCACCACGACGACGCTGCTGGAGGACGTCGCGGCCGCTGCCTGCTCCTCGTTCGCCGTGGGTGCGACGCCGCCGCCGGGCGCGATCGGGACGTCGGTCTTCGTGCTCGGCGCCCCGGAACAGGCAGCCGCCCTCGCCGGCCCCGTCGCCGGCGGCACGGCGGACGCGCTCGTGGCGGTCTTCCCCGGGTCGGGAGCCGTCCCATCGGCCAGCAGTGCGTGCGCACGGGTCGCGATGCGTGCGTGGCTCAGCGATCCGGCGAGCTATCGGGCGGCGCTCTGCGACGCCGACGACGCGGCCGTCGCCGTCGTCGATCGAGCCGATGTCGCGGCGAGCCCGCGATGGGCCCAGCAGACCTCGTCGGACGCCGGTGGCGGGTGGTCGCTGCTGGTGCTGCCCATCCTGTTCGGGCTCGTGACCATCGGATGGTCCGTGGCGTGGGGCTACCGGTTGATCACCCAGGCGCTTCGGCGCCAGCCGGTGCAAGACGGTCTCCTGCTGGGGATCGCTCCGGTGTTCGGAGCGACGTGGGCGATCGGCGGAGCCGTCGTGCTCGTCCGTGCGGCCACCTCGAGTCCGGCGATCGCGCTCGTCGGGGTGCCCGCCGCCTTGCCGTGGCTCTCCATCGCCCTCCTCGTGAGTTGCCTCGGGCTGGTGCCCGTCTGGCAAGGGGCCCACCGTGGATCACGACTACGGATCGCCGCACTCTCGCTGCTGTGGGCGGCGACGGCCGGCTGGACCGCACTCTTCGTCCTCGCCTGGTGGTGAGCCGTGGATCGCCCACGCCCGGCGCGCGCTGATGAGCGGGAACGGGGACGGAGCCAGTAGCCTAGACACGGGCCGCCGGCCGAAGGAAGAGGGGCAGATGGATAAGCAGCGCGACTTCGTTCTCCGCACGATCGAGGAGCGGGGCGTCAAGTTCGTCCGGCTGTGGTTCACCGATGTCGTCGGGACCCTGAAGTCCGTCGCGATCGCCCCGGCCGAAGTGGAAGGCGCGTTCTCCGAGGGCCTCGGCTTCGACGGATCGGCGATCGAGGGGCTCAGCCGCTCCTACGAGTCGGACCTCCTGGCCCACCCCGATCCGACGACCTTCCAGATCCTGCCGTGGCGCGGCGAGATCGACCCGACGGCGCGCATGTTCTGCGACATCACGACGCCCGACGGCCAGCCCGCCGTCGCCGACCCGCGGAACGTCTTGAAGCGCACCCTGGCGAAGGCCGCAGACATGGGGTTCACGTTCTACACGCACCCCGAGATCGAGTTCTACCTGCTGAAGTCCTCGCAGTACGGCGTCGACGGACCGGAACCGGTCGACTCCGCGGGCTACTTCGACAACGTCCCCGGTGGCACCGCTCATGACTTCCGTCGACGTTCCGTCCGGATGCTCGAAGACCTCGGGATCTCCGTCGAGTTCAGCCACCACGAGGCGGGTCCCGGCCAGAACGAGATCGACCTGCGATACGCCGACGCCCTGACGACGGCCGACAACATCATGACCTTCCGCACCGTCGTGAAGGAGGTGGCGATCGAGCAGGGCGTCTACGCGACGTTCATGCCGAAGCCGCTCGTCCACCAGCCCGGCAGCGGCATGCACACGCACATGTCGTTGTTCGAGGGTGACTCGAACGCCTTCTACGAGGCGGGTGCGCAGTACCAGCTCTCGAAGACGGGCCGGCAGTTCATCGCCGGACTCCTGACGCACGCTCCGGAGATCACCGCGGTGACGAACCAGTTCGTGAACTCCTACAAGCGACTCTGGGGTGGCGTCGGGCCGAACAAGCTGTCCGAGGCTCCGAGCTTCGTCTGCTGGGGCCACAACAACCGCTCGGCACTCGTGCGCGTGCCGCTCTACAAGCCCAACAAGGGTCAGAGCGCTCGGGTCGAGTACCGCGCCATCGACTCCGCGGCCAACCCGTACCTCGCCTTCTCGCTCATGCTCGCCGCTGGGCTGAAGGGCATCGAGGAGGGCTACGAGCTCCCGCCGGAGGCCGAGGACAACGTCTGGACGCTCTCCGACACCGAGCGTCGGGCGCTGGGATACAATGCGCTGCCCGCCAGCCTGGATCGCGCCGTCAGCCTCATGGAGGGTTCCGAACTCGTGGCGGAGACGCTCGGGGAGCAGGTGTTCAACTACGTCCTGCTGAACAAGCGACAGGAATGGCACGAGTACCGGGCCCAGGTGACCCCCTTCGAGTTGTCCAGCAACCTGGAGATGCTCTAGACGAGGGGACCGGTCGGTCGTATGGTCCGCGAGAACATCTCCCTGAGCACGCTCGCCCGACTCGGGTTCACCGGTCTGGGTGAGGCCCGTGACCGGCTGGACGAGCTCGCGGAGCTCGTCCGACTCGACCCGGCGTCGCTGTCTCCGTCCTTCGCCGTCGCGGCCGACCCCGACGCCGCGCTGGTCGGTGTGCTGATGGTCGGTCGGAAGTCACCCGACGAGCTCTCAGCCCTTCTGGCGGATCAGGCCTCGGCCGAGCGGCTGTTCCGACTGTTCGGCGCCTCGCAGGGGTTCATCGACTTCTTCCTCCGCCACCCCGACCAGCTGTCGGTGTTCGAGTTGCCCGTCACCCGCGTCCCGACGCTGCAGGAGGCGCGCGACGAACTGCTCGCGAGCGTCGGCGCCGAGGACGGCTTCGCCGCGATGGTCGAGGAGCCGGCCTGGGACGCGATCCGCGTGGTCTACCGACGACTGCTCGCCGAGGTCGCCCTCTTCGACCTCTGCGCCCCGGATCCGATCGTCGTGCTCGACCGGGTGGCCAGTGCCCTCTCCGACCTCGCTGCCGGTGCGTTGGAGGCCTCCATCGCCGTCGCGCGCACGCAGACGAGCGGCCCGAGGGGTCCCGGCGTGTACCCGCGCGAGGAGGTCGCGGCCACCCGCTTCGCCATCATCGGCATGGGCAAGGCGGGCGCACGGGAGCTGAACTACGTCTCCGACGTCGACGTCATCTTCGTCGGTGAGGGTTCGGGCGACGGCGAGGACGGGCTCGACAACGGGCGTGCCGTCGAGATCGCCACCCGGCTCGCGGTCCTCACCATGCGCGGTCTCGGACAGGCGGGTCTCGAACCGAGCCTGTGGGAGGTCGATCCGAACCTCCGCCCGGAGGGGAAGGCCGGCGCCCTCGTCCGCACGCTCGAGTCGCATCTCGTGTACTACGACCGCTGGGCGAAGAGCTGGGAGTTCCAGGCGCTCCTCAAGGCACGGGCCCTCGCCGGCGATCCCGAGCTCGGCGCCCGCTACATCGAGGCGGTGCAGCCGAAGGTGTGGGGGAGTGCGTCCCGCGAGGGGTTCGTCGAGTCGGTCCAGCGCATGCGCGAACGGGTCACCGAACACATCCCCGCGGAAGACGTCCACTACCAACTGAAGCTCGGCCCGGGCGGGCTCCGCGACATCGAGTTCACGGTGCAACTGCTCCAGCTCGTCCACGGACAGCTCGACGACTCCGTGCATCAACGCGGCACCCTCGCCGCCCTCGACGGCCTCGCGACCGCCGGGTACATCGGTCGCGCCGAGGCGCAGGAGTTCGCTCATGACTACCGCCTGCTGCGCGTGCTCGAACACCGCCTGCAGCTGACGCGACTGCAGCGCACGCACATGATGCCGCGCGACGAGCCGTCCCTCCGATCCCTGGCCCGGTCGAGCACGCTCGCGACGACCGCACAGGCCCTCGTCACGCGATGGGAGACCACGAAACACGGTGTCCGGCAGCTGCACGAGCGGTTGTTCTACCGGCCGCTGCTCTCGGCGGTCGCGGCCTTGCCCGAGAGCGGTCTGAGTCTGACGAGCGGTCAGGCGGAGGCGCGACTCGCGGCGATCGGCTTCGTCGACCCCCGCGGCGCGCTCGCCCACATCGGGGCGCTCACCGCCGGCGTGTCGCGGCGCGCCAACATCCAGCGGCATCTGCTCCCCGTCATGCTCGGCTGGTTCGCGGACGGCGCTGATCCCGACTACGGATTGCTCGCGTTCCGGCGGCTCAGCGAGTCCCTCGGCGAGTCGCACTGGTTCCTGCGGATGCTCCGCGACTCCTCAGGCGCGGCCGAGCGGCTCACACGGGTCCTCTCGGGGTCCCGGTTCATCGGAGAGCTCATGGACCGCATCCCCGAGTCGGCCGCTTGGCTCGCCGGAGACGAGGACCTCCTGCCGCGATCGTCGACCGCGCTCGGTGAGGAGATCGCCGCCATCCTCAGACGACACGACTCACCGGACACCGCAGCCGCCGCCATCCGAGCGGTACGGCGACGCGAAGTCCTCCGGCTGGCGATGTCGTCGACCGTCGGCATGCTGGACGTGCAGGGCCTCGCCGCCGGACTGACGGACGTGTCGTCGGCGACGCTCGCAGGGCTCCTCGGCGCCGTCAGACGCATCGGCGGCCTCGGCGCGGACATCGAGTTCGCCATCATCGCCATGGGCCGCTACGGCGGCGCAGAGCTCGGACTCGGTTCGGACCTCGACGTCCTCTACGTGTTCCGTCCGAAGGACGGGGTCGACACCCAGGATGCACAGCGCCAGGCCGGAGCGATCGCCGCAGAGCTCAAGCGTCTGAGCGAGGACGCCCGGCTCCCGCTCGACCTCGACCTCGACCTCCGTCCCGAGGGGAAGAACGGTCCACTCGTGCGCTCCCTCGACTCCTACCGGAACTACTACGCGCGCTGGTCCCTCACCTGGGAGGCGCAGGCGCTGCTCCGCGCCGCCGGGGTGGTGGGCGACACCGAGCTCGTCGAGGCGTTCACCGAGGTGGCGGACACGGTCCGTTACCCAGCCGCGATCAGCGAGCAGTCCGTCCGCGAGGTCAAGCGGATCAAGGCACGCGTCGAGAACGAGCGGCTGCCGCAGGGCGCCGACCCGACGAGACACCTGAAGCTCGGGCGCGGCTCGCTCAGCGACGTCGAGTGGTTCGTGCAGCTCCTCCAGCTCGAGCACGGTGCGGCGGTGCCATCGTTGCGCACCACCTCGACGCTCCGAGCGCTCGACGCGGCGGTGGAGGCGGATCTCGTCGATCGGGAGTCCGCCGAACGACTCCGAGAGGCCTGGATCCTCGCGTCGCGGATCCGCTCGGCCATGACGCTGTGGTTGAACAAGACGCAGGACGTGCTGCCGAGCGACCGACAACAGCTCGAAGGCGTGGCGCGACTCCTGGAGTACCCGACCGGATCGGCGAGTCTCCTGGAACAGGACTACCTCGCGGCCACCCGGCGCGCCCGGACGGTCTTCGAGCTCGGCTTCTACGGCATCTGAGCCGATCGCGTCGACCACAACACGGAACCGCCCGCCATCCGAGAGGATGGCGGGCGGTTCGCGGTGCAGCAGGGGTCGTCAGACGCCGTAGTAGAGCTCGAACTCGAACGGGTGCGGGCGCTGGGCCAGCGGCTTGATCTCGTTCTCGCGCTTGTACTGGATCCAGGTCTCGATGAGCTCCGGCGTGAAGACGTTGCCGGCGAGGAGGAACTCGTGGTCCGCCTCGAGCGCCTCGAGCGCAGCGCCGAGCGATGCGGGCACCTGCGGGATGTTCTTGGCCTCCTCGGGGGGAAGCTCGTAGAGGTCCTTGTCGACGGGCTCGTGCGGCTCGATGCGGTTCTTGATGCCGTCGAGGCCCGCCATCAGCTGAGCGGCGAACGCGAGGTACGGGTTGCCGGACGCGTCGGGCGCGCGGAACTCGATGCGCTTGGCCTTCGGGTTCGTGCCCGTGATCGGGATACGGATCGACGCCGAGCGGTTACCGGCCGAGTAGACCAGGTTGACGGGAGCCTCGAAGCCGGGGACCAGGCGGTGGTACGAGTTCACCGTCGGGTTCGTGAACGCCAGGACGGCCGGGGCGTGCTTCAGCAGGCCGCCGATGTACCAGCGGGCGAGGTCGGAGAGGCCGCCGTAGCCGTTCTCGTCGTAGAAGAGCGGCTTGCCGTCGCTCCACAGCGACTGGTGCGTGTGCATGCCCGAGCCGTTGTCGCCGAAGAGCGGCTTCGGCATGAAGGTCGCGGTCTTGCCCCACAGCTCGGCCGTGTTCTTCACGATGTACTTGAACTTGAGGATGTCGTCCGCCGCGGCGACCATGGTGTCGAAGCGGTAGTTGATCTCAGCCTGGCCGCCGGTGCCCACCTCGTGGTGCGCACGCTCGAGGATGAGGCCGGCGTCGATCAGCTTGAGGCTGATGTCGTCGCGGAGGTCTGCCTGCTTGTCGACGGGGCTGACGGGGAAGTAGCCACCCTTGTACGGGGTCTTGTTGCCGAGGTTGCCGCCCTCTTCGGCGCGGCCGGTGTTCCAGGCTCCCTCTTCGGAGTCCACCGAGTAGAAGCTCGAGTGCTGGTTCACCTCGTAGCGGACGTCGTCGAAGATGTAGAACTCGGCCTCGGGGGCGAAGAACGCGGTGTCGGCGATGCCGGTCGAGGCGAGGTACTTCTCAGCCTTCTTGGCGACCTGACGCGGGTCCTTGGAGTAGATCTCGCCGTTGCGGGGGTTGTAGATGTCGAACACCATGATGAGCGTGCGCTCGGCACGGAAGGCGTCGATGTAAGCGGTGGAGACATCCGGGATGAGCTGCATGTCCGACTCGTGGATGTTGGCGAAGCCACGGATGGACGAACCATCGAAGAGCTGGCCGACGGTGAAGAACTCCTCGTCGACGGTGCTGGCCGGGATGTTGAAGTGCTGCTGCACGCCGGGAAGGTCCGTGAAGCGGATGTCGAGGAACTTGACATCGGTGTCCTTGATGAACTTGAGCACTTCGGAAGAATCACTGAACATGTGAATGGCTCCAAATGGGGTTGGTACAGGGAGGCTGCACAGCGCAGCCATCTGTGAGACTACGGGGAGGGGGTTACCCCACCATGACACCCATGTTTCGTGGATGTTACGAGAATCCCCGCCCGAATAGAATGGCACAGTGCCCCACACCCCGCAGAATCCACGGACCTTCGGAGAGCTTCCTCCCAGCGCCTTCCCCGGTGAACGCCTGGGACTCCCGGAGAGCGGCGTCCGATCGGTCGCGCGGGTCGGTCGGCGGATCACCGCGCTCGTCATCGACTGGGCCGTGGCGGTCGTCCTCTCGGTCGCGTTCTTCGCCTACGACGCCACCGCGACACTCGTGATTTTCGCCATCATGCAGTTCGTGTTCATCCCGACCATCGGCGGCAGTCTCGGCCATCGCCTCTGCGGGATGCGTCTGATGCCGTTGACCGGCGGGTGGGTCGGGCTCTGGCGGCCGGCCGTGCGAACCGTGCTCCTCTGCGTGGTCGTTCCGGCGCTCGTCTGGGATTCGGACCAGCGTGGCTTCCACGACAAAGTGGCCGGCACGGTGCTCCTGCGGGTGCGCTGAACGCAGCCGGAACCGCGAACGGCCGCCCTCCGTCAGGAGGGCGGCCGTCGTTCCGACACCGCGAAGTGTTCCGAGCGGTGCCGGTGGGTCAGCGCGCGCGCTGCGGGCGGACCCGCATCGGGTCGACACCCTTCGGGATGGGGAGCTGCGTACCGAAGGAGGACAGACGGTTGCTGACCGCGAGCACCTCGGGGTTGGTCAAGGACTTCTTCACCTTCCGGAGGGCGCCGGAGAGCTGACGGAGCTGCACCGAGTCGGCGTCGGGCCCGACGTGGAACACCGTGATCGGCACGTTCGGGAGGATGCGGGTGACCTTGCGCTTCTCGTCCTCGAGCAGGCGTGAGGTCCGCGATCGGGGTCCTTCGGCGATCAGTGCGACGCCACCGCGGCCGACGGCCCGGTAGATCGCGTCCTGGGTCTTCGGGTTCACGGCGACGGGCATCTCGCTGGTCTGCCACGAGCGCGGAGCAGCGCGGAGCACCTGGCCCACCGCGCCCGGCCGACCCTCGATCTGCGTGTAGACGACCTTGTCCGCGCGCCGGGTGAGGATGAACAGGGCCGCGAGGATACCGGCGAGCACACCCGCGATGATCCACATGACGAGCGCGAAGATGTTGCCCGCCGAGAACAGCAGTGCGACCGCGACACCGATGAGCACCGGCAGGATGAAGCCGCCGAGCATCAACCACTGCGCCGCCTTGTCGTGGCGACGGGTGAGCTGGAACACCTGCCAGAGCTGCTTGATCCGCCCTGGTTCCTTCTGCGCCGCCGGGGGCGCGTCCTTCTGAGCCATGCTCCCAGGATAGCCGGTGACGGAGGGTCCTGATGCTGCGTTCTGCTCCACAGGCCGGTGACGCGGGGACCTTGTCCACAGCCGCGTGCGCCGACGCCGTCGGACGGGACTCCGCGTCGGAGGATCGAGCTATGGAAACACTGCCAGACCCGTCCGCGACCACGACCCGAGTGGCCGGCCGTCGTCTCGTCCGGTGCCTGGGTGAGGGCCGGGAGTGGACGGCCTACTCGACGGTGCTCGCCCACGCCGGCTCCGCGCACGGAGGGCGTACCGACCAGGCCTCCCCGGCGGGCGACGCCGTGCTGCTCCGAGCGAGGGCCGACGCCGCCGAACGCGACATCTGGCGTCGCGCGGCCATCCTGTCCCGACTCGACCACCCGCAC
Organism: Plantibacter sp. MMLR14_011; assembly: GCF_001865025.1. NCBI lineage: Bacteria > Bacillati > Actinomycetota > Actinomycetes > Micrococcales > Microbacteriaceae > Plantibacter > Plantibacter sp. MMLR14_011. The sequence goes on from NZ_MJGW01000008.1 coordinate 154,387, forward strand.
ATCGTGAGACTCGTCGACGTCGCCGAGGATCCCACCGGCCTCCCGTGCCTGCTGGTCGAGCGGCTCGCTGGCGGCACGTTGGGAGAACTGCTGCGCCGCCGGGAGTCGATCGCTCCCGGTGAGGCCGTCACGATCCTGGCACCGCTGGTCGACGCCATCCGCGCGGCGCACCTCTCCGGGATCAGTCACGGGTCGATCAGCGCTTCGGCCGTGCGCTTCGCCGACGATGGCCGACCGGTCCTCTCCGGGTGGTCGAGCGCAGCTCCCGTGGACCAACAGAGCATCGATGGTGGGCTCGGACGCACCGCGCCGGCGTTCGCCGCCGATTGGACGGCGTTCGCAGGGCTCATGGACGGTGTCCTGCAGGCGACCGACCCCGATGAAGCCCCCACGACCGTGGCCTGGGCCGACGTCGTGGATGAACTCGCCGACCACGAGATCGCCAATCGACTGCAACAGCGGATCCACGCCCTGGCACGACCGCTCCCGGTCCTGCTCGACCGGGTCGATTCGTCGTCCGCATCGCCTGCCGATGTCATCCGTGCTTCCGCCGATCGCGCGCAGCGGGCCGCTCCGCTCCCGCCGACCCGACGAGCCGCGGTCGAATCGAGGCGTCTGTCGCGGCATCCTGTGTCGCGGCTGCGCCGCCGTCTGGCTTGGCGACCCGGGCGAGGTACCCGGGCCGCGGCCACCGGCTCGACGCTGTCCGTCGACACCGGCCCGAGACGTCGTCGACTCATGATCGGAGCGGCAGGCGCGGCAGCGGCACTGGTGTCGGCGGCGATGGTGTTCCTGCCGTCCGAAGACCCGAGCACCGCGATCGCACCGACGCCGGCCGGTCCGGGCGGCCCGGCGTCCGCGGCGGTCACGACGGTCGCGCCACCGGTGGAGACACCGACGTCAGCGGCGGACGAAGCCGGCGACGTCGACGTGGTCACCGGTGACGATCCGGCGGCCGCGGCCCGCGAGCTCGTCCGTCGACGTGATGAGTGCCGCACGACGGGGGAGGAGGGGTGCGTCTGGGACTCCGTCGAACGCGGGTCCCCGTTCGACGACGACGAGCACCTCGGTGTCGGGATCGGCTCGATCGATGCGGCGAGTCTGGACCTCGTCGACCGTCAGGGCGACGCGGCGGTCCTTCGCGGCACGGCCGAGCCGTCCGAGACGAACGACGCCACCGCAGGACGACGACAGCCCGTCACGCTCCTCGTGGTGAGGGGCGAGACGGGCTGGCGTCTGCGAGAGGTGTTCACCGCCGGGTGAGGCGGTGGACACGGTGCGGTCGGTTCGGGATCAGATCCCGAGCGAGCCGCGGAAGTCGCCTGCTTCGAGGCGGTTCTTCACCTGGACGAGGAAGCGTGCAGCGTCCGCGCCGTCGATGATGCGGTGGTCGTAGCTCAGCGCGAGGTAGACCGTCGAACGGATCGCGATCGCGTCTGCACCGTCGACCGTCACGACGACCGGCTTCTTCGTGACGATACCCGTACCGAGGATCGCCGACTGCGGCAGGAACACGATCGGGGTGTCGAACAGTGCGCCGCGCGAACCGGTGTTGGTCAGCGTGAACGTGCCGCCCGAGAGCTCATCGGGCTGCAGCTTGTTGTCGCGGGTGCGCTGCGCGAGGTCGGCGATCTCGGCGCCGAGCTCGGCGATCGACTTGGAGCCCGAGTTGCGGATGACCGGCGTCAGCAGGCCACGCTCGGTGTCCACGGCGATCGCGAGGTTCTCCGTCTCCGGGTACACGATCTGGTCGCCGTCGACGGTGGCGTTGATGATCGGGTACGTCTGGAGCGCCTCGCTGGCAGCAAGGGCGAAGAACGGCAGGAACGACAGCTTGTTGCCGGTCTTGGCGAGGAACTCGTCCTTGACGGCCGTGCGGAGTGCCGCGACCTTCGTGACGTCGACCTCGACGACGCTCGTCAGCTGGGCGGTGCCCTGCATCGAAGCGACGGCGCGCTCGGCGACGACCTTGCGCAGACGCGACATGGCCTTGCTCGTGCCACGCAGCTCGGAGACCTGGACGGTCGGAGCAGCGGGCGACTCCGTGGCGCCATCGGCGCTCTGAGCCTGCAGGACGTCTTCCTTGCGGATACGTCCGCCGACACCGGTGCCGGTGACCGTGCTGAGGTCGACCCCGTGCTGGTTGGCGAGACGACGCACCAGCGGCGTGACGTAGCCGGAGTTGACGACCCCGCCGGCGGCGGGCGTCGAAGCGGCGGCAGGTGCCGGAGCAGCGGGAGCAGCAGGTGCCGGAGCAGTAGCAGGTGCCGGTGCAGCAGCGGGAGCCGGTGCAGCAGCA